>JAZRIB010000001.1:0-6735 GCA_045645065.1 Candidatus Enterousia sp.
TTTCATAGGTAAGGAAAGTAGTAGTAGTAAAGAAAAATAAAAGATAATAAAAATAAAAGATAAAGAAAAGGTAGTGAAAGTAGTAATGCACAAAAAATTGTTGAAAACTTACGTAAAACTGTTGATATGTTGTTAGTTATAACTAAATCATAAAATATCGTAAAATTTAACCTTAAATGTATCGTGGTGTATCTCTATGTATAAACGCTAAAATCCGCAGAAAATAAGGACTTTACAAACCTAAAAAAACAGTGCAAGATGGTGTTGTAAAGGAAAGGATTCAGTGTGAAAGTAACAGCTGCGATTTTTAGAAATGGTGATAATGTTCTGCTGATGCGACGTGGGGCAGACCAGCCATTGGCGGGCGAATGGGAATACCCTGGTGGTAAGTTTGAAGATGGCGAAGACGGCCCAACATGCCTGCATCGTGAACTCTACGAAGAGTTGGGCATTGATGCACAAATTGGCGACCTGATTACCATCGCAAAACATACAACAGATTCAGGCAAGGTTATCGAACTTCATACATACGAAATCACATCCTACACAGGCGAAATCCAACTGCGCGTCCACGACGATATGCACTGGGTGCCGGTATCGGACCTGCTATCTCACCAACAACTCCCAGCAGATTTGGTTGTGTCGAATGAATTAACAAGGCAAATTTGCGAAAAATATTAGAATTTATTAATTGTTGTGGTATGTTTTGGACAAACAAAATAGTAGAAATGGAGCAAACAGTGAGTACAGAAAGATGGGTTGATAGTATCGTTTATGCAATGCAGTTATTGGGTGGTAATGCTCGGTATGCAGATTTATATCCTGTAGTAAGGTTGGTACGTGAAAAGGGAGGTTTGTCTATTCCGGACAGCTTTGATGATATTGTGCGAGGACGTATTCAAGAGCATTCGAGCGATTCCCTTAGCTTCAACGGTCGCAAAGATATTTTTATGAAGCTTGATACAGGGCACTGGGGGTTGCGAGAATCGTACAAGAATGCACAAACATTTTCACACAAGCCAGTAGAGGACAAAAACGAAGAAGAGTTACAGCAAAATCAGCTTATAGAGCTTCCAGAACAACTTGATAATATAGCTATCGGGCAGGACGGCAGACAGTTGTTAGACATAGAAGAAGCGAAGGTAAAAAAAACTCATTATAAATATGAAGGTCGCCTTAATGCTTCATCGATTAAGTATATTAAGAGACAAAAAGGATATGTTTGTGAGGCCTGTGGAATGTCTTTTGCAAGCAGATATCCAAACCTTGGTAACGATTTTATTGAATGTCATCATAAGGTTCCCTACGCTGAAATGCGAGAAGGAGAAAAACGAGCTCTGAATTTAGATGACTTTATTGTTTTGTGTTCAAATTGTCATAAAATGATTCATAGATTAGAAGATCCTGCAGATTTAGAACAATTAAAGCAAATCCTATCAAATGGGAATTAACATATATAGAATCGTCCATACAATCCTTTTTGACATCCGGTGAATTCGGTTTATACTGATTCACGGAATGGCGGAAAGGTTTTATCTTTGCATTGATTTGAAAAGTTTCTTTGCCTCGGTCGAAGCGGTTGACCGTGGCCTGGACCCATTTACAACAAACCTGGTCGTGGCGGACCCGTCACGGGGGCGGGGGTCGGTCTGTCTGGCGATAACGCCGGCGATGAAGGCCCTCGGCATTCGTAATCGTTGCCGGGTCTTTGAAATACCCAAAAACGTCGAATACATCACCGCCATGCCCCGCATGAAAAAGTATATGGAAGTATCCGCCCAGATTTACGGTATTTATCTGCGCTATATTTCGCCCGAAGACATCCATGTCTATTCCATTGACGAATGCTTTATCGATATCACGCCTTACTTGAAAATGTATAAGCGGTCGCCCAAAGAAATGGCGATAATGCTGATGGATGCTGTGCGGGATGAGACGGGCATATGCGCCACCGCCGGCATTGGTACGAACTTGTTCTTGGCCAAGGTTGCGCTGGACATCACGGCCAAGAAAGTCCCCGACCATATCGGATACCTTGATGCGGAATCGTTTCGGGAACACCTGTGGCATCATCGGCCAATAACAGACATCTGGAACATCGGGGCGGGCATTGCACGGCGACTGGAAAAATATGGTGTGTATGACCTGTATGGGGTGACGCAGTTGGCGGCCGAAACCTTGTATAAAGAGTTCGGCACAAATGCAGAATACCTGATTGACCATGCAAATGGGGTCGAGCCGTGCACGATTGCCGACATTCATAATTATCAGGCGAAATCCCATTCACTATCTAACGGCCAGATTCTGTTCGAAGACTATAACTTTGACGACGCACAGATTGTGATGCAGGAAATGGTGGATAACCTGGTCTTAGAATTGGTGGAAAAGAATCTGGTGGCGGATGAGATATCGCTGGCTGTGGGGTATTCACGTGATGTGCGACGCCCAACCGGGGGCAGTCGTAAATTGCCAGCGCACACATCGTCTTACAAGACATTGGTGGCGGACTTTGTGCGCCTGTATCGGGAAACAACCGATAAACGCACGCCGATACATAAATTGACGGTTGGACTGGGGAACCTGGTCGATGCGGATACGGTGCATCTGCAACTGGATTTATTTGCGGACACAAGGGCGGACGAACGCGAAAGCAAACTGCAACACGCATTGCTGGATATCAAGGGGAAATTTGGCAAGAACGCTGTCCTGCGTGGCATAAATTATCACGAGAAGTCCACCGGTCGCAAACGTAACACTTTGGTTGGGGGACACAATGGCTGATAATACCGCACGTGCAAAACAGTTTATGCCGTTCGCAGCCCTGCGTGGGTACTATGCGATGGTGCTGGCTAAAAATCGGGTGGTTGAACCACGTCGGGAGTTGATTGGCGATGCCGCAGAACGGTTGTCACGGAAACTCGGGCTGGTTAAAAAAGGGTATGATGATAACGGTGCGATTTTACCGGACCGACGCATACGAAACTATAACCGGCATGGTCACTCGCATAGACCCCGAATACCGATACATCACCATAGTCAAAACCAAAATCCCCTTTGATGATATAACAGATGTATCGGGTGATGAAATCTCAGATGGGGAATGAAAAACAGTGATATATTCAACATATCGCTAACTTTTACCAAAAATGTAGCGATATTTATCCGGATATCAATTTTGATAAGGCTTGAATAAGTTTCGCTTTTTCTTGGCTGCCATCGGTTCTAAAGCGAATAAGCGGGATGTTATAGGTGGCAAAAATACTGTCTTTCATTCTATCGCGTTCATATTGTTTGGTGTTTTCGTGGTGGTATTTGGTGCCGTCAACCTCTATCCCTAATACAGGCTTTTTAGTAACGCGATCAAATATCAGAAAATCGCAATGTGTCATGATATTGTTTGCATAACTGTATTCTTCGTTGGTTAGTTTTGATAAATCGTTGAAAATTGATTTTAATGGCACGTGCAACGCAACATCAAAGATATTAAATTGTTCTGTTTTTAATACTTCTGTGATTAAATCGTACATAGCATTTTCGCTGTCAAATTCTGAAACACTGGACTTTATCATTTGTCTGCGTTTTTCCGCATAGCACTTGTATAAACAATCAAATACTGAACTTATATCACTTTGTACGACGGTCAGGTTATTATAGTTAATATAATCAATCAGGGCGCCAATATTTGTGTCTTTTTCTTCTTCGTTGCCATTGGTTACAACGATTAGTTGGTCTATGGCACGTGATATGGCCACGTTTAGTCGATTGGGCTGATCCGCAAATTCTGAAATTTGATTATCAACCATAGATAGAATAATTATGTTTTTCTCACGTCCTTGGAATTTATCAACCGTATCGGCCTGGACCTTTGTATCCTTGAATATGTTTTGCAGGGCGGTAACCTGATTCCTGTATGGTGTCACAATGCCCAGACTGTTATCGTTTACATTTAGTTTTTGTTGCGGAATAATTTCGTCAACAATAACGTCAATTTGTCTGTGGTTGATATGATTCCGGGCGTGATTGCCGATTTTAGTTTTATATACAACCAAGGGCGAACGGTCGGTATTTGGCCTGGAAAGGGAAATAAGCTGGCCACCATAGAAACGTTGGTTGCAAAATTCAATAATCTTTGGGTGACATCTATAGTGTTCCCGTAACATAACAGATGGTATGTCTTTGAACAGTTTTGTAACGGTCGACAGCAAGCTGTGATTTTTATACCTGTAAACCTCTGGGATTTCAAATTTATCAAAAATCGCATCGGTTGTTTTTGCGTTTTCTGTGTCCACAACGTTGGGCAGTTGTTTTAAGTCGCCGACAATTACTGCGTTCTGTGCACATCCCAATGCCAGCGCACCAGTAACTAAATCAACCTGGGATGCCTCGTCAATTATCACATAGTCAAAAATCCCATCAAATAGGCAATTTGAAAGGGAATATGTCGTACTAAGAATTACGGGGTATGATTTCAGAAAATCTTTATCGGCCGGATTTGTGGCCCGTTCCAACTTTTTGTATTTTTTTGCCAGATTATCTTTGACCAACTGCATAGACCAGTCGGTATATTGTTTGATTTTTTCTGAAAAATTAAATTTTGCAAGTTTCTTTTCTGACTGCTCGATGTCTTGGGACAGGGTTGCTATGCGCTTTGTATACCAAGCCTGTTGACAGGTTTTTATCACCGTTTCAACATCGCTGTGAAAGAATTGTTTATCCTTTATCTTGTATCTATAACGAAATATTATACGTTCAATCAGGTTTGGCCGGCGATTGCGCTGGGCAAAACTCTCGTATGCCAACCAAAGCCGCATCGCCTTGTCATCAGTCAGGTGACTGATGTTGGATTCATTTATATTCGGGTTTTGTACATGAAAGTGCTGGTATTCGGTGTTCAGCGCATCAAATTCTTGTTTGTTTTTCGCCGTTCTGTTTTGTTCGGTCAGCATGGTCAGCAGTTTTTCATGCAGTGTTTTGATTTTCTTTATGGTGGATTTTGCCCATTTGTTGCTTCTGTGCCAATCAGACATATCTGGTAATTTGTGATCTGTTTGGTTAAATGCGGCAATGTTTGCACTGCTGCCCAGAAAAGCCGCCATAAATCCCAAATCGTATTTTTGCAGTTTTTCCAGCACATTGGCGGTCGCAGAATTGTTTGCAGAAACCACGGCAACCGTTTTCCCAGCCATTACAATATTTGCTATGATATTCAGTATAGTTTGCGTTTTTCCGGTCCCCGGCGGCCCTTCAATAATAGACAGCTGGTTGGTCAGTGCATTATCAACGGCCTGTTGTTGGCTAATATTAAATCCAAAGGGGTACAACGGCGTATCTGATATCTTGCTGTTATTGTCCCTGTATTCGCCAGATAAAAAGTCATATAAAACGGTTTCTTTGGATTTTTCGTTAATGCGATTAAGGTTTTTAAGCAAAATATTCTGACCATAATCGTTGTTCAAACCTACGGAATCCGCAATCGAACGCAAGTATGCAAATACTTTTTTCGCTCTTTGCTCATCCTGTTTTATTGGTTCTAATCTAATACTACTTCTGCAGTAAGAGTATGACCGACCGTTTTTAAACATGACATTTATTTTATTGCCATCGGGTTCTATCAGCAGAATATCTTTGGTCAGATCTTCGCCTTTAATAAAAATCTTATGTGTTTCTGTATCCATGTTATATAGGAAAATATATCAAAACATACATGGGATTATCAATATATTTTAGGGGTGTTGATTCTCCAACTCCATTACAATCTCCAACAAATCGTCGGGGATATAGGTTTTGGCCTGGCCGATTAGTTCGGGTGGGATGCCATAGTATGCTTCGGCGACGGAGCCTGTGATTGCGGCAATTGTATCACTGTCGCCACCGATTGATATCGCATTACGGATTGCGTCTTCAAAGTCCGTTGATTCAAAGAAACATTGCAGGGCGGGTGGTACCGTTCCCTGGCACGAAGAATCCCAATCATAGTATTCCTGTAAATCCGCCAAGCAGTCGCATGTCGGGTAATAGTTGTTGCGGATGTATTCGGCTATGTCGTCTTTGCTGTGGCCGTTGCGTGCCATAAAGATTGCGACAGCAACCGCTTCGGCACCCTTGATGCCTTCGATATGGTCGTGGGTTGGGGATGTGACCAGGTATGACAGGCGTTTGACTTCTGCGATATTTTCGCCGAACCATCCGGCGGCAGATACTCGCATTGCCGCCCCATTGCCCCAGCTATTGTACGGGCCCATAGTCGGGTCATTCAGCCATTCCCAAAACATACCGCCATAGCCTTTGTTTGGATATGCTTTGCCAACAACTCGCATGGTGTCGGCTGTAATTTGGCTCAGGTCGCCACCTTGCTCACGCCATTGTTTGATTGCGCTGGCCACCGCTATGGACATACATGAATCATCCGTGATATAGCAACGGTCAGTCATAAATGGGAACTTTTTAGAACGCAGATTGTGAAATTCATAAACTGAACCAACAATATCACCAATAATCGCACCAAACAGCATAGTTTTCTCCTTTTACGTCACTTTAGGACATGTGGCCCAAATGTCAACTGGTTAGTTTGATTCACTCAACCTTTATCCCAGCGATTAGTTCGCGTTGGCGGGATGGGGAGATGTTGCCGTAATTGCATCGGGTGGTGCCGATACTGCTGTGGCCAAAGTCTTGTTGCAGGGCGACTATGCGGTCGTCGTGCGTTATGTTTTCAATGTGTCTGGCACGGGTGCG
>JAZRIB010000002.1:0-15884 GCA_045645065.1 Candidatus Enterousia sp.
ATCGTGCACAAAAACGTGGTGGCAAGGGTCGCAATGCAATGACAACCAAAGACGATGACTATGTTGTCCAAGTGTTCGTTGCGAATACACATACGCCATTGTTGTTCTTTAGTTCTCGTGGTCTGTGCTATAAATTGAAAACATACAAATTGCCAGAAGCCGCAGCAGCGGCCAAGGGGCGCCCATTGGTAAATCTGTTGCCACTGGAAAACGGCGAAACAATCACGGCTATTTTACCAGTGCCCGAAGAAGATGTCGCACGTGCCGCCGAATCTGGCAAAGAACATTTCTTGATGTTTGCAACTGCGTCCGGTACCGTTCGCCGCAATCGTATGAGTGACTTTGATTCAATCCGTGCAAATGGAAAAATTGCAATGAAATTGGACGAAGGTGACAGTTTGATTTCCGTACTGCCATGTAACGAAGACCAAGACGTATTCTTGGCAACATATCGTGGTCGCGCAATCCGATTCCCGGTACCGGAAATTCGTGTATTTGCGGGACGTAATTCAACGGGTGTTCGCGGTATTACATTGGGCCAAGATGATAAAATTATCGGTATGGCAATGTTGAACCGTGGCGAAGCAGATTCAGCCATCCGTGCGGCGTATATCAAGCAATCACGTGCTGCGCGTCGTGCTGCAACCGGTATCGAAGAAGAAGCGTCCGCCGACGAAGAAGAGACAACAATCGTCCTGGATGATGCCAAGATGAAAGAAATGGCGGACAAAGAAGAATTCATTTTGACTATTTCTGAAAATGGATTTGGCAAACGTACCAGTTCTTATGAATATCGCTTAACACATCGTGGTGGTGGCGGATTTACCAATATTAAGTTGGGTGGTAAAAATACAGCCGTTGCAGGTTCGTTCCCAGTCACCGACAACCAAGATGTTATGATGGTAACAAACGGCGGTAAAATTATCCGTACACCGGTTGCGGATGTTCGTATTGCGGGTCGCAGTACCGCGGGTGTGACATTGTTCCGCACCGCTGATAATGAAAAAGTTGTATCGGCAACCGCTATTGAACACGAAGAAGAATCCGAAGAACAGGCCGAATCGATTGCAGACTAGCCAAAGAAAAAAAGGATAAGACATGAAGAAAATAATATTTTGTTTACCTGTGTTGTTATGTGTTTTGACGGCATGTGATCGTCTGCCTGATACGGTGCATTTGATTTGTAAGACAGGAATAGAACAAACGCCATCTGCAGATACAAATGTAAAATCATCGTATGATGTTGTTGTACGATTCTTGGATGATGGGGCGGTAATTATTGTTGATGGTGTTGAATACTTAATGGACCAGGAATATGATGCACGTGTTTCCTTTTATCGCACCGAACCGTGGTATAATTTGCAAATTGGGAATCGTAATCATGCAACGAAATATTCGTTGGGTATTCCGACAAATGAAGAATCTGCAAGATATACATCATGTGAACAAGTGTCTGAATAATGGTGGGGTGTCGGCATGGATAACGAATACTTTTTATCAATAAATGATGTATCGAAACGTTTGTCTGTGCCGGCGCACACGTTGCGCTATTGGGAAAAGCAATTTCCTGTTTTAATTCGTCCAACAACGGGGGCAGGTGGGCGTCGCTATTATCGCACGGAAACATTTGAACGTCTGGTCGTGTTAAAAGATTTGTTGTATAATCGTGGCATGACAATCGCAGGCGTGAAAAAACTGATGCGTGATGGTGATTTGCCAAAGGATATAGACAGTTTGTTGGCGGTATCGGCACCGTCGATGGAAACCGTTGCTGTGGCAACAATGCCACGTGGCGCAGACCACAGGGATGAAATAAAATTCGCGATTGATTTATTACGCAGTGCGCGTGAATTATTGTCTTGAATTTTATTGCTAAGGGGCGTCAAAAACGTATAATTGTTAAATACAAGTGGGGGGATAAAATGCAAAAAAATACATTTAATATCGGGTGTATATTTTTACGCTGTGTGCTGTGTGCACTTTTTGCGTTAACCGACATATCTGCCCACGCCGCCGATACATGTTCCATTCTTGATAATTCGCAATGTAATGATTCTACCCCCGAGTATAATAATAGTAGTATTAATTGCAAATGGGGGGAAGCGCGTTGTGTAAACTTCAGTGGCACAATCCTAAGGACTCAAGATTGTAATTTTTGTCAAGAGGGTTATTACTTATCACGGGTTGATTGTGGTGCTAGCTCTTTTAGATTATGTATATCATGTGAGTCAGTAGACAACAGCAAGTATTGTCCTGGTTCTGAGTTTTATGGTGCGAGTGATTGTCCAGAAAACGGTAAGTGTAGCAATGGTATATTTACAGGGTGCAACCAGGGATACAAATGGGATGTCGACAACTGGAACAACAGTTCTTGCACTTTGTGTGAAACAGATGAATATTGTCCTGGGGGGAAAAGTGGCGCATTCACATGTCCTGATGAAGATAGTATAACCTTAGGCGATGATGAAGGCGAGATAGAACCGCACTCAACTATTAATCAAGAAGGTTGTTATAAGCCAGATGGTTCCCCTGATTACCCAGGGTATTTGGGGTATAGCTTTAATAATACAGAATATAGCATACAATATTGTAATGCATGTCTGCCTGGATATTATGACGATGGGACAGATGCGGATATCATAATACCAAGTGCTATGCAGTTTAGTGAAGGCGCTTTGGTATGTCCTGTAACAAAAGCTCAGGCATTAAATTGTGTTCAGTGTGGCGATGGCAAATATTGTCCAGGGTATCAGGGCGATGCTACTTATGACAAAAATACAAAGTACACATGTCCAGTAGGGTATTATTGTGAACAAGGTGAACGTTTTCCGTGTGATGAAGATCAATTTTGTCCCGCCGGTTCGTCCAAACCACAAGATTGCCCAACGGGCTCAGTGTGTGGTGGGATGACGATAAGCCGGTGTGAACCTGGTTATTATTGGGCGGATAACGAAAATCAAGGATCAACCACAACCCCATGCGAACCGTGCACGGTCGGACACTATTGTCCCGGTGGTTCTGGCAGCGATGCGGGACAATTTTCGTGTGACCAGGCGACAGACGGTAGTGGGTCTGTACCATGTTGTCTGCGAGATGTCTTGGCTGCACCTATATACATTGGGCGGAATGTATCAAATACAAAATGTCCCGCCGTTGAAACAGACTTCGATTGTGATGATGAGTTTCCTATATTTGGGACAGAAGTTCGGACTGGTAATAATAGTTATTATATATGTTCTGCATGTGACAGCGGTTACGTATGCGACGAAAACGGTGTAAATACCGGATGTGCAAACGGTTATTATGACAACGACACTTCTGACGAAGTAGTAAATTGTGTACCATGTAACGATGACAATAATGTCGTTACCATACAAGGTAACCCTTATTATAAAAATGGTGCGTATTGCACGAATAGCGAACGTCATTTATGCAGTTCTGAGCTAAGTAAAGGATATCCAGATATGAAAGATGAGTTTTATGCATCTAATGATGATGCCAAATCGCGTAGTGAATGTTTTGTGCATTTTGAGACTGGTAAAAACTATGCCGACAAAGATGGCGTGTTCACGGTTTTAGAAGAAAAAATAATAGGCATTGAACAGTGTGAATAAAAAAACCGGCGTATGCCGGTTTTTGTTTTATCGTGTATATCCGCGCATCTTGTGCAGTTCGTGTAAATTTTTAGCGTGTGTTTTCTGCATTTTTTTTGATGCCTGGTCATATTTACTGTAATTGGTCAGGGTTTGTTTTTTTGCGGCACGTTTTTGAATTTTTTCGCCACGTTCGCCAACTTCTTTGATATAGTTTTCAAATTCAGCCTGTTGTGCATCTGTTAATTTGTTGTATGATTTTAATGCGTCCAGTATTATGCTTTTACCTTCGTAAATACGACTCATTGTCATTGCGTGTGCAACACGTTCCACAGACATATCGTTTGGTATTTTGAATATTCCCAAATCAACCTGTTTGCGAATTTCCGCGCACAGTTTTTGACGTGCGTTTTTGCCAATAACAATGTCCAGTGCGCTGGTGCAATATTCGCGAACTTTTATTGCATGCTCAGACAATTCTGGTGTTGCCGGTTTTGTAACAGGTTTTGTAATTTTCAGACCTGGCCATGCAATGGTTGTTGGCTGTTTCAATGCCATATTTGTTGTGATGTTGTATTCTGTTTTATATTCTTTTTTATCGTCTTGTTCACGTTTATCTTGGCATGATTTAATTGTTGTGCCAATGCCCAACCCAACCAGTCCACCAACCCCCAGCATTGCTGTTGTGTTGGCGATTATTTTGTGCCACGATGTTTTGTTTTCGTTGTAATTTGTTTTAATTTTTTCTTTTGTGTGCGTGAACCAAGATTTTATTTTGTTTGCAACCTTGCTGCCGCTGCTTTTTTTGTCGCTCAGTATGCTTGCATCAAATTCAACACCACGCATTGCGCATAATCTTTTCATTGCATCATACGCGTCTTGTGTGTATCTGCCCATATAATCACGACCGCATTCGACAATCAGTCTTTCCGCCAGTTGACACATTTCTTTATCAGACGTATCAAATTCTATGTCGCCTAATGCGAAAAGTTCAATTATAGAATTCGTCACTGCTGAATTAGCGTAATGATGTTTGCGTGATTTCTTGTTATACGCGTTTGCATCTTCGATATAAGATTCCAGTGCTTCTTTTGTTATAGCGAAATTTGCATATCTAAAATATTTCATTTTTTATTTCCTTTGAAATGTTTTTTTGTAACGCGATATTAAACAATACCACCAAGACTGTCAACAAAACAAATCTAGCGTTGTTTTTGGGTTTTGTCTGTTATTGTTAATCCAACGACACCCGCAGCCAATGTGAACAATCCGACTTTGGTTAAATTGCGTACAGCCTTTTCGCTGGCTAATGTTGCTTCTACCTTTGTACGTTCTTCTTCGTCCATAAAGCGTAATTCGTCGCGTGCATCAGATGTGCCTGCTGCCCCTAAAGCGCATACAAATCCAATTGCCCCAGATACATAAGACAATGCGCGAACTGTTTGACGTGTGTTTTCTTTCATAGTAAATCCTTTTTGTTTTATTCGTAAGTTTATTATAGTACAAAAATACCAAATTGTCAACGGTTTATGTTTGTATTGATTTGCTTTTGTTTTTTCTTTAATCTGTTACACGTTGAAACGGTAATAAATACAATAATGTGGTGGTGTTTATGTTAAATATTTCATTAAATGGTTCGTTTATAGATATTCACAGATCTATTATACCAATGGTCAACGTGACATACAAAAGCAAATACGACAGGGTTGCTAATAAATACAAAGATTGTTTGTTTTTAACCCAAAACGGCGATGAATTATCCTATACAACCTTGACAGACACTATCGCAATCCAAAGTAATGAAACGGTTGATTATAAATTACCATATCCGCTGACGTTGGATTTGGCATCGTTAAGTGGTCGTGAACGTCAAAAGCAGCGATCAAATATCGAAATCCCAGAATGTACATTATCAAATGTGGCGGCTTTTTATGATAGGAAACGTCCGCCCTATATCCGAGATTCTGATTTCAAAACATCTGTTATTTCAGAAAATGGCAAGCGTGCAAGTTTGGAATTTATCAAACCTTCCTTGAATAAATTTTATCGCTATATTGACATCCTAGAACAAAAACCATGTGTGGATTGGACGGGGTATAAATGGATGTCGACCACTAGTTTTAATGAATATGACTGTTCAGAAATTTCTATGGTACACAAAATATTGTTTGATACGCCTGCGTTTAATCGTTTGTATATGTTATATTATCCTGGGGATGCGCATGTGTTGGACGTACTTAAAAAAATAATGGCGCGCGCAACCAAGGTTGGAATTTTATCTAAAACTATATACCAAGACGGCCAAGACGTTACATATGATATGCCTGTTGCGTTGTTTCAAGAACCACAACGTGTCATGATATGGTGCGGTTTAGCCCAAAAAACGAAATAAAGTTATTATTTTTTTCCCTGTTTATTGATATAATAGGATTCGTGTCCTTTGTGACACAGAACGTGTTAAAAAAATAAAGGGTAAATAATCAAATGTCCAGCGTCTTAAAAGTTTTATTGTGTTGTTTTGCAATATTGGCATTTGTGCATTCGGCACGTGCAGATGATACGGTTAAAAAAATTGGCGATTTTATGCAGGTTATTGTCCCTGTGTACGCGTTTGGTATGGCAATGAACGAAGACGGTTGGACCGGTGTTGAACAATTTACATATTCTTTTGCCGCCACCGAAGCGGTTGTGTATGGGTTAAAGTTTTCTGTCCAAGAACGGCGTCCAGACGGTTCTAATAATTTATCATTCCCATCTGGTCATACGGCATCGGCAATGGCTGGGGCATCTTTTATACATAATCGTTATGGTTTTAAGCGTGCTATATTTCCGTATTTAATGACTGGGTTCACGGCGTATTCGCGCGTTGACGCAAACAGGCATTGGTGGTGGGATACTGTGGCGGGGGCTGCGATCAGCGGTTTGATTTCATGGTCACTTGTCGACAGGTATAACGGTGTTCGTGTTTCTGCAAATCCATATGGGATGCGTTTTTCTGTCGGATTTTAATTAAAAAACAAAAAGGGGTGTTCTGTGCAAACTTTGAAAGAATTTATCACAGAAAAAAGAATAATAAACGCACTTAGAACCAAGATAAAAACATCAAAAAATTTTGCTTTTCTTGAAAGGGGCGTCGACAAAGAGTGTTGTCTTGATGGGATTAATATTGTGTTCGGTTCCCAGGGTTCTGGTCGTCGTATGTCGGTTAAGGATAAACAAGGAAACGAATTTTTTTCAATCTATTGCGATGTTTCGTTAATACGTTATTCGTGGTATGATGGTTTGTTAGATGTTGCCAAAAAACGCTTAAACCAAGAACGCAAAAAAATACGTAAATTATCCCAAAATACTCAAAACCAGCAATTACAGTTAAAGGCTGTGTTGCAAAAAATCCGCAACACATAGCACCCCGGTGACCCTATGCGTATTTTTTTAGTAAATCTTTCCACGTTTGTGGGGCATTAACTTCGTCAAAATAATCGCTTAAAAAATTAACTATGGTTTGGTGTTTTCTTTTTGCGTATTTGCGTCCAGGTTCGGTTAAACACATGTCGCGCAAATGAAGTATTTTAACAAAAAAGTGATTTACACACGGGTCAAGTTCTGATTTTCTGTATGTCTCAGCGTCCATTTCCTGTGGAATGCAATCTGGGTTAAAGAAAGGTTTTTTTGCGCCAAAACGGTATTCAATACACCTTAATATGCCTATGGCCCCAGATGCATCGCACATATCTGCATCTGATACAATTGCGCCTTCGATACCGTATGCTGGTATACCTTTTAACCGCTTGCTGTATCCGATGGTTTTTACGATATTGATACACTGTTCACAGAATTCAGCGTCAAATCCAGAACCCGACAATATACGTTTGGTATTAGTCATCATGCATTCTGATTCTTCGCCAAACAGTTTATAATCATCGCAATCATGCAGTAATGCCGCGGCCGCCACCAAATCACGATTCACAGACGGTATTTCTTGGCAAAATTTCATGGCGGTGTCATAAACACGCAATACGTGTTTATCGTCGTGTCCATCAGAGTTGTTTTTCAGTAATTCCAATACTGCGTTTTTTATATATTCAATACCCGTCATAAACAGCCTTTTTGTGTTGCACGATATGCTAGCATAAAAAAACAAACGGGTCAATTTTGTGTGTGTGATGCGTCACGTTCAAGCGCACACAGGGGTGTGGGGATGTTCCCACTAGTGTTTTAGGAAATCTGCGATTTGCTGAAACACGTACAAAACATTGATAATGTTTTGCGGTGCAAACGAAATAAAACAGTTTGCACAAACCGTGACGTATACCAAATTGAAAAACACCCCATTCGGGGTGTTGTTAAATTTGGTTGTGCTATCTGTGCAATTCGCGAGCTGAATTGATTGAGATTGGACGAGAGATTGATAATGTGAAAGAGAAATTAAGATTACATAATTTACATCAATAATCTTATTTTTTCTTTTGAATAACAATCATTATATGTGCACTTAAAGACAGCATATCTGGATGGTCGCAAATTGAAAAATGTAAATCCAACCATTTCTTATATTGCTTTTTGTTTTTTGCGATTTCATTAAACTCTTTATGTGTATTTTGGTTCGGCCATTCAAGGGCAACCTGATGCAACAATTTTGTGTTTTTAGCGGTTTTTAATACCAAATCTTTCAGTTCGCTTGGCCAATAAAAATGTGCATAGGAACAACCCACAAACCAATTATCATCACCAGTCTGTGTCAGTATGTTTGTTTCGTTCCAAAAATCTTTTTCGTTTTTATATCCGTATGTTTTTAAATATTCTTTAAAATCTTTGACACATAAATTCAATACCGCTGGTCGTGCCATCACAGATATAAATATAGTTGCCCCGGGTTTTGCAACACGAACCAATTCTTTGATTGCTTTTTTTCGTTCAGCATCTGTACGTAAATGTGATAGTGGTCCGCCAATGCACAAAACCATATCAAAAGAATTATCTTTATATGGCAAATCTGTGATAGAACCCAAATCCACAGAATCAACAAACTTACCAACACGGTATTGTTTTATTTTTCGTTTGGCGACTTCTAATTCTTTATCCGAAATGTCTAACAAAGTCATATGATGGCCTTGTTTCGCCAAATCGACTGTATATCGCCCAGGCCCACCACCAGCATCCAAAACCTTCATACCTCTTTTAAGATATTTTTTATAAAAAAACTCTGTAGTTTGAAATTCCAACATATGTGCTGCATTTTTTGTCGTTCGTGTGAATTCTTTTTCTGCAGATTCATTGTAAAAATCTTTCACAGAAACACCATTTTTGCGTTTCTTTGGTTTAACAAATAACGATTTAATAAAACGAAGCATTACTTTTCTCCTTGTCCATTTGGCGCATTATACCACAAAAGTTCGAAAATTACAATTTTTTGACATTTTCTAAACCTAAACTTTCGAACTCGGTGAAAGTACTACGAACCAAAAGAAAACTTGCCCCAGTGGGCAAGTTTGGAAACTATGGTTGGGGCGCACACAATTCCCTCGGCATATTATGCCTGCGGGGCATTCCTGACGATTTGATTGCGCGTTGTTTATCAAATCTACTCATTGTCGAACCGGCAACTGGCGTTGCAGATTACAAACCGTGGCCCCGTTCAATATTAAAACGCCCCAAAAAGGGGCGTTTGAATATTGGTTGGGGCGCACGGATTCGAACCATGATAAAGAGAACCAAAATCTCTTGTCCTACCATTAGACGACACCCCAATTGCGACTTAAATTATATATATCTTTGTAAATTTTGCAAGCAAATAAAAATTTTTTGAAAAAAGCACTTGCATTAAATTTATTAAAATATATAATAATTAAGTTTTTTAACAAATCTTAAACCAAAACGATTATAAAGGAAAATAAAATGTCGCGCAAGGAATTTGTTCGTCTTATGGAATCAAATATCTGGATGCTGGATAAATATGCGGATCGTCTGCGTAATGACGGGGCGAATTTGTCTGGGTTTTCGCGTCAACAATTATCTGTTCTGGTGCGTTTGCATGCGGGTGGTCGCGCAATGTTAAAAGACATTGCTCGGCGTGAATATGTATCTGCGCCAAATTTGTGTGCTGTATTTCGCAAACTGGAATCAGATGGCTTGGTTTTACGTGTTGTTGATGAAAACGATCGTCGTAATACGTGGTATTCGGTGACGCCACGTGGTGCTGAAATTGCTACTTCGTCAATGGAGCGTTTCCGCAGTGCGGTTGAACAGATGTTTTCTGGTATTTCCAAAGAAGACGAAACAGAATTAACAGCGGCGTTAAAAACAATGAACAAAATTTTATCAAAGATGGAGCAAAAATAAAATGCACAATAAACGAATGGTATCATTAGTGTTTGCGGCAATTGCATCTGTATGCGCGATGCCGTCTTTTGCCTTAGATTTATCTTTGGCTGATGCGGTTGCGCGTGTATCTGAACAATCGCATGATTTGAAAAAAGCGGCGGCGAACGTGGAAAAAGCATCTGCGCAATTAGATGCGGTAAATGCAAATCGTTGGTTCAAATTGGATGCGACTGCGGCTTATTCAAATACAATAAATGTCGAAGATCCAACAAAATCGCGTGTTATTGAAATCCCGGGTTCGTTATTAGGGGAAATAAATGATAAATTCAAAGATGGGATTGCGTTTGAATTTCCAGATAATACATTTACAGTCGGTGTTAACCTGACCCAGCCAATTTATACATTTGGTAAAATTGGTAACGCGGTAAAATCATTAAAGTCAGCGATTAAGATGGCTGATTCTGCGCATGACCTGACCAGACGAGAGGTTGAATATGCCGCAGCAAATCTGTATTGGACGGCCAAAATGACCGATGAAATTGTAAAATTAAGTGAATCAGATTTGAACAATGCGCGTGCAGCACGCAAACGGTTGACGGCGGCTGGTCGTGCAAACCGCAGTAATTTGGTTAAAATAGAATCTGATATTGCGTCCAAAGAAATCAATTTGTCTGATGCGAAATTTAATCGTGACACTGCGCACAGAATGTTAAAAATTATGGCTGGAATCGATTTGACCGAAGAACTGGTTTTAACGGATTCGTTCCCGACCAAATTTGGTGAATTAAACGTGCCAGAAAAATTGGAAAACACACCAGAATGGGATATTTTATCTGAACAGTTTACAATGTATGAACGTATGGCGCGTTCCGAACGTGCGGGCGCATATCCAACGCTGGCGGCGACTGCTGGGTACAGTTATTATGCAATCGGCAATGAATTTGATTCAATGTTTGATGTAAAAGGGTCGCAATCTGCGAATTGGGGTATCGCACTTCAGGTTCCTATTTTCAGTGGCGGTCTTAATCGGGCCAATGCAACAGTCCAGGCCATGAATGCAGAGGCTGCACGCCAAGATTTGGCTCAATCAAAAAAACTTACATCTGAAAAGTATGACAATGCGATAAAGCAATACAATCATTTGCGTGGTAATCTTGCTAAATTACAAGAAGCGCGTGATTTGGCTGCCAAAGCGTATCAGTTTTCCCAGGATCGTTTTGGTGCCGGTCAAACATCTGCTGTGGAATTGGCGGATGTTGCAGCAGGTCTGTATCAATTAGATATGGCACTGTTGAATATGAAATACAATATTTTGATGTCTGAACAATCTGTAAAAAAGTTAGGTGAATAAAAATGGAAAAAATAGCGGAAAATTTGAAAACAAAAAAGATGAAACAGTTTTTTATAATTCTGTTAATTGCGATATTAATTGGTTGGGTTGTGTTTCGTTTTGCGGCGGTTGCGTCTGAAAATGCGCGTCATGTATTTAATGCGTCGCGTGTTGCGATTGACCAAGGTGCCCCAATCGAAGTTGTTAAAGTTTCTTATACAGACGGCATTTTGCGTGAACCGATTGCGGTTAAGGGTAATCGCGCATTAGTGTCTGGGGCGCGTGTTGAAAAATTGCGTGCCGGCCAAAAGATTGGCGATGGCGTTATTAAATCTGTGTCGCACAAGATTGATTATGACACAGGTATGCATGTTGTTCGTACATCGGGTGTGTCAGATGGCTTACAATTCGCAGAAATAAAAGCCACAGGTTTCTTTGTGCCTGTGTCTGCGATTGAGAACAACACAGTAATGGTTGTTGAAAATGGTGTTGCGGTAACGCGTGACGTTGTTGTTGTTGCCCAAGATGCGAATATTGCACACATTGCATCGGGTCTTAATGACGGGGACAGTGTGATTTTGTCGCATGTTGACAACGGTGCAAAGGTAAGAATTGTAAAAAAATAATCTGAAAAGCATAAGGGGATTTAGATATGTTGAAATTTTTTGTACGTCGTCCAGTTACCACAGTAATGTTTGTTTTATTCTGGGTTGTATTGGGTTTGGTGTCGTTTCCAAAGATGAACATTGAACGTACACCACCGGTTGATTTGCCAATTGTAACGGCGACATTTGTGTATCCTGGTGCTGCACCTGCGGAAATAGAATCCCAGATTTTGCAACGTGCCGAAGACGCAATTTCCGAAGTTTCTGAATTGGATACAATTACATCATATGGATATGAAAACAGTGGTATGGTGTTGGCGCAATTTAATCTTGGGGTTGATGTTAATGACAAAGCATCCGAAGTAAAAAATAAATTGGACGCACTGTTATCAGAATTTCCGTCAGACATGGAACGTCCGATGGTTGAAAAATTAAATCCATTACAGCAATCTGTCATAGATATTGTTTTGTATGGTGCAGATTCGCGTGATTTAGAAGAATATGTTGATAATGTGTTGTCCACAAAAATCACAGGGATTCCAGGTGTTGCATCTGTGTCTATATTTGGTGGTGCTGAACGTGCGGTCCGCATTGCGATGAATCCAGATTTAATGGCGGCGCGTGGTGTAACGGTTATGGATGTTGTAGCGGCATTGGGTAATCGCAACCTGAACGTCCCGGGTGGTAAAATTGAAACGACAACAAATTCATCGACGGTACGTTTTGTTGGTGAATTTGCATCTGTATCTGAAATTGAAAACTTGCGTTTAACCACAGCCGAAGGTTATAACTTCAAACTGTCAGACATTGCGACAGTATCAGATTCTATACGTGAAATTGAAACAGGTGCGCGCTATAACGGCGACAATGTTGTTATTGCGTCTGTGGTTAAGGCATCAGACGGTAACGCCATTAAGATTTCAGACGCTGTACGTACGCATATGTCTGAATATTCGTCAGATTTGAAATCGCGTTTTCCGTCTGCGGAAATGAAGATAGCATACGATTCGTCGACGACTGTATCTGATGAAACAGAAAACACGATTAATTCAATTGTCTTGGGTGTGTTGCTGACGGTATTAGTTTTGTTGGCGTTCACACGCAATTGGCGTTCAACAATTATTGCTGGTGTTGTAATTCCTACATCATTGTTGGCGGGCTTCTTCTTTATGGAAAAGTCTGGATTTACAGTTAATATGTTGACTTTGTTAGCGTATTCGACAGCGTTGGGAACATTGGTATCAAACGCGATTATTTTGATTGAATCTGCATTGACAGAAATGTACCGCGGTAAAAGCCCCGAAGATGCAGCAATTGACGGTACCAAGAAAGTTGCTGTTTCTGTATTGGCGGGCGTTGGAACAAACGTTGTTGTGTTCTTGCCGTTGGCGTTTATGAGTGGTATTGCAGGTTTATTTATGAACCAGTTTGGTATGACAGTTGTGTATTTAACGGTGTTATCATTGATGTTCTCGTTTACGTTAACGCCAATGATGATTGCTAAAATATTGCGTTTGACTGGCAACCACAAATCCGTAAAAAAGCCAGAGCCAAAGAAAGTTGCAAAATCAAACGAAAACAGCGGTCTGCATAAATGGTATGATTTTCAGCATAAAAATCCAGGCAAAGTATTGCTGATTGCGGTTGCGTTATTTATCGGTTCTACGATGCTGATGAAATTTGTTGGTAATGAATTTTCGCCATCAACCGACGCCAATGAAATTACAGTGACAGCACGTGCGCCAATGGGGGCGACATATGAAAAGTCTGACGCCATTGCCCAGATACTAGAAGAACGTTTGCATAAATTTGAAGAAGTAAAATCAACATCTGTCAAGATTGGCGAACGTGGTTTACAAAATATCTCGGTTAAGGTTGAATTGGTTGACGCGTCTGATCGTGATTTATCCGATAAAGAATTAGCCCAGGCAATGTTGCCAACACTGGCGGACATCCCAGACGCAGAAATTCAAATACGTGCGGGTCAATCGTCATCTGCGGGTGTATCGTCTGACTTGGTATTAAATGTATTTGGGCCTGATGACGCCAAACGCGAAGCGTACGCAGCCCAGATTATCGAAATGGTAAACCAAATTCCAGAAGTTCAATCGGCGGTTCGCGCGCAACAAACACCTGCGAACGAATACCGTTTTGTCCCAGATGAAGATAAAATGAATTTCTGGGGTGTTCAAAACGCATACGCAGGAACGACACTGCGTACGGCATTGTTTGGAAACGATACATATAAATACAAAGAAGGTGGCGAAGAATATCCGATTGTTTTGGAATTTGACAAAGCGTTCAAGACCACTGCATTATTTAATAATGTATATGTCAATTCGCAAAAGGGTATGGTTCCGTTATCTGAATTGGGTCGTGTGGAAAGTACAGCCGGCACCCCAGACATTCGTCGCCAGGATAAAAACCGTCTAACAGAAATTGACATCAACATTGGTAAATCGACAATGGGGCCGGTCCAAGCCAAGATTCAGTCATCATTAAACAAAATTGATTGGGCTGACGGTTATTATACTGAATTTGGTGGTATGTCCGAAATGCAAAGTGATACGGCGTCTGAAATTGGCACAGCGTTCTTGTTGGCAACTGTGTTAACATTTATGTTGTTGGCTGCGATTTTGAATTCATTGGCGCATCCGTTTACGATTGCGACATCGATTTTGACCAGTTTCACAGGC
Organism: Candidatus Enterousia sp.; assembly: GCA_045645065.1. Taxonomy (GTDB): domain Bacteria; phylum Pseudomonadota; class Alphaproteobacteria; order Rs-D84; family Rs-D84; genus Enterousia. The sequence goes on from JAZRIB010000002.1 coordinate 14,546, forward strand.
GTATTTGTTTTGATGTTCTTGTCGGGTGCGACAATGAATATTGGTGCAATGCTGGCATTTGTTATGTTGGTTGGGTTGGTTGTTAATAATAATATATTAGTATTAGAACCAACAATTAATCGCGTGGCAAATGGTGAAAAACCATACAGCGCACTGTGGTCTGAATTGATGGACAAAAAGAACATGGTGTTAATGACATCGATTGCAGTTATGGCGGGTATGGTACCGCAATTATGGTCAGGCGACGGAATGAAGGTCGCCATGGGTGCTGTTATGATTGGTGGTATGCTGGCCAGTCTGATATTCACATTCACCCTGACACCGGCGATATACTTCCTTATGGAAAGGTTGCGTCATTGGAAACCATGGTCGCGCAAATAAACAAAATTTTGATATAAAATGGCGCATGAAAACATGCGCCATTTAACATTGTGTTTTTATTAAAGTTTTTATAAAAAAGAGTTTTTTTTTTTTTTTTATTATGGTATAATAGAGCATAAAGAGAAGGAAGGAAAACAATGAAAAGATTTGTTGCAGTGTTAAGTGGTTTATTGGTAATGCCCGCATTTGCTGAGGTTGCGCCCGTTTACTATGACGATGTAATTGAATATTCGGATGCCGAAATGTTTGATGGCGATGTCGTCGTTGATGACGAAAATATCGTTGTCGAAGAATCTGAAACGGTTGCGACACCAAACATGCCTGCACGCAGTGCGAATCGTTCTTCGTCACGTGCGACACGTTCTTTACCGGCTGCGGTTACGTCTGGTGCGACGACACGTGCAACTGGTTCGGCGTCACGTGCGGTTGCGTCACGTGCGGCTGCAAATATTTCGCAAACACGTAATGCGATGACACGTGGGACTGCATCACGTGCACGTACAGCTTCTTCTCAAAACGTTTCTGCACGTCGTGCAACTCAGATTTCTGACAATGTTCAAACTGCGCGTTCGGGTGCTGCGACGGTTTCTATTACGCAAAATGATACAGTGAACACACCATTATACACAGGTCGTGTTGGTACACGTACTGTCACAGGTTCGTCTGTGCGTGCACGTGTTCCATCGGTTCGTGTTTCGAATTCGACATCTGTAACGCCGGTTACGACTGTTTCTGTCGAAGATATTACCAAGTCTATGGATGAATTGGCACAGATTACCGATTTTTGCAAGTCTCAGTATACTGAATGTATGGACAGTTTCTGTAATGTCTTGGATGATAACCAGGGACGTTGTTCATGTTCCAAGAATGTCAAGAATTATGCAAAAACAGAAGCAGCATTAAAAGCAGCCACAGAAAGCCTGCAAGATGTTGCACAAAAGATTCAATATATCGGTTT
>JAZRIB010000003.1:0-57722 GCA_045645065.1 Candidatus Enterousia sp.
TTCATGTCAATCCCAGGGCGTAGATATTGCAGTTATCACAAATTCATACGATATGGAAATTGATAAACAGTGTGTTATTTACGAACGTTCATTGACAGATGCCAATGACCAGATGCGTTCAACGGTTCGCAATGCGCAATCAGTATTGCAAAAGGCGCGCTTAATGGTTGCCCAGCAAAAGAATTCATATGACCTGCGTGGATGCGTAAACGCATTGGATTCTTGTATGCAGGACGACTTTGTCTGTGGTACAGATTATGAAAACTGTCTGGATCCAAGTGGCAAATATATCGTTGACGGCAAAATTGTTGTTGGTTCAATGCCTATTCTTGATACATACACAGCAAAAAAATCTTGTAACCCAACAGGGGTTTATGCAACATGGACATACAGTGAAAACCACGCATATTGTGATGGTTCTATGAACGATTATATAAATAATACGATAACATCCGAACTGCCGACAAAAACATCCGGCACATTATCGAACTTTCTTGTCAACAAAATCGGATATATAAAAAACGGTCGTACATACGGCATGTGTATTTCTGTATTGGACAAATGTCGCAAATACACATATGACAACAACGACAAATACATTGCAAACAATGACGTCATCCTGGAATATCTAAGAAGAACATTACCCTTATTAAAAGTTAAGCAAGATAAAATACTTGATGAATACGCAACAACATGTATTGCCGATGTCAAATCATGTCTGGATCAGAATGATTATGGTACTACAAACAACAACATTGCTGTAAACGCATGTCGTGCGAACATCATCACATGTATGTCTGTGAACGGCAAAATAGACAGCACCCCTGACCCAAAAGCAATCGCAGACTTTGCAGGATATATCATGTGTAATAACAACGTTAATAATGACAATAATAACGCTATATCAAACTTGTTACTATCGCAATACAATGCCTACCAAGGAACAGACGGATACATATACATTCAAGAGGTTAACACTTCTGTTATTGCCTATAACCCATCGAACAACGCTATAAAAACATACAGGTGTAATTCATATGGTATGGCATCCTCTCTTGCAAAATCTCCTAATAATTATTCAAATCTTGAATGCAGCAACACAACAAGTAGCGACACCTGTAACATATACACTAAAAACAATACTTGCACGCTAACTGACACAAACACTCTAATTACAAAACTTCCAACAAAAACCACTGAGGATACACAGTTGCCTACTGCGCCATCTGATCTTTGCATTGCAACAGGCGGACAGTGGAATGGCAACCAATGCGATTGCAATTACACGAACTACACTCAATGGTCAGATACACTGGGTTGTACCGTAACACGGGAATACGTTACCAAATGGTGCAACACGACATATTATGACGCCTGTACGGGTTCAGAAAACTACACAGACTATAAATGTCGCAGCGTATCCAATACCGAATCTGTTCCGTTAACCAGTTCCAGTTATCTATGTAAATGGGTCGGAACACCTGAATCTGGATATTGCACAATTGCAAAACCATATTGCGATTAAAAAAAAACCGCCCATTTCGGGCGGCATTTTTAATCATCAACCATATGTTTTAACTGGCGCAGTTCTATGAACATATAAACATCTGCTGCGGCATAAAACAACATTGTTATCGCCAAATAGTACACAATCGCAACTGCCCCCGTCAACGGCCAGAACAACAACGCCACCGCCAGCGCACACAACCCCAACGCAACAATCAAATCAAAAACCCAATGTCCAAAACGTGCGCGCGCCATATTTATTGCGAACACCAATGCCTGTAATGATTTGAACAAGAACAAAAACAAGAAAACATACAGCAACGCCATCATAGAACCCGCAGGATAAACCAGGAACAATACCCCCAGTACAACATTAATCATCCCGAACACGACATCAAGCCATCCACCACCATACGGACGTGTTATTACAAATCCTGCAACCATACGATACAAGCCAAAAAGTATCAAACCGCACCCCAGCACCAGCATCAACGTTTCCAACACAATCAACGGTTTGAACGCCATAAACAACGCAATAACACCCAGCAACAACGCTTCGCCCAGTAACAAAGGTGCGCTTTTGTTATACAGTCTTTCAACAGACGTGCAAATACTGCAACGTGAATTTTTATTTATTTTTGCCATAATATCCCCCTATTTTGTATTACGGATATTATGTTATCACGGCATCACACACATATAAAATTGCACGTTTTCCTAGGGGCGATATCAGAAACACAAAACAAACACCCACATACAAATCACTGAAATAATAGTCATACAAACAATAGCACTGCCGATATCCTTGGCGCGTTTAGACAATTCATGATATTCTGGCCCAATTCTGTCCACTATATTTTCTATGGCGGTATTGATAAGTTCTGCGATTAAAATCCACACCAAAGAAACACACAACACCACGCGTACAAACGCACTAACATCAACCAGACACAAAACCAGCACCCCAACTGCGCACAACACTAATTCTTGACGAAACGCCGCCTCTGACTGTGCAACAGACACGATTCCATCCCACGAATGCTTAAAAGCCTTAAAGAAATGTATCAATCCTTTACGTTTTTGTAACATTATCGCACACCTCCGACTGATAAATTATAGTATAAATCGTTTTTTTGTTCCATCAAGCGTTGCAATTCTGCGTCACCGTATTTTTCGCGCATTGTCTGGACACCGGCGCAACGTTTTGTCATTGCTGTTCCCAATCCCAAACGACAACCATCGATTTTACCCCCTGCGACTTCGACCACAGTCGGGAAAAAGTCAAACGCCGCAACAGGTCGCATTTCATTCACACCATCCAACACATTACCTGCGTTAATAAACACGTTATTCAGCGCACGTGATCCCAACGGGCTAAGTTTTTCCATAATCTCGCCTGAATGTTGCATATGATCGTTTACCAGCACAACAACCGCGGTTGGGTCTTGTTGTCTGAACCATTGCACAAAATCAGACACAATTTTATCTTCGCATTTTGCGATATCTTCCATATTTTCCTGTTTAAAGCCCAAATCACGACAATATTGGGTATAATATCCGCCACAGTGGGTATTAATTGTTTCCATAAAGATAAAATAAGGTTGACCAGATTTTATAATATCCACAATCATCGGGCGCGTCATTTCGAACAGTGTACCATCATCAATTCCTTCGAATGGTTTAACATCCAGTTCATAATCCAGCATTGCACGCAACCGAACGCCGTCATAAATATTTTCAAACCCCATACGTCGCAAAAAGTTTTCTTTTAACGAAAATTTACCACTGGCCGGAAAGAAAGACCACGTCTGGTATCCATTTTTAACAAAAATATTCCCGATTCCGGTTGCCCCCACCATTTTTTCGATACTTTTATAACTGGAAAAGAACAACGGCAATCCCGTTACCATACCCGTTATTGCAGCAATTGTATGGGTCATACCCGACAACACGTGATAGTTTTCAAACGACACATTATCGCGTTCTAATTTTGTGATATTTGGTGTCAAACCGCCTGTTCCGAACAATTCTTCATCTGCATACGGTTTTTCCATACTTTCCAGCGCAATCATTAACACATTACGTTTATTTTTAAATTTAATATCTGCGTGTTCTGGGAACACATATTCACGTTCATAAAAATCAGACACAGATGTATTAAAGAAACTGCCGAATTGAATATTTGCGTCCACGATACGCATTCCCATCACAACAACCATTGCGCACCAGACCAACACCGGCACAAATTTGAATTTACGCATCAGCACACAAACCGACGTCAAAATAACAGACCACAACGCCGAACGCAAAATAACCTTGCGGACAAAGGACGCCAGTATTTCTGCATCGACGCCCCCCGCCCCGATTTGCATCATCAAAGACACTTCGTCCAGATTTATACGTCCAAACAGATCCCCAATCCATTTAATTGTGCATTCCAGCAACAAAATGAACAGCAACCCAACCCATAAAAACGCTGTTTTTTTATCTATTTTCACATTAACGCGCATATACACACCCCATTACTATGATATGCAGCGTATCACATACACACACAAATTTCCAATTGAAAAAAAGACAAAATTCCCAACCATAAACGGCATTCATTCAGCCATAATTTTATTTGCTAACGTTATCATTTTTACAAACGATTCAAACCGTTTCACGCCCATTTTCTGGGACAAAATATCTAAGATACGATTATTTGCCGCAACATATTCCGCATAAATTTTTGCGCCACTTTTGGTTGGTAAAATATAAACACTGCGTCCATCATCGGGCGATGAAACACGCGAAATATACCCCATTTCCGCCAACGCAACCAAATGCGCCGCAACCATCGGTCGCGATACACACATTGCCGACGCTATATCCGCAGGTGTATGCGACCCCGGCGTTGTACACAATATTTCCAACACCGCCATTTGACTGGGGCGAATCGGTAACGATGGCTGCATACGCATATACGCCCGACAAAAACAGATTATTTCATGCGATGCCCCCATCAGAAATCACGCCCCTTATCTGCAAATCGAACTTGCGTTAACAACGCCTTTAATTTAACAACCAAATCGTCATATCCGGACCACTGTTTAACCTGGGCCAACCACAGCATATATTTTTGCGACAGCATATCTGCATTTTTACGTAATGTTTTGTCCAGGTTTTTATCAAATTCTGCAATCGATTTTACATTAGCAACAGTTGCCGCCATATACTGATACTCCCTATAAAAATCAATTGGTTTGTTATTAATTATACTGTTCATAACCGCTTGGGAATAAGGAATATTTTTTACCTTTACCAAATCATCATACAGTCCATCCACATTTCTTTGATTATACACACCTTTATTAGTATTAAACAAATCACCTTCAAAAACATCCATCCAATCTTCATAAACATCTTCCATTATATTATAAACCGAACCAGAATGTCCCTTGTTACCACAGGTTGCGTTCAATCCTGTTGCGCGTACGGTTTCCACAAATGCCCGACTTGTATCCCCATGCTCATAATACTGAATATATTTATACCCTATTTTATCCATTGCCAATTTCACAACAGCATTACGCAAAAACATTGTCAATATCTCGTATTTAGATTCTTCAAACATCCCGCGCAAGAATGCCTTTTTATCCCTGCTAAGTGCATAGGCTTTTTGCAATGATTCCGGCAGATTTTCAATAATTTGTCGCACTTCCCATTCCGGAAAACTGGCATTTTTATATCTGTCGTATGTTTCGGGATCCTGTGATAACAGCTTAGATTCAATTTGTTCTATTTCTTCATCTGTAAAATTATCTGTTTTATATGTTGCACCATGTTCCCCGATATTAAACAACACATCGTTTGATGGCTTTATAATATATGTGTTTTCTGGCAATCGCAAACCAACATCTGGATCCACCGACCAATATGTATCTGCCGGCGACAATTCAGCCGGATTTTGATTTAATTCAACCACAGATTTATACGGTGCCAATATAATAAATGGCGTAGCATCCCAGTTACCAAAAGCATGACTGCGCACAACATGATTCAGCGTAAAATGCACCGTTGAACGCGGATGCCCCGCAAAACCAGTTGCCATTGCCGTTGTTGGGATATACGCCCCACCATCTTTGGTCTTTAACGGCATATAGCGTGTCGCATGCACACACAGCCAATTGTTCATATCACGAACATACTTTGAGTCTTCTTTATCCTGAATACGCGCTTCAGCCCAACTTTCCACAACGGGTCCTATTTTTTCAATCGCGTCACGAAACTCTTTAACACTTCCCATATTCACCCCTTTCTTTTACACAGATTATACCACAAACACCTATCCCAAACAATAATTAACAACAATTAATCAATATAATTAACCTTAATTAACCATACCCAGTAAAAAGCAACAAAAAAAGCGGTCATACGACCGCCTAAAAAAACACAAATTTCCGCAACTTACATCGATTCTGGCACACGCAGTCCCATCAAATCAATTGCACGCAACAACGTTTCACGCGCAACATTTGCGACATACAAACGTCCCTGCTTTACATCCATTGGCACATCTTCACGCAAAATCGGACAATGATGATAGAATGTATTTATATCCTGGGCTAAATCATATGCATAATTCGCCAGCAAATCTGTTGCGCGACGCGTAAACGCATTTTCCAAAACACGTTCAAAATCCATCACACGCAATAACAAATTACGTTCTTCGGATTGCAAATCTTTAACGTCTGGATTTGCCACAACATTCATATCGGCAGCTTTTTTCATAACTGCATTCATACGCACCGCAGTGTATAAAATGTATGGGCCGGTACGTCCTTCGAACTGTGTAACCGAATCGACATCAAACACATAGTCTGATTTTACGTCATGCATCAAATCATTAAACTTTAATGCTGCCAACGCAATCATTTCAACTGTTTCGTTTGATAATTCTTTGCCCGATTCGCTCGCACGTTTACGCACAGAATCCGCAACCATATCAAGCATTTGATGTAAACTTGGCACATCACCGTCACGTGTCTTGAACGGTTTGCCATCGGCACCCGTTATTGTACCAAAACCAATATGCTGCAAATTCGCAGAATCCATACCCGCCATTTTCGCCGCACGGAAAATCTGGGTAAAGTGCAAATTTTGACGACTGTCTGTGAAATATACAATATCATTTGGATTATCAGTCGTTGTACGATAATAAATCGCCGCCAAATCCGCCGCCGCATACGTTTGCGCGCCGGTACTGGAACGCCATAACACAGGTGGCATTGGCGCAGTGTCCGTATCCAATTTTACCGGGATAATATCCGCACCATCGTCATGCACAACCAAATTCTTTTCATCCAATATTTTCTGAACCGCCGGTACATATTCTGCGACCAGGCGTTCACCTTTGTTTTCATCAAACGGCAAAATATTCAAACGCACCAAAACATCCGAAATCTGTGCCAATGACATCGGCGCAAATTCGTTATAAATCTTTAAGTATTCTGGGTTACCACTTTGTAATTCGACAGTCAGTTTTTGCGCACGTTCCAACCATTCTTTATCTTCTTTGGCACGCGCAGTCGATGCCGGATACATCGCGTTAATATCATCTGCATTTTTTGGCATACCATATTCCAAAATCCACGCGATAATCAACCCCATCGGACGCCCCCAGTCGCCCATATGATTATAAGATTTTGTTTTATGCCCCAATGCGCGCGCGATACGATTAAATGTATCGCCTACAACCGTCGTACGCAGATGTCCGATATGCAAAGCCTTGCCAATATTATAGCTGCCGTAATCCATATCAATTGTTAATGACTGGGATTTTACTGGGGCAATATTGTATTTTTCCGGTGCGACCAAGAAATCATTTTTCAATGTGATATTGATAAAACCAGGTCCCGCAATAGTTGCCGTTTCCACAAATGGAATTTCACAGATTTTTGGTAAAATCATTTCTGCAATCTCACGTGGCGCTTTTTTCAGCGGACGCGCTAATACCATCGCAACATTTGTTGAAAAGTCCCCAAAGTCACGGATTTTAGGTGTTTCAATCGCAATGTCATTTGGCAAAACATCTGCTAAGCCATCAACTTCCATTAACTTAGATTTAACGTTATCAGAAATAACTTTGTACACGTTCATATTCAATATCCTTAATTTAATTCACCGATCTATATTATCCTATAAATTCCCAGTTTTCAACGTTTTTCAAGGAATTTTTTATTCTTGAATAAAACCGCCAGATTGCATTTTCCACAGGCGCGCATATTCACCCTTTTGTCGCAACAAAGCCTTGTGCGAGCCCTGCTCTATTACACGCCCTTGCTTTAACACAACAATTTTATCCATGTTACGCAACGTAGATAAACGGTGCGCAATCGCCAGTGTCGTACGCCCATTCGCCAGTTCATCAAACGACTTTTGTATACAAACCTCTGTTTCACTATCCAGTGCAGATGTCGCCTCATCCAGCACCAAAATCGGCGCATTTTTCAAGAACGCACGCGCAATCGCAACACGCTGACGTTGACCACCAGACAACTTAATCCCACGATCACCAACCATAGAATCATACTTTTTTTCTGTACCCATTATGAACTTATGCGCCTCGGCCCGTTTGGCCGCACGTTGAATTTCAGCATCTGTTGCGCCCGCTTTGCCATATTCAATATTTTCACGCAACGTACGATTAAACATAGTGGGCTCTTGCGGAATAAAAGCAATCGATTCACGCAAAGAATTTTGCGACACATCACGAATATTCTGCCCATCAATCAATATTTCACCATGCGTCGGATCATAAAAACGCATCAGTAAATTTACCAATGTCGTTTTACCTGCCCCCGATGGTCCAACTAAACCAACACGTTCACCACATTTAATTTTCAAATTAAAATTACGCAGCACCCATTTGCGCTTATATCTGAACGACACATTTCTAAATTCAATTTCACCACACGCAACCCGCAGTTTCGGTGCATTTGGCGCATCCATAACATCCACCGGCACAACCAGTTCTTCATATGCCTTGGATGCCGCCCCCAACGTATCTGTAATATTTGGAATCTGGTTTACAATTTGCCCGATTGTTCCCATAACCATAAAGAACACAGAATTAGTAAACACTATCTCTGCAACTGTGATTTTACCACGTGCATACAGCCACACACACAGCAACAGCGTTATACCATAACATATATCCCAGACAACCATCGGAAAGCCCCAGAACCAACGCTGGATATAGAATTTATGTTTGTTTGTCTTAATCGCATTTTGACGTGGTTTTTCAAGATAGTTATGCTCACGCAATGTACCTGCAAATAATTTCACCACCGAAAAGTTAGATATACTGTCCACACTTTTACCAGAAACCTCGCTGTTGGCACTGCTATAATCTTTGGACGATTTGTTCATAGGCTTAACCATAACCCAACTGTAAATCGCACGAAAAACAAAGACGACACCAAACATAATCGCAACATACGTATTTATCGAAAAGATTAACCCCATATTAATCACAATCACCGCAAACAAACACACAATACGCCAAAAATCAACAATCGCATCAAAGCCCTTGGTTACATATAAAATTTGTGTATGAACCTTGCCCGCCATACGTCCGGTCCAAAACGATATGGACTGATCATGCACATAGTCACTTAAATCCGTCCAAACACGATTAGACACCAGCGGCGACCAACGCGAATAAAACACGTCACGCAACAACGCACTAATATCAATTACCAACAACAGAGCAACAATCAATGCAATAGTTGGCAACGCATGCTGCATAAAATTGACCCCTGCTGGCACTGGATTTTCAAACAACGCGATAAACCAACGCTGAAAATTCGGAAACAGAACCCCGTCCATCGAAACAGCAAAAAAGAAAACCGCCCACGCAATCAGCGCACCCCACGACCCAGGCACCGCATATTTGAAATAAAACCGCCACAAAGATTTAGGCAAAACCAAATTTTGTGATTTTTGTTTTTTATCTTTTTTCTTAGATTTTTTAAAAACAGCACTTAACATAACAACACCTTTTACGCCTGCCAACACAATTGATAATTATACCATAAAACAGCCGAAAATCCAAACTATTCCGAACCAAAAACATCATCAATATTTATGTTTTTAGCAAACATTTCATCATGCGACACCAATAATATCGCACCACGATATTGATTTAATGCGTCTTCTAAAATCTCGATACTTTTTATTTCAAGATTGTTTGTTGGCTCGTCCAAGATTAATAAATCCGGTTGTTCATCCCCGCCCAGAACCGTCGCCAATGTCGCCTTTAACAATTCTCCACCCGACAAATGCGCAACCTGCTTTTTTGATGCATCACCACGGAAACCAAAATTTGCCGCAATCGCATGTGCATCATGTTTCAAAACGCCCGCCACATCCATAATATTTTCAACGACTGTCTTTTGTTTATCCAGCACAGACAAATCTTGATTCAAATATGCGATTTTACCAAATACTCGTACCGTTCCAGAATCCGGAATTAAATCCCCACAAATTAGTTTTAACAAAGTCGTTTTACCAGAACCATTACGCCCCATCAATCGCACACGTGTTGCGCCATACATTACAAAATCAAATCCATTAAAGATTTGCTTGTCTTTGTATGCAAAACATACATTTGAAACACGTACTAATTCTTTGCTATAAAAAGTCTTATTCGGCACCGGGATTTTAATTTTTTCATCACGCAACGCATCCGACAAGGTTTGCCGAACATCCATTTGCGCATTTAATTTTTTTTGAATTATTGCACGCTTTTTAGCCTCTGTTTCTTGGCTTTTTCCTTTCAGCGCATTCGCAGCCAACCGCGACCCAGACGCCCGATTTGCTTTATCTTTTTGCTGTTTTGCGGCATGATGCTGTCGCGTGTTTTGTGCAACATTTAGCGTTCCCGTCAATCGTGCAATTTCTTTGTTTGCATCTGTGTATTTAGACTGGATATTTGCCAACTCTGCACGTTTTTGCGCAATCCAAAACTCATAATTGCCGCCCCAGACACGAATTTTTCCATTATTTAATTCTATGATTTTATCCACGCATCTTAACAATTCACGATCATGCGAAACAATCACTACACCAAACGGATACGATGCCAAATCAGCAAAAAATTGCGCACGCGCATCAGTATCCAAATTATTTGTAGGCTCATCCAACAATAAAAATTCTGCACCACTGTCAAATGCGCGCGACAATGCAGTCATCTGGGCTTCACCCCCAGATTTTGAATCCACCGCATTAATTTGCCCGACCATATAAACAGTGGCATTTTTTTCAACCACCCCCGCATCAGGCACCAAATCCCCACCCATCAATCGCAGCAACGTTGATTTTCCAGAACCATTATCCCCAACAATCGCCACGCGTTCTGAACTATTGAATACGCACGAAACAGCGTCCAACAAATTGTTGTCCGCATCGTACCCAAAACTAACATCTGACAAAGAAATAAAAGCCATAATAAAACCCCATAATATTGTGTAAAACGATTACGCATACGCGCAGCACATTAATAAAAATCACAATATTATTTACTCATCGGGTTTTATCCTTTTGTATTGATTACACAGTGAAATTATATCATCAAGAATATGAATTTCAACAAAAAAACGCCACAAAAAGGCGGTTTGAATCTTCTGGTTGTGCTGGGATGGCAATTTGAGAACCGAGATTATGAATATTGGAAGAAAGATAGATAATTTTTCCTTAACTTTTTCATAATATATATATAATAGTCATGTAAGTTTCAGGAGTTCTAAAATGCTTGGTTCTATTATTGGTGATATAGTTGGTTCTCGTTTTGAATTTCATAACATCAAAACCAAGGTTTTTTCATTGTTTGATGAATCTTGCTGTTTTACAGATGATACTATTTTGACTTGTGCGGTCGCTGAACATTTAATATCAAAACGATCAATCGAGGAAACGTTGCGTAAATGGGCTCTGAAATATCAAAATCGTACCTACGAAAATGGTGAAATAGGTGCTTTTGGTAAAGGTTTTTTGCAATGGGTTAATACTGGTGTTTCTATAAATTCTAGTTCTAATGGTTGTGTTATGCGAATAAGTCCGCTTTTGCATATAAACCATAATCAACAATGTTTATTTAAAAAAGCGGACGAGATTACAAAAGTTACACATAATCATCCGGAAAGTTTAAATGCGGTTCATGCTTATCTGGAAACAGGTTTTATGATTAAAAAATTAATTCCTATAAACCAAATAAAAGAAACCATAAGTAATAAATACCAATATAATTTACATCAAAGTTTGGATGAAATCAGACCATTATATAATCGTTTTTATGTGCAATGCAAAAATTCTGTCCCCCAGGCAATTATTTGTGCGCTAGATGCATGTTCTTATGAAGACGCTTTGCGAAACGCTGTGTCCTTGGGTGGTGACAGCGATACTTTGGCATGTATGACAGGCGGGTTGGCAGAATTGAGATTTAAAATTCCAATGGATATAATACAAAATGCGCGAAAATATATGGATAACAATGTAATAAAACTAATAAAAATGTTTTATAATATTCATGAAAAATAATATAAATAGTTCGAACCATAGCGAAAAACAGCACTTTCAAAAAATAGAACATTCGAACTCGTGAAAATATTGGGATACAAAAGAAAAAACACCCACAAAGCCCGGTTTTGAAATTCTGGTCGGGGCGACAATGAGTAGATTTTGCAAACATCGTGCAGCGAAATCGTCAGGAATGCCCCACAGGTTGGGTGCTTTTCGCGCCAAACCGAGGGAATCCGAGTATATAAGAACAAGCATCAGCGCAGTTCGAATAAGTACGAGGATACACGCAGATTTATCACATTTCAGTGATAAATCGAGTGAAACGTTCGAACCATGGAAAATCTTAATTTACCATTCGAATCCGCAACCCCACCAAATAAATAAAAATACCGCATCAACTGCGGTGTTTTTATTTATCTCTGGTCGGGGCGAAAGGATTCCGTCCAAAATTGAAAACTGGCGGATTTCTGCGGTTTTTCTGTCCCTGTTTTTTGTTGTTTGATACCAAAATTGGCATCAGTTTTTGTATACAAAATTTATATCATAAATAATTACTGCGCGCAACATATTTCCCCAGAAACAAGTTCTATTTATTATAACTCTGGGAGTAAACATATGAAAATCACCAACATTGAAGTAAACAACACAAATTACAATAACATCTCTGACCTTTTCAGTGCACTGGTTTCAATGACACTAGACAACAGATATATCATTGATGGTGTTCGCGCAGCTTATTCAGACGACAACCCAGACCAAAACGCAGTACACTATCCAGACGGCTTTCATTTCAAAGACGAAATAGAACAAACATTAATCAATGAACAAGTATTATCAGCACTAGCAAAACGCGCGCAAGAACACGACAGAAAAAAATTACATGATGCAGTAAAAAAAATTATGACATGCACAAATAATAAAAAATAAACAGTTCTAGAATATAGATAGCAGTGGTACTTACCGCGGATTCCAACCATTGTTATCTAGACTAATCGTTGGTTCGCTTTATTTGAGAAGTTTCGGTAAGTAGGCCCATCAAGTTAGCGAACCCTTGGTGGGTTCTTTTTATGGTCTTGCCTATGTGGGCGTAAAAAAACAGCAAAATACTAGTTATTGCTGCGGGCCCGTTATACTCACAAAACCTGACCGTACCCCCACCCACCAAGGCGAAAAGGCGCAAGTTCGCTCTCGAATCCCGAGTTTTTTGCTCAGATTCTGACATGGCAGCGCCTGATACAAAGGGTTTCTTATACTCTTTTTTACATAAAGCCCTGTGACGCATTTTCAAAACCTGTCTTTTTGAAAATGCCAAAAGTTAGATTAAGTAAGATAATTTTTTGTAAAAATATAAAGAGATATATTATGGATTATTTAGAAGATGAAAATAATTACGATAAAGAAACAGTTGAGCAGAATACTGCTCTCGCAAAATTTCTATGCAAGAAAGGATTTGTAAAACAATACGCTAAGCTTATGGAAATATTTGTTTGTGATTATATCAAGCCAGATTGCATGATAACAATACAGTTGCACTGGGCCCAAAAGACAAGAAGTATAAAAGAGTTTGAAACACACATTTGGTTCTATATGAAATCGCTTGAGAAAGCACTGTTAGGTCGCAGATGGAATAAACATCCGTATCCTTTTATGCTGTTTTACGAAAATGGAAAAGACCGAGCAGAATATGGCGGACATATTTATGCAACCCCAGAAGAACAACAAAAAAAGAAAAACACAAAGAAACCTTGGCATGCGCATGTTTTATTCAATGCCACAAACCCACTGACAGGTCAAAAGCTTACACAAGAGCAATTAGAAGAAGCCATAGAACAAGCCAATCGCGCATATCGTAGTTATTTTCACCGTATTAAATCACCAAACATTCACATTACAATGCTAGAAACACCCGAATCCGTACAACGTACTGCTAGCTACTGCACAAAAGAGTTGTGGTGCCAATTTTTTCATCCAGACAACCCAATACGAAGCAAATTTTCTGGACAATTATTCAAATTACTCAAAGGCAACCTTGATACAAGAATTGAAGATTTTTCTCAGAGCATAAACCGCGCCTTTAGGGATTTTGAGCTAGATTAAAAACACCCCTTTCAATGCAGATTGGGGTGTTTTATTTATACTTCAAAAAAATGATACAGTAAGGGTATAAAACTCCACTTTGACAGGAGATTTATACGTCGGCATGAAAAACAGACTACTTTGCAGCCCCAAAAGCTACGTTCATTCGTATTTCGCCTTCTGGAACAGTTTCTACATACTGTGTCACGCCGTTGACCTCGTTTGGATTACCTTTCACACCATAGTATGAAATTTCCAATTTTCCATTTACTGTGCTAGATTCGTCATATCCACCGCCATTGTAATTGCCGGTAATATAGTTATCTACAGTCTTTTCAGATGCAGCAACACCATCTATAAACACCCGATAGTTATCATCAACATTTTCTCCATTAGAAAAAGATATGCTGGCTGTACTATCGCTTGTTTTTACAATTTCTACATCATACCAATTATTTTCAGAAAAATTCATATTGATAGTTTCTGTACCGTCTGCAAACACCAAGGTAGCATCTGCCCCCAAAGAAAGTTCATTGCCAGAGTTATCGCTTCCCGCCACCGCTCCAACGGCATATCCAGCAAATTCATGACGGCCGCTAAGCTCTGACCTTGCTATCTTTTTGTCTGCATAACCACCAGCGAATGGTGCGATAGAATTTTCTGTCCCTTGAATATTGCCAGACGATAATTCAGATTCTGTCAGAGCGATTTTCATTCCACCAAAATCAGAATATCTCAAACCGTATTCAGCCCCATAAGTTTGAACAGTGGCGGTTCCTTCAAGTTTTCTGTCCTCTGACACATCCTTTTGAAGCAATTCAAAAACATTGTCTTCTTTGCGTGTAAAAGTTGTTGTGCTGTCTGGGTTGACACTGACACCTTCGCCATTATCAGACACATACGACACCATATCTGCCGCTATGATACTGCCATCTTCCCCAAGGCCAAACGTCAAAACATCTAATGTGCCTTCGTTGTCATCTGTACTTGAGGCCAAAGTCATTTCTACGCCACCCAGGTCAAACTCTTTGTATTGCATATCTTCTTTAGTCTGTTCAAAATCGTCTTTCAAATCACCACCAATAATACCTGCAATAAAACCCGCCAAGCCAGCGCAATCGTCAGAATCCAAGAAGTCATCAAACTTACCTTTGTCGCCACCAACAAGCGTAAAGGCATCTTTCAGGTCATTGATAAATTTATTGTATGCTTCTTCGCCTTGTTCTTTGTACTCGTTCATTTTAGCCAACAAATCTTCGTCCGATTTATCAAACCATCCCATGTGATTTATCTTGCCCTTGGCCCATTCCCAACGTTTGTCATTATCCATACCACGACCTGCACGCAAAGAATATGTGGTGGCAGATGTTTCTTCGTCTTGGTATGTTTTGCCCAATGTCTGTTCAACCATATCAATCAATTCTGCACGATTGTCCAATGCAATACCTGTCACAGATGCATTTGATGCCCGAACAGTATCGCTAATCGTTTCTGTAATCAATACTGGTGCTTCTATGGTTGGTATATCTGGGACGATTGGCGTATCTGGAATACTTGGCACATCACCAATGCCGGCACCACCACCTGAACCGCCACTGCCACCACCACATGCAGCCAGTGCTAAAACAGATGTCAATAATACAAGTTTTTTCATGTTTTGCTCCTTTGTTATGTTGTAATCAGAATCTTTGTTGCATCGTGAATTCTATTGCCGTCTTGTTATATTCCCGTTGCCATATATTTGAATCCCGTTGTGTATAACTGAATGTAATTGTCGGCACAAAACCCCATATATCCAATTTGTTGTTTGACAGTGACAGGGCATAACGATGTGTAAAGTCCCGCTCGGTTATTTCCTTGAATTGATTGTTATCCACCGTCCAACGCGCATCGTCATATAGCGACCAATATATTGACGGCTCAAAATACGCATGAAATCCCCATGGCAATTCTGCTCCCACCCCTACAGATAAACTTGGTTGCCAGTATGAGTATGTTGGACTGGCGGTGTCTTCACGGGTAATGCCGGCACGCAGATTCATATATACACTGGCACTAAATGAATATGTCAGGCGCGTGTTTGCTGAATAGGTCTGACCGCTCAAAAAATCCCCGTACAGGTCATATTCGTTATTCATGGCACGCAGATACAATCCACCCGACAACCTGCGCGTAAAGTCATAATTTGTGTCCAATCGTGCGCCCACAGACCAGTTGTATCTTTCCCAACCATACCAACGCCGCGCCGCAATACCTGCCAACCATACATCCCCTCGATTCCAAACAAAGCGTGGTCCCGTTGATGCGCCGATATACAGGTCGTCAAATTCATGTTTGTCATATATGTTGCTATAAAGATTAATGTCTGATTTCCATCGCCACTGGTCAGACAATTTGAATTCATAAGCCCCACCCAAGGTCAGATTTGTCCCGATTGCAGATTCTGGTTCATTCAAATCCCGACACATCAGCCCGAACATAGTTGCCACACATTCTTGACCACCGGCGGCATTATTTACATTGTTATCTGGCGCGGCCCCAATATTGAACCATACATTCCAATTCTTGTTCTTGCGTACGATATACCGGTAATAGTTCATAAGCCCGCGTGCATTTTCCGGCAAATCTTTTCCCGCCATGGCAAGGCGCAGGTGATAGTCGGCACGTGACCATTGTTCGGTGTGCATATAACAGGTTGCCAATTCAAACCGTATGCGCGCCAGGTTCGGTTGGTCGTCCAGAATCTTGCGGTATATCTTGATTGCGGATTCATAATCACCGCGCTTTTGTGCAATCTGTGCCAATAAAAACCATCGCTCTATTTCCAATGCCACATTATTCATTTTCGGGGTCTGGGTCAGGATTTGCAGCGCATGGTCATAATCCCCATTGTCAACCATTGTTCCGGCCAGTTGCATTGCCTGTGTCGTGGTCATGGTGATTTCTTTTGGGGTATTTTTTTGTGTATCTGCCCCCGCCCATGAAATCATGGGCAGGGTCATACCTAGTATCAAAATTAGATAACGCAACCGCATGGATTATTTATTGTCCAAGGTTGCGCCAAACGAAGCGGTAAACACGCGTTCGTCTGTTGCGGCCGAAGAATTATCCCAGTTTTGGTCAGATAACAATGTACGTCCAACTACTTCTTCTGGATATCCATTATCACCATAGTATGATGTTTCTATTGCAGCCATTTGGACATTGCCCCAACCGTTTCCATTGTCATACGTAAAGTATTGTTGATTATTTTGACCGCTATATTCAGTTTGATTGAATTTGTACTGAGAATTTGCTTCTGTGATTTTATCGCCATTGGTCAAACTTACTGTGATATTATCGCCGTCTTTGGTAAATTCCACATCGTACCAACGATTATTAGCATTTGCGTTATCCGAGAAATTCATAGTCAATGTTTCAGCGCCATCTTCAAACACCAATTTCGCATCCGATGCAATATCCAGATAGTTATTTGTCGCAACACCGTCTGCATCTTCGGTATGGTGCATAACATGTCCGACCGCCTTGCCGGCAAATGCTATTTTGCCAGACATTGTATCTTTGTCTATATTTTTTATGTCGTATCCACCTGCGAATGCATAACTTAATTTTTCAGCAGTGTCCTTGTCGTGCGCTAAATATTGAACACCGCTCAACTTTCCAAAATCTGAATAACGCAAACCAACACTTGCACCATAGGCCAGAACATCTAGCATAAATTCATTTGGAACAGAATAGAACCCATGTATATCTTTATCATACCAGGCTTCCATTTCTGTATCTGACTTTGACACAAATTCGGAAATATCAGTTATCCCCATAATTTGTTGTGCTATTGATTCTGTGTCTATGTTTTGGTCATATTGTGCCGTCTTGTCCAACGAAGCCAACAAACCTGCTTTGATGTTTGCAAGGGATTCTTTGGGGTTGTCCGTATCATATTCCAGCTGACACATTTCGCCACAACGGTAATAATATGAATATTCAGTCGCTAGGAATTGACCATTTTTAGTTCGCGCAAAATTCATGTCGTTGTCCGAACCAAACCATCGGTCGCGCAGTTTGATTTTGGTTATTTTGCCATTATTGGTTTGTGTGATTTTTACATAATCATCAACAAGTCCATCGTTTTCCCTGCTGCCACTGGCATATAAAGTCTGGTCGGCAAGATTATGTTTTTGGAATTTATATTTGTCATAGACATTATTCCATTTGAATTTGTCATGTGACAGGTGTTCTAAAATTGCATCAATTTCACTGTTGTCAAAATCAAAATCTTCTATTTTATCGCCGTATGCTAACTGTGCATAACGTTTGACCAATTGGCGATTGTTGCTGATAAATTCGCGCTTTTCTGCATCGCTTTTTGTATAAAACGCATACATATCTTCAATTTGCTGTTGGTTGCGTGCATTTCTGTCTGTATCCGCATTATTTATTGCGTGTGTTGTGCCCGAACGTATGGCGGCATGTCGTGATATAACAGATGCGCCAGATGCACCAGAATCAAAATCTGTCCCCAGAATATTTTCTACATAGGTATTGATTTCAACTGAATTATCGGCCGTGTCAGACATACTGGTTGTTGTGAAATCTGATGTGCTGGGTATTTCTGGAATGTTTGGTGTATCAGGAACACTTGGAGCCCCGCCAAAGCCGGTACCGCCACCTGAACCACCGCTGCCGCCACCACATGCAGCCAATGCTAAAATAGATGTCAAAATCGCAAGTTTTTTCATGTATAACTCCCATGTATAAAATTAGACCGCCATGGGATATCAGGCGGCCGGGGAGTTCACAAATCAGTATATCGTTGATTCTGTTGCCTTTGGGTTGCCCCTGTTGTATAGCAAACAGCTCCCCGACTTGTATAAGTCAGGGATAAATAACGACACAAAACCACAGGAATGACATCGGATAACGATGCCATACGCAATTTTGCACCGGATATACTAGGCTTGTGACAGCCCCGAACCCATATCCCTATGGATTCAATTCATAGTGTATCAATTAGATTAATCAATTTCAAGCCCAAACCAATTTATCAATTATCCGTTATTTATTGACCGAATAAATTACGTTTGTTGTCTCAAACCACCCTGAATGGACAGCTTTTTTGATGTCCAAGCAAGGTCTAAGCGAGCATACCTATACTGGAATTTTTTATTTTGTCTAAACAGAGCTTTTTTCTTGACTTTTATACATAATTTCGTACAATCTAAACAGACACAAAGACACAGATTAGACAAAAGGACTAAAAAAATGAAATTTTTATATGCGCGCGTTTCATCAGTAGGACAAAATGAAGAACGTCAGTTGGTTGACAATGAGCAATATGATAGGACGTACGTTGACAAGTGTTCCGGTAAAGATGCTGAACGTCCACAGTTGAAAGCGATGTTGGACAATCTGCGTGCCGGAGACAGTATCACATGCCACTCATTGGACAGATTGGCGCGTAATACGTTTGACTTGCTGGATTTGGTCAAAAAAATCACATCTTTGGGTTGTTCGGTTGAGTTTAAAAAAGAAAACCTGAAATTTGAACCCAATAAAGACAACTGTTTGAACAATCTGATGTTGCAGATTTTGGGGGCAATCGCAGAGTTTGAACGCTCATTAATCAAGACCAGACAGGCTGAAGGGATAGCAATAGCTAAGGCAAAAGGCAAATTCAAAGGCGGTTCAAAGAAATTATCTGAATATGATGCAACAGAGCTGAAAGAATTAGTATCTAGTGGCCGCATCAGCATAAAAGAAGCCCAAAAGCGCTACGGCATCTCCCGCGCATCGGTTTACAACTACATTAAATAACATCGGGGGCATGATTAGCCCCCTGTTTTATGGTCGCCACACTGGCATTGCAGGCCACATTCCCATCATTCCTTGTGGTTGTTGAGTAGCCATGATACTAGCTGCCTCTCCTGAAAATCCCATTTGTTCATACTGTTTTGCCAAAATTCTACGCTTTTTATCTTCCTGCGCCAACTCTTCCAAGCCAACTGGGTCAGACACCAACTTCACTACTTTTTTAGTATCTTGGTTCATTATCTGCGATGCAATAGTCTTTTTGTCATTTTGCCCATTGTTGCCACCGTTATTATGCTTGCGCGCACTATCCGGATGCTTTCCAAACAGAATATCAATGTACGGGAAAGTCAGCTTATTTACCGCTTCTATCATGTCTTGGCTTGCATTATCGTAATTCATATTGGTGTACACGCTGACCGAAAGCCCCTGCCCAGAATGCGCCTGACCTGCAATAGCTTCACATGCTGTTTTTCCCGCGCGATTCATGTTAGAAGTATAGAAAGAATGCTTGAGTGAGTGTACGTCTTGCATAAAATTACAATCTTTGAACCCAGCAATCAGAAATAACTTATTCAAATTTTCGTTCGCTGTCTTTACCCTGAATCCGGCTTTATTCTTATTTTGCACAATCTTTTCAAACAGAAACGCGTCGGCACCAAATTTCTTCAACTGCGCCTTTACAAATTCACTAAAACCCAATGAATGTAAAATGTTCGCGATAGGCACTTTGCGTTCGGCGCCTTCTGTTTTTAGCTTTTTCTGGATTTCACGCACATCCCCAGATTTTATCAGCTTCTGGTCTCTATGTATCCAAATAAGGTTTTCTTTCAGATATATATCGCGCAAACGCAAGGTCGCAATCGCATTGGCCCGTGCACCAGTAAACAATAACAACAAAATCATATAATAGTAATGCTCAAAGTTATCTCGGACATGCACAAGATTTGCGCGCACATTTTTATATTTTTCGTCTGCAATCGCATCATTAATCGTGCGATAAACCCCATTTTTCATTTCATACATCGTTGTAAACAGGGTTTTGAACTTTTCTTCCCCAAAAGCCCTGCGTTCAACCGCTGGCTTGAAACCTGCCAAATCCACATCCCCCATTTCTTCAAAGATGTGCCCTTTAGATGCAATGACCTTTTGCTTTCTTGCTTCATTTACAACACGCTTCAAAACCTTTATCGTTTCTTGCACATATTTTTTTGATGGCACTTCACCTTTATGTGCGCCTTTTTCAAAACGATATGCTTCTAAACGTCTAATTGCGGCATGTATCATCAATGGGTCTTGTTCCAAATCTTCAAGATAAGTGCTATCCATATTATCCATAAGATTCTGCAACCGTTTTGTGTCGCGGTCATATTGTGCATTTGGCTTATGTCTCATTTTATTAGTCCAAAAGTCCATCGCGTTTGTTTTTACTTTGATTTTCTTGATAGTTTGTTTCACGTTAGTAGTTCCTGCCATATCATTTCTCCTTTTATCGCAGGTTATGGGGGCACTAACTTCTGGCCCTGTTATTATAAAAGAACTGTTCTGTGAAACGTGTTTTGAAAAATAAACAAAATTTTTTTTATTTTTTTGCAAATTTTTTTTAGGTACCCCAACATTAAATTCCGCATTTAGTATCTGCCGCATAAGATATCGTGCCAAATCAGGGTCGCTGGTATGCAATGACCGCAGGTATCGTTTTCCTTTTATCATGCGCCGAAAATAGAAAATTCCATTGCGTAAACACAGATTCCTTGTGTAAGTGGGGGCCAAATTATTTGATGTAAAAGTGGTATCAAAATTGGATAAAAAAAGAGCCGTTTTCATTAGTTTTCCGCTGAAAACCACAGAAACGGCCCCATACAAATATTTCTGGTCGGGGCGAAAGGATTCGAACCTTCGACACCTTGGTCCCAAACCAAGTACTCTACCAGACTGAGCTACACCCCGAAACGAGTCCCATTATAACATCATTTTTTCAAATTGCAAATATTTATATATATTTTTATGCTTGTCTGATTTCGTGAAAGTTCCTATGATATATACTAATGATTAAGTATGTAGGTATTTTTAGCATTTTGTTTACAATCGCGACATCAAACATCGCATCGGCGGTGGCTACAATAACAACGCCACGCGCCACGTCCCAGTATATCAAGCGCGACACATACAATTACATGTACCCATATATGACAAACAAAATGCGCACAGACTTAAACCCTGGCGTTACAACATCACAATCAACAAATCCGATGGACGTTGTGGTCAAGACAAAACAACTGGATAATTCTACATCTGCGCGTCGTGTTGTACCCCGTAAAAGCACCACCGCCACGGCACGTGTTGCGACATCTGAGACCGCCCAACCCCAGCAACAAACGAATCGCCGTGTTGTGGCACGTCGCGCAACAAACACCAGCACGCAAACAACCGTGGCGCGTGGCAATCGCCGTACCAGTCCGATTACAGCAAATGCGCGCACATCATCTAACGCCAACACATCAACCAGCAAAGACGGTGTTTCAACCGCACGTTGTATGGCAGACTATACCGAATGTATGAACCGATATTGCGAACGTGCGGACACCGAATATAACCGTTGCTATTGCAGTGCGAAACTGTCCCAAATTGATGCTAAATACCAACCTGAAATCCAGGAATTAATCACAAAAATATTAACCATAAAATCGACCAACAAATGGTCTGATAACGAAATGAACGAATATTGGATGGAAACCGTTGGCGAATATAGCGGCGGCGAAAATTCATGGACAAACCTGGACAATGCCCTGAACATTGATTGGGCGGGTCTGGAAAGTACGGTTCGCGGTCAAAACGCGTTTACAATGGGGCATGAATATTGTGTTCAGCACCTAAATAACTGCTACTATATGTCGTCAAATTTGCGTGATGCATATCGATCTGAAATCTCACGCGATTGTGCCGTATATGAACAATCACTGCAACGCATTAAAACCGCCGCCGAAAGTATATTGGAGTATTATAATGACTAAATTTATGGGCGTTGAATATGCCCGCGGCGCGACAGCGACCATTACAAACGACGGTCCTGCATTGGGACCACGCGCAATCAAACAAATGTTCCCCGATTCAGACTGGATAACGGTTGTTGCAGATTCTGTGTCCCCAGACATTGCCGCACTGGACAGATTTGGCGACGCATACGAAGTACACAAAAAAATTTGTCACGCAACACCACACGACAAACACATTATGATTGGGGGTGATCATTCTGTGAATTTTGGGCATTTTACTGCGTTACACAATCAAATTCCAAACACAGAACTATGTTTAATCTATATTGATGCGCACTTGGACATTCATACCCCCGAATCATCTCAGGCCCAGGCATCCGGCGCACCACACGGCACAAATGTGCGCGCACTGTTGGGTAATGGTGATACGCGATGGCTGGGGTTGATACAAAGCAAACCCGCATTAAAACCAGAAAACTTGTTTTATATCGGCACGCGTTCATTTGAACCCGCAGAAATCGAATACGCACGCCACAAAAACATATATATTCGCACAGCATCTGAATTACAAAACGAATCGACATGGGCAAAAACAGTCAATGAAATTCGCACCCAAATCGGCACACGCCCATTTGTTGTATCATTTGATTTTGATGCAATTGACCCCACCCTGTTTCCTGATGTCTTAGTTCCTGAATCAAATGGCATTTCATTGGATGCAGCACGATATTTTGTATCACAATTTCGTGACGCATATAATTTTGAATTCGTGGAATACGCCCCAACTGGCGACAAAATGTCCGCAAATATCGCACACGAATTGATATCTATGGTTGCGAACGATTGATTGCATCACACATACGGTTGTGCCTATAAATATTGCGTGCTAAATCATCACTGATTACACGCCAGTCTGATTGACGTCCATAAATTGGCACACACACCATTTGCGCACATACATTATTCGGCAATGGTGTATTTTTCGTACAAGACGCGACGAATATCAGCGACACCACGATTAAAAGTTTCTGCATTTACATCCCCTATGATTTTAATTGTTTGTGATTGAATGGTGGCTGATTGTGATACTAAATCTGCGTGACATTTTTCGCGTCCCACCCGCACCCCCGCAATATAAGAAAAAAATATGGCGGTTGCCCCCGCCATAAAAACACACAAATAAACTTTCATATTTTCCCCACAAAAAATCCCGCCGATTGGCGGGGATTTATTACTGATTCATCGAACTGAAAAAGTCCGCATTTGTTTTTGTTAAACGCAACTTGTCCAGCAAGAATTCCATCGCTTCCAACGTACCCATTGGATTAATAATGCGACGCAACACGTACATCTTGGACAGATATTCTTTGCCCACCAACAGGTCTTCTTTACGTGTTCCAGATTTTGTAATATCAATCGCCGGATACACACGTTTATCAGACAATTTGCGGTCCAGAATAATTTCGCTGTTACCGGTCCCCTTAAATTCTTCAAAGATAACTTCATCCATTTTAGAGCCTGTATCAACCAATGCTGTCGCAATAATAGTCAGCGAACCACCACCTTCGATATTACGCGCCGCACCAAAGAAACGCTTTGGACGTTGCAATGCATACGCATCAACACCACCGGTTAAAACCTTGCCGCTGGACGGAACACACGTATTATACGCACGTCCCAAACGTGTAATAGAATCCAACAAGATAACAACATCTTGTCCGGCTTCTACCAGACGTTTTGCTTTTTCGATAACCATTTCTGCAACCTGAATATGGCGTGCCGCCGGTTCGTCAAATGTCGATGAAATAACTTCGCCCTTAACACTGCGTTGCATATCAGTAACTTCTTCGGGTCGTTCATCAATCAATAACACGATTAATTTTACATCTGGATAATTTGTCGCAATTGAATGCGCAATATTTTGCAACATAACCGTTTTACCGGTACGCGGTGGCGCAACAATCAGCGAACGTTGCCCCTTACCCGTCGGGGAAATCAAATCAATAACACGCGCAGATAAATTGCGTCCTTTGTCTGAATCTGATGGCACTTCCATCTTTAATTGTTCATCCGGGTACAGTGGCGTCATATCATCGAACGACACACGGTGTTTTAATTTTTCTGGATTATCGCCATTAACGCGTTCAATTGTTTCCAATGCGAAATAGCGTTCTGTTTCCGCAGCCGGTGCCTGAATTTGCCCTTCGATATAATCACCTGTTTTCAATCCGTACTTTTTGATTAAATTTGGTGACACATACAAATCATCCGGCCCCGCCAGATAATTTGATTCTGGCGCGCGCAAGAACCCAAATCCATCCTGCATCCGTTCCAGAACACCATCCCCAATCAATGTAACCTTGTTATCCGCCGCAAACACACGCATAACCGCAAAACGCAGTTGTTGCACGTTTAATTGCGCAGGATTTTCAATCCCCATATCTTCTGCCATTTTCAGCAGTTGCTGTGGCGATTTCGCCTTTAATTCATTAATATGCATAAAATATCCTTTTGTGGAAGATTTGCGCAGAATTGCGCACTGTTGATACATTTATTATAATACAATTTGACAAAAAAGTCAAGTTTTGCTTTTTTTCTTGATTTTTACCCTTATTCTTGGTCAAATCATACCATATTAATAATAAAATAAAAAAGGAAGCGAAAATGGCAGGCAGCATAAATAAAGTTATCCTGGTCGGCAATATCGGCCAAGAACCCCAGGTCCGCACAATGAACAGCGGCCAAAAAGTGGTTAGTTTTTCACTAGCAACATCTGAACGCTGGCGTGACCGCAGCAGTGGCGAACAAAAAGAACAGACCGAATGGCATCGTGTTGTAATCTTTAACCCAAATCTGGTAGAGGTTGCCGAACGTATGTTACAGAAAGGCACAAAATTATACCTGGAAGGTTCATTAAAAACACGCAAATGGCAGAATCAACAGGGTGCAGATGTTTTCACAACCGAAGTTGTATTGAATCCATTTGCTGGTCAAATGGTAATCTTGTCGGGCGCTAAGGCGATGGGCGACGGTGATTTCGGTGGCGCACCATCAGCACCAGCGGCCCCGCGCGAAGAAATATCTGTCGCAGATATCGGCGATGACATCCCATTTTAAGTTTTGATGTTTCAAAAAAAAATCCCCGTTTGGGGATTTTTTTTAGAACCTGTATGATCCAGATAACTTAATATTATGTAATTGCATATCATTATTATATTGATAACGATAATCTATACCCAACTGTATACCATTTGCAGACAACATTTCAAAACCACCACCAATGTTCGCCCACAACGGATTGATATCTATATCATATTCACTGAATGTTTTAGACACGGCAAATTTATATTTTACGTAATCTGGCGCACCCAATAAATCGTATTCAACACCAATGGTTGCATATGGTCGAATCTGGAACCACGCCGTTGGATAAATACGTTTCTGCGCAGTCAACGAATACCCTGGTGTCAACATAAAATAGCCATCTGATTCCATATCCATATAATCTTCATCTGCGACTTTTTCTGTCAAACAAAAACCAAAATTATATCCTGCACGCGCATACAAATTACCAACGATATACTGATTCAACCAATCATGCATCAGCCCCCATTCGGTTGTTAACGCAACCGCCGACCCAGCGCCATCTATTGTTTCCATAAACGTCATTTCACGCTTTGTATCCAACAAATGCAAATCCAAGAATCCATTACCATAAACACGGAACTTTTGCCCCAGTGTCTTGATTAAATATGCCCCGAAACCAACATTTGTATCCGCCACATCCACAGAAACCGCCCCTGGGACATTGCTGGATGGCAAATAAGCCAAATCCATATAATCATCATCGCTGCTGGAACTGCGCGAAACACGTGCGGTTAATCCCAAAATCAACGTATCTGATTCTTGCCAATCAACCCCGCCAGACAATTCGAAACGATTTCCTTCTGCACGTTTTCCATCTGTAACATCCTGGGTGAACATACCGAAATCAAAATCAAGCCATCCTTTTTCCAGATTACGATTACGGTTCCAAATAAATTCATCCAACATACGGTCTTCAAAATTACGCGCAGATGTATGCTCGTTCATAACAATTGCCCCAGCAATTTGTTCAATTTCGCGTGGTTGTACCAACCGACTGAATGGCATAAATATTGCACCATTTGCCGTTTCTGCATAACGTTCATAGCGTTTATACAATTCCGTCATCAAAACGTTCAGATTTGTATCTTTGAATATTTCTGGAATAACCTCAATTGGTGATTTTGCAACAAAACCTGATTTTTTCAATTGGGCTGCGATTAAATTATCCAACGCCCCTGCTGCAACATATTCACCAGGCGTATAGTCAGGCTGGCGTGCGACAATCGGCTGAATCTTATTAGATTCTATAAATACCGGCCCACCAAACCGTGGATCAAAAACAACGTACAAACTATCTGCGGAACCACTGTTATCAGAATCACGCATCGAAATATATGCGCCTAAACTTTCGCCCATCGACACACAACTGGTCCCGTCTACATTACAGAATAACACAACCGGCAAATAACGATTTTTTTCTGATTGGCTGGCATCCAAGACGCCACCTTCCGCATGCACCAACCAAATTGCTGTGTCTGGTGAAATCTTATCCAAATCTTGCAAAACTAAACCAATTTGCCCATCATCCAACGTTGAACCCAATGTCAAATTAGCGTTATATTTAGCCCCCGCAATAAACTGACTGTTTTCACCCTTGATTTCAACCAGTGCTTGACCATCTGTGGCATTTGTAATCTGCCCCAATGTGCTATCTGGATTCAAACTGACGGTCGACCAATAATTTCGGGTTGTTGAATTCATCCCTGGGGTTGAATTATAAGACAAAATAGCCGCCAACAATTGACTGTCTTTGTCAAATATATAATCACCTTCAACTGTCATTTGTTCCAAATTCAAAATCTTGGTACCACCCAATATGTTACCATTAACATCTAAATCCAGCCAATTATTGCCAGGTTGTGCGGCAATTGTTAAATCATAAACATCAATATCACCATTAACTGTAACATCACTGCTATATATATTCATTACAGTATCATATACCTGATTGATGCCACCAACGTTTACATTCCCAGCCGTCAAAGAAAAATCATTTGAATTAACATTTATATCACCATTCGACAAAACGCCCGTATAGTTTTGATACAATACCCCTGGGGTTGTAATCTGACCAGAAACATTCAATCCAGAACTTTTAACATTTACCCCACCATCTGTGACTGCTAAACCGGCCATATTAATCAAACCTGTCCCGACATCCAATGACATATCCCCAGCATTGTTCACCATTGTCATCTTAATTGAATCAGACGCAGTCACATTAAATGTTCCTGAATTAACAACATCTTCAAAAATCGCATCAGTTGTCACAGTTAAATTTAATTTACCAAAATTAGTAAGCAAAGATGCCCCAATTCCCGCCAATTCATTTGAAAATGCATCTGCTGACATATTTACTGTGGCCAAATCAGCGATTGTCATATTACCATTAACCGCAATATCGCCACCAATGTCATATGTCCCTACCCCAGAATCGGCCGTAAATCCAGAAACCGTCAATGAATTCGCAACAAAACTTAAATCATCCGTCACCAGATTTAACATTCCTGTCTTGTTGACACCTTGATTCATAACCCCAGAAACACTTGCATCACCACCAAATGTTATGCCATTTGCAACATCTAAATTAAGCATACCAGCTGTGACAGACAGTGCATCATTAACACTCAACGAATCTGCAACAACGTCCATATTGCCACCATTAGATGTGACAGAATCCGTATACAAATCCCCCACGGCTGTAATTGTTCCACCCGATGCAGACGCTAAATTTTTCAGAGCCCCCATATTAATATCGTCCCCAGATTTCAATATCAAAGAACCACTGTTTTCAACCGCCGCCAAATCTATATAATATGCATCAATATCCAACGTACCAGAAACAATTACATCATCTTGAA
This sequence comes from Candidatus Enterousia sp., assembly GCA_045645065.1. Classification (GTDB taxonomy): domain Bacteria; phylum Pseudomonadota; class Alphaproteobacteria; order Rs-D84; family Rs-D84; genus Enterousia. The sequence continues at coordinate 28,958 of JAZRIB010000003.1, forward strand.
ACACAACATTTTTATTTGCATCAACATCCAACACGCCACGCAAATATAAATCATCGTCCCCAGAAATACTTATATTACGCCCAGAATCCAATACTAATTTCGCCCCAGTCCCCAAATTCACACCACCTACAACAATATCTGCACCAGTATCATTGGACACAATTGAAAATTCTGGGGTTTGATTTACAACCAATCCCGTGTTTGCAACAACAGAACTATTAAATGTAATCGCGTCTTGCAGCGTTATTCCGCCCGCTAAAATATTCATTTGCACAGAATCATTGCCATCACCATATACATAGAACACGCCACCATCATCAGAAACAGAGCCTAATTCTATATTTTTACTGTGCATTTCAACCACACCACCATTCGACGCAATCAAATTGCCATCAATAGTCAAATTCGCCACAGGGCGCATTGTTGCCTCAGACAAATCAAAATCAGGTGCCATATACCCTTGGAATAAAATTTTGTTAAGCGCCCCTGTTGCATTAACATCGCCTTTTACATAATTGTTACCAGACGCCAACATCAATGTCCGAGCCACTGTTGTTGATGTATTTGCTAAGACATTGCCCCCGATACTGATGTCACCATTTGCATTTAACAAGAAGCCCTGATTTCCAGACGCCTGGACATAGACATCACCTGTACCACTTGTTCCCGAATTACCAGACGCAATAAGATTACCGGCGATATCAACAACATAACCACTGTTACTTGCTGGCCCATTAATCGTTACCGAATGCGTTCCGGTGCCAAAATTCAAAACACCATCCGACACCACCATTGTTCCTGTACCAAACGTATTGCCACCTGTAACAGACTGTGAAATATTAATTCCCAACAAACCGTTCAAATTAGCAACACCTTCTTCAACAATAACACCCCCCAGCTGAATAGCACTGCCCTGCAAATCGGAACCGCCCACGCTAATAGTGCCTGATTTATTATCAACATTTCCCACGATATTAATTTGACGCCCAGAAATATCAACCGTACCATTACTATTAGTTACATTATTATTAACAGTCACCATACCATTCTGACCTGTGCCACCGACCACCGTCAGTGTTCCACCATTTCCAACAATTCCACCCACATCAATTGTCTGGGCGCTTAAATTCATTTCTGCATTCGTCGTAACATCCCCAGAAATCACTATATTGCCACCAGACGTCAAATCTGTTACCGTCCCTGCTCTATCTGTTACAGAATCAGCACGCAAATCACTATTCGACAACGCAGCCAAACGCATCGTCCCCGCGTTATTAACCACGTCTTCTACTGTTAATCCATTGGCCGCTAAATACATATTTGCTGCATTATTTTGCAACCCATTTGAAACATCCCCCGTTACAAACCCAGAATTAATAATAACATCATAATCATTCAAATTATTTGCAAAAAACGCCCCAGTATTTCCAGCGCCTAAATTCAAACTGGCCGTTTCCAGATAAAATTTATTGTTCCACATTGCACTGTCTGACATACCCAAATCAAAACCGTACGCTAAATTCGTCTGGCCAGACACAGTAATATTCAAATTTCCATTACTTACAAATGACGGGTTGTTCGCATCACCACCGTTTATATTCAAAGATGACGCATTAATTGTCATACTGCCCGAATCGTTCGACATCGTCCCAGTAACCAACACAGACGCCCCAGAGGCTTCTATATCCAGTGTATTCCCTTTATTCTCAATACTTGTGGCACTTAATGCTTCGGTTGCAGTTATAGTCATCGTACCAACACCCAGATTCTGAACCGATTGCACAGAAACAGTCTTGGCATTCAAAACAACACCCGTGCCAGCGTTATTAACAAAATCCGCATCAATTGTTAAATCATTATCCGCTGTGAACGTTGCTGTCCCAGAAATATTTTCCACCGCCCCCAACACTATATTATTTGTTGCAGAAATCGAAACATTCCCGGAATTTTGCACCAACCCAGAATTAAAATTCAATGCATTTACAACGTTAAAGTTTGCAGTATTATTAATCGACCCTGTTGTTACACTAAAATCATTACCCGTACCATATCCCATAATATTAAATGTACGCGTCGTATCACCATCAACCGTCAACACACCACCGACATTAACATCGCCACCAACCAGCAACGAAAAACCATCAGACGCCACATTATCGCCAACATAAAAAGTACCCCCGCCCGGCAATGCCACCGGCACATCTGCAAAAACATTCATCGCATCTGAAACATTTAGCGCAGGCCCCGACGTAACATCTTTGACAATCAACGCACGAATTCCATCCGTCTGTACAGCCGCATTTATATCGTCACCAATAACGACATTGCCCCCCATTACAATATTTGTCGTATCTGTCGACACATATCCATCCAACGACGTAACATCTTGAACCGGCACAGGTTCGCCCGCAGCCATCGCACCAAACGGCGCCAATCCGCACATAAAAGCAAATAATTTCTTTAACATATTAATTTTCTATTTCTTTTTCCCACCAATTTATGATTATATTATTGCACAAATGTGGCTTTCAAGGCAACATCAATCTGTATAAAAAAGGAGAAAAAATGTATTTAATCAAAATGGTACACGCGCGTCAGATTATGGACAGTCGTGGCAACCCAACTGTTGAATGTGACATTGTTTTATCTGGGGGGGCACGTGGCCGCGCAGCCGTACCATCAGGTGCATCGACCGGAACATTTGAAGCACTGGAATTACGTGACGGCGGTTCCGCATACATGGGCAAAGGTGTTTTAACAGCGGTAAAAAACGTCAACGAAATTATTGCGCCTGCAATTATTGATATGGATGCATCTAACCAATCTGCGCTGGACGAAACTATGTTGGCACTGGACGGAACAGCAAACAAAGAAAAATTGGGTGCAAATGCAATATTGGCTGTATCAATGGCTGCGGCACATGCAGTTGCCAATCAAAAACAAATTCCACTGTATAAATATATTGCTGAAATATACGGCAACCCGAACCCGTGCGTCTTGCCACGACCAATGATGAACATCATTAACGGTGGTGCACACGCAGACAATGGTTTGGACGCCCAAGAATTTATGATTATTCCAAATGGTGCACACGATGAATTCGAAGCAATTCGTATGGGTGCCGAAGTATTTCATCATCTGAAAAAAATCTTAAAGCAAGACGGCATGTCCACAAACGTCGGTGACGAAGGCGGTTTTGCACCAAACCTGAATTCTTGTGACGAAGCATTGGAAAAAATCACTGCGGCAATACGTTCCGCGGGATACGCCCCAGGCAAACAGATTTCAATTGGTCTGGACGTTGCATCATCTGAATTTTATCACGATGGCCTGTATCATTTCGAAGGGAAAAAATTAACATCCGATGAAATGATTGCGTTCTATGAAACATTGATTAGTAATTATCCTGTTATTTCAATCGAAGACGCCTTGGCCGAAGAAGACTGGGCTGCATGGCGTATTTTAACCGAACGCATCGGCGATAAATGCCAATTGGTTGGCGACGATTTATTTGTAACCAACCCTGCACGTCTGGCACGCGGCATTGAAAACGGTGTTGCAAATGCGATTTTAATTAAAGTAAACCAGATTGGTTCGCTGACTGAAACGTTACGCGCAATCAAAATGGCCCAAGACGCAAATTATGGCGTTGTAATATCACATCGCAGTGGTGAAACCGAAGACACCACCATCGCAGACTTGGCGGTGGCAACAAATGCCGGTCAAATCAAAACCGGTTCTATGTCACGCACAGACCGTATGGCGAAATACAACCAGTTAATTCGTATCGAAGAAGAACTGGACAAATCCGCAAAGTATGGTATATAATTGCGATGAAAAATGATATATGGGGGGGGGATACGCAACTGCGTTCCCCCTTTATACTAAAAAAAAACGATGTTATGATAAACACGGCAACAATCATTTTAATTATTAAATACATCCTGGGAGCATCAATATTTATTGGTATTATTTGTGCACCGGCATGGATTGCCCGCCAAACAGACAAAGGAAAACAAGACATGTACTTGGTTCGTCTTGGTTCTTGGTTATTTTGTTGGTCTGTTATCGGCTGGTTTTATGCACTGTATGTAAGCGCCCATAAATAACCAGAAACTATTTTTTATAATAACGTTGCACTTCATTCATTACAAAATTGAACAACTTAGCCGCCTGGGTATCTGGATTCATCGCCCAATCACGTTGCATATATGGCATTGCCGAAACCAACACAAATCGTGCCATAAAATGGAATATTGTACTTTCTTGGTGACGCGATAATTTTACAGGCGCATTTTGAATATGAAAAACCTCATTTTCAAGTGCGTCATCTAATTTTTCATTGATGTTATCCAGAACTTTCTGTGGATAATACAATCGACATTCACGCGGGAATCCGTCAAACATAGACACATCATTATCCTGGGAATACAAAATATTCCACCCAACACGATCAAACAAATCTTCCAGACAACGACAAATCATTTTATTGTATTCTTTGACGCCACATTCGTAATAATTTGCCAAATTCGCTTCTATATTATCCGTTCTTGAATTCTTGGCCCGACGTGCAGCTTCGTACGAATCGTGTGTTTTACTTTCAAATTCAAAGAACGTACGAACCTGACATATGATTTCCAACGGCACAACATTTTCTAAATCAGGCCCGATATTTACAATAACTTTTGCATCACGATAGTTGCGCGGATTTGTCATATCATAAAACTTGTCACGACTGGACAAAATACGTTCCGGCATTGTTGCATATAATCTTTCGATAAAAGTACGTGCCTGGGGAACCAAATCAAACAAGCATTTTACACGCCAAACATCTTCCAGTCTTTGATACGGTGTTTTGATTTTATCCAACGCACGAACCAAATCGACCGCAATTTTTTCATGCCCACGACCAATAATGGACAAAACAACCTCAGCAGCGGTACTGGCATATTTTTCATCCAGTGCCACACGAACTTTTTCTGAAATTGCACGTGCAGACGCATCACGATCATGTTCAGATAAAACGTTATGCACCGCGTCACAAACCGCGCGTGAATAATCCGCATAATATTTGCCTGTAATTTTATCCAATGCGCGTTCTATCTTTTTCTGGGCAGCAACAATAACTGTTACGATTGATGATACCGACAAATCAATTTTATGCCCTGCATAACTCGTAAAGAACTGATTGCGCATTGGATCGGCATCCAAACGATGATTTACAACATATGGCGACAATGGATTAATATCGGCAATACGTATCGGTTCATCCACCGCCGAACAGGTTTCATAGTCATATTTCATAACCGCGGCTTTGGGCGCACCAAACGATTTGCCAAGGACATAGAAAACCTCGCGGAACCAATGCATACTGTCTGTATAAAGGCGTTTCAGGTATTCTGCGGTATTCACATCGATACGCCCATTTTTCAGCGCGTATTCGATTTTATCCATATTTCTGTTATCGTTATCGTGCGTTATATCCTGTGCCCAGGTTTCCGCACCGAAAGAATACATGACATCCCCCTATTTCATTATCGGAAACAATATCACATCACGCAGAGTCGGCTGGTCAAAAATAATACTTGCCAATCTGTCAACGCCCATACCAACACCAGAAATCGGTGGGAACCCATGTTCCATCGCACGAACAAAGTCGTTATCTGGGTTAAAGGCTTCTTCGTCACCATCGGCGATATTACGCGCCTGTTCTTCGAATGCTGCCAATTGTTGTATTGGGTTCACAAGTTCTGAATACCCCTTGCAAATTTCTGCACCGCATACCAACAATTGGTACATATCAATACGACGAACATCATCGTTATTTCTGCGCGCCAACGGTACCATATATGCAGGATAATTGTACAAGAATGTTGGATTTACAATATCATTACGGATTTTACGTTTGTAAACATAGTCAACCAATGTCGGAATAGATTTCAAATCTTCCAGTTCTGCCATTGGGAACATACCGTTATCAACCAACTTCTGGCGCAAGGCATCAACATCATCAAAATCCAAGATATCACACCCAAAGAATTCATTCATCTTGGCTGTATAGTCAACCATTTCATATTTGCTGAAATCCAATGGCGTACCCTGGTATTCGATTTGCAACGTACCACGACATTTCATCAACAATTCTTGGATTAATTCCCACGTAAATTTGATGTTATCGTTATAGTCCCAGTACGCAGCATACCATTCAACCATTGTAAATTCTTGCAGATGCATTGCATCCATACCTTCGTTACGGAAATCCTTGGCGACTTCGTATACGCGGTCAAAGCCTGCACCGATTGCCTGCTTCAAGAACAATTCTGGCGAAATACGCAATTGAAAATCTGCATCCAATGCATTGTGATGGGTTGTAAATGGACGTGCCGCCGCCCCAGATGCAATATTCTGCATTACCGGGGTTTCAATTTCCAAGAAACCATTTCTATTCATATAATCACGCCAATACTGTGTCATCTTGAATCGTCCCAGTAATGCATTACGGGCTTCTGGATTTGAAATAATATCTAAATAACGCTGGCGATAACGGGTTTCCATATCTGTCAAACCGTGGTATTTTTCCGGCAACGGACGCAGTGCCTTTGCCAAGATTTCATATGCCGACACCTTAACCGTTAATTCGCCGGCGGTTGTGTGATATAATTCACCTGTAATACCAATAAAATCGCCCAGGTCAACGTTCGCTTTCATAAATTTATAGTTTTCTTCACCCAATTCTTCGCGGGACATAGAAAACTGAATTTCACCGTCAATATCATAGATACGGCCAAACATCAATTTGCCCAACCAACGCAATGCTGTTACACGCCCTGCCAAACGCACAGGCGTACCATCTGCCAATTCACGTGACGCCGCAATTGTATGCGTGCGGTCAAATTTGTCTTTCCATACAACACCATCACGTGCGCGAATATTTTCGGCTTTTTGCAGACGTGCCGTCAATTCATTTGTTGATATTGCTGTGTTTGTTGTATTTTCTGACATTTTACTTTTCCTTTTGTTTTTTATTTATAAAAAAACGGACGTACCAAAAGTGCGCCCGCAGATTTGTTACTGTTGGTCGCACTTCCTAGTCCAAACGTTTAATTAACAAATTCATGTTATTTATACCGTATATTCTGTTACTTTTCTGCCCGAGATTATACAAAACAAATTCAGAAAAGTAAAGAACAAAATACCCCCAGACACATGAAAGTGAAATTTTATAAAAAAAACACTTGCATTACATAAAAATATATGTCAATATACACCACGCAATGCGAGCGTAGCTCAGTTGGCTAGAGCGCAACCTTGCCAAGGTTGAGGTCGAGGGTTCGAGCCCCTTTGCTCGCACCAGTATTCAATAAAACCACCGAAAGGTGGTTTTTTTATTAGCAAAGGGGCGATGAACCCGAAGGGTTGCGAGGCGAAGGCAACAATGTTGCCGAAGTACTTTGCTCGCACCAGTATTCAATAAAACCACCGAAAGGTGGTTTTATTATTGGTAAAGGGACACAAAAAAACAGAACAACAATGTTCTGCTTTTTTTCAATTACACCCAACTAACTTACTTCTTCTATATCTTCATCATCGACATCAACAGCATTCAAATCAATCTCTTTTGGAACACCCAAAATATCTTCTATCTTGTCTGAAGCCGCATCCAAATCCATTTTATGTAAAACTGCAAACTCTTGGGCCATACGTTCCAATGCACGCAAATACAACTGACGCGCAGAAAATGTCATTGTGTCCGATGCGCTACGACGTTGCAGATCACGTACAACCTCTGCCAATTTCATTGGATCGCCAGAATTGATATTTTCTTCGTATTGTGCTGCGCGACGCGCCCAAATCATACGTTTTGCACCCGCTTTACCCTTTGCGGATGCGATCGCTTCGTCCATTTTTTTACTGGTCGTCAATGGACGCAACCCTGATATTTCTGCACGTTCCAATGGCACACGCAATGTCATATGGTTGCGTTCAAAATCAATCACCATCATTTTTATTTTTTGATCTGCGATTGTTTGTTCTTCGATTCGAACCAATTTTCCAACGCCCTGGGTTGGATAAACGACATATTGTCCTGTTTTGAAATCTAATTTTTTACTTGGCATATTTACACTCTTTTCAGGTTTGCCATTCTCTCTTGTCCAGGTCATTATACCACAAAAAAGCCAAAAAACAAATAAATGAAATAATTTTTTTGAACAAAAGCCCCAAATCAGGGCTTTTTTATTTAATCATACGACGCGGGGCGCTGGTTCTGCGAATCGCAGAGCCACGGAACTGATCAATTGTCTTGACCTGTTCCCGACAATCCCACACGCCATCTTCGCCCAAGAACGCCGTCTGTCCTGGGGGGCAATTATGTTCTGCAAGACGCCATGTAAAACAACTGCCCTTTTGGTATGACTGATATGCGCTGTCTTTATTATAAGTGCCACGAACATAAACAGCATGCGTTGAATCCCATTGACCTTCAACCTGGCCGGCACACCATTTACGATCCCCCCAACATGTAATACGTTTTCCTGCGACATTCAACACATCTGGTTGTGATGTCGCACGATATCCACTGTTCGGGGTATTTCCGCGTCCCATTGATTTGCCTGTTTCCATATCCATACACCACAGTTTTTGGCATTCCGCGGCATTCAAACCATCAATCTTTTTGTGTTCAACCAAAACATACCCTGGACCACACGAAAAACCAGGTCCTGCATATGCATTACCAACAAATAAAAATGCAAATAATAAAAACATTCTCTTCATGGTTTCTATTTTACACTTTTTTTGATATTTTTACAAACAGATATTTTATTGTCCCAACCCCGCCGGACTGAAACGACCAATATTGTTAAATAATTCTTCGATTGCGTTCAATTCAATTGCGGCAGGAATTTCTGTTTCGCCTTTGGCAATTACAACATTCGGCAATTCAGCATCATGTAAAACCTGAGTTTTTACAACACGTTTTCCATTCACCCACGCCAACAGAACTGTTTCATCTGTATATGTCGGTGCCAATGGCCCACGATAGTTTTCATCTGTCCCGAAATAAATCCAAACTTCATCTCCATATATAGTTTTCACCTGGGGGGCGCCCAACGCACTTTGTAATTGAGCAGTGGTTTTAACACTTGCAACGGTCGTTTCCAAATCTGCTGGAAAGACATACCCCCGATGTTTAGTCTGAAATGTGCAAGCCGCCAAAATCACACAACACAAGACCGATATTCCCATACGAATTATTGACTTCATATTAGCCTTCTCCATTTTCTTTGACACATGGTTTATTCAGCATTGCAAAATCAGCAATATGTTTTTTCAATTCACTTTTATATGCATTATTTGCCTTAGCCAAATCAACCAGTTTATTAAATTGCGGATTTGCAGAACGTGCCGCCGCAAAACGTGTTTCTGTTTTCAAGAAATCTTCCAACGGCAATGGATTATCAACCGACGAATCCATACTTAATGGGTTTTCACCTGCGGCAATACGTCGCGGGTCAAAGCGGAATAACGGCCACGCTCCGGTCTGAACCATCTGGGTTTGATGTTCAGCCCCATTTTGCAGTGCGAACCCATGTGCAATACACGGGGCATACGCCAATATAATTGATGGCCCGTTAAAACTTTCCGCTTCGCGGAATGCACGAATCGCCTGGGCCTGGTTTGCACCCATCGCAATTTGCGCGACATATGCACCCGACATCATCGCAATTAAGCCCAAATCTTTCTTGGCATGCTCTTTACCACCAATGGCAAATTTCATACTGGCCCCAAATGGCGTAGATTTAGACTGTTGCCCGCCTGTATTCGAATATCCTTCGGTGTCCAAAACCAGAATATTTACATTTTCACCACTGTGCAGTATATGGTCAACACCACCATATCCAATATCATACGCCCAACCATCACCACCGATAATCCATACAGATTTATCAACAATTTCCCCGACCAGACTTTCCGCCAATCGCGCACGTTCACCCGGAATTTCAGACAATTGTTTACGCAACGTGTTTTCAACCACACGTTGCTTAACAGCGTCTGATTCTTCAAACAATTGTTCAACGTTTTCAATTCCCAATTCAAACAACAGTGATTTCAGGTTTTCACGCTTTTGGTTCAACGCCAAACGCATACCCAAGCCGTATTCCGCATTATCTTCGAACAGCGAATTAGACCACGCCGGTCCACGACCATTACAATCTTTGGTCCATGGTGTCGTTGGCAAATTAGCCCCATAAATAGACGAACAACCTGTTGCATTTGCAACAACCATCCTATCCCCGAACAAATGCGCCAACAATTTAACATATGGCGTTTCACCACAGCCTGCACACGCCCCTGGGAACTCAAAATAGTGCGGCAACAGCTCAACATGCTTTGGAATATTCAGGTTCAATTTTGAGCGTTCCACATCTGGCAATTTTTCGGCCGCATTAAATGCCGCTTGATTTTTTTCCATAACATCCGCCGCATTTACCATGGACAAAGCCTTAACCGGACAATTTTTGACACAAACATTACAGCCTGTACAATCCGCCGGCGAAATGTTCAATGTATAGTACATATTCGCACCCAGTTCTGGGGTCTTCATCGGAACAACAATAACACCCTCGCTGCGCGCTTGTTCTGCCTGAGCTTCTGTCATAACCTTGATACGAATTGCCGCATGCGGACACATCATAGAACACTTGCCACACTGGATACATTTTTCTAAATCCACCGTTGCAACACGTGGCGACACAGCACGCTTTTCATACTTGGATGTTCCAACTGGATATTGCCCTGCCCCAAATTCACCATCAACACGGAACCGTGACACAGGTATTGCATCACCACGTTGCGCCGCCATTTCACCCAATGTTCCTGCAATTTCAGCCGGTGTATCCAACGTCATAGCAGGCACAAAATCCGGTGCAAAATTTGACACAGATGATGGCAAATTATATTCGTGCAAATACTCGGCCGCTTTATCCACCGCCGCCCAATTTGCCTCTACAATATCCATACCTTTTTTCTTGTATGTTTTTTCAATTGCAACCTTGGCACTGGTTGCCGCCACAGCCGGATTAATAACGTGTGTCAAATTAAAGAAATTCAGCATAATAAATGTGTTAATACGGTTCCCCAGGCCTAATTCCGCCGCCGCCGTATTCGCATCCAAAAAGAATACACGCGCACGAATTCGCATCAAATGTTCCTGGACGTCTTTTGGCAGATTCGCAAACGCCACATCCGGTGCCATTGATGTATTAATCATAACCGTGCCACCTGCACGCAGGCCACGAAATACATCAAATCTTTGTGCAATCATAAAGTTTGAGACACTTATAAAATCTGCAACCTCTACTAAATATTGACTTTTAATTGGCGCATCTGAAAATCTGATATGAGATGCCGTCAAACCACCAGATTTTTTAGAATCATAGACCGCATAAGACTGGGGATATAAATCAGAGTTTTCCCCAACAATTTTCACAATATTTTTAACAGCCCCCACAGTACCATCACTGCCGATACCATATAAAATAGCCGTCTTGAAATTTGGATCTTCGACCGAAAACGCCGGATCCGTTTTCAGCGACAAACCCGTTAAATCATCATCAATTCCGACTGTAAAGTTATGCTTTAATTCGCCACGCATCATGTTTTCATATATAGCTTTCACATCACGTGGCTTAAATTCTTTGGACCCCAAACCATATCGACCACCAAATACATTTGCAGAATCACCCACAACAGATTTAACATCTAAATACAGCGGTTCACCCAATGCCCCTGGTTCCTTGGTTCTGTCCAGAACAGCAATATTTTTAACTGTTTTTGGCAATGTGTTTTTGAACACTTCGACTGGGAATGGACGATACAGGTGCACCTTTACCAACCCCAAACCCGCCGGCAAATGCGCCAATGTTTCTTCGATAGTTTCACACGCGCTGCCCATGGCAACGATTACGTGTTCTGCGTTTTCATCACCCACATATTCAACCAACTTATAATTACGCCCAGTCAACGCACCAAATTTATCCATACATTCTTGAACAATTTCTGGGGTTTTATCGTACAACAGATTTGCTGCTTCACGTCCCTGGAAATAAACATCTGGATTCTGGGCAGTACCACGAATTGTTGGATTATCCGGTGTCATGCCACGCGCACGATTTTCCAAGACCAACGAATCCGGAATCATTTCATGTAAAACATCATCATCAATACGTGTCAAACGTGATTCTTCGTGGCTGGTACGGAAACCATCAAAGAAATGCAAGAACGGTACGCGCGTACGTAATGTCGCTGCATGTGCAATTGCCGCCATATCGTGCGCCTGTTGCACATTATGCGAAGACAACATCGCAAACCCAGTCGAACGCACAGACATAACATCACTGTGATCGCCAAAAATAGACAGTGCATGTGTCGCCAACGCACGCGCCGCAACATGCATAACAAACGGTGTCTGCTCGCCCGCAATTTTATACATATTCGGAATCATCAATAACAATCCCTGGGATGCGGTAAAAGTTGTTGCCAGACTGCCCATTTGCAATGCACCGTGCATTGCGCCGGCCGCGCCGGCTTCGGACTGCATTTCAATAATTTGTGGGATTGCGCCCCAAATATTTTTCTTGTGCTGGAACGACCATTCGTCCGCTAATTCACCCATAGTACTGCTGGGGGTGATTGGATAAATCGCCGCAAAATCAACACATCTGTACGCGACATCCGCCGCCGCCCAGTTTCCATCAACAATTAACTTTGACATAATATACACTTCCTTACATGAATTAAACGTCCGTTCAATCATAGCCACAAATCTGACCCAAGGCAATAAAAATCCAGCAACAATACAACAAAAAAAATCCTAAAATTTTAGGATTTTAATAATCAGCACGCATAAAATACAAACCCGACGCCGGTGCCGTTGGCCCAGCCGCACTACGATTTTTCGCGGCTAAAATTTCATCAATATCGTACGGTTTACCAATTCCAATCTCAATCAATGTACCAACAATATTTCGCACCATATGATGCAAGAACGAACGCGCTGAAAATTCAAAAACTATTTCATCGCCATTTTGGTTAATTTCAATTTTATCCAACGTCTTAATCGGAGACTTTGCTTGACATTCTGATGCGCGAAAACTGGTAAAATCATGATTTCCGATTAACTTTTCTGCGGCTGCACGCATTGCATTAACATCCAGTTTTCGTGGCACCCAACAAACACGATTTTTCTGTAACACTGGCGCCATTGGACGATTTAATACAATATACTTATAGTGACGTGCCGTGCAACAAAATCGCGCATTAAATTCATCTGATACAATTTCGCAATCACGCACAACAACGGGTCGACCTGTCATATAAAAATTCAGCGCACGCATAACCGTTTCAGCCACACAATCCCCCGGCAAATCGAAATGAGCCGTCATTGCCACCGCATGCACACCTGCGTCTGTACGCCCTGCACCAACCACGTCGGGACGCACACCACAGAACGCATAAATTGCATCTTTGACAATTGATTGCACAGATGCACCTTGGCGATTTTCCTGCCAACCGATTAAATCTGTACCATCATATTCCAAGATTACTTTATATCGTGTCATTATTTATCTATCGTTGGTTCTGTAAATTCTTGGCAACAAAGTACTTGCATACATCTGTTGGACTGACCGAGCGTGGCCCAAAAAAGAACATATTTAACGCCCCGCCTTGACAACATAAATAGTGGTAACGTCCAAAAACATCTGGACATTCGACATAAAAGTCACAATTTTCACACTTTTCTGCTATATTTTTACTTAAATTTTCACTCATACTATTCCTTTTTTATCTTATTCACCATACTTAATTTCCGCACCACGCAAACCGTTTACAAAACTTTTCCAATCCATTGGCTTTTTTCCAGCCGGTTGAATCCGAACTATTTCCAATGAATTATCACGAACACTTGTTTCCAAAACCTTGACGTCTGTGCCATTAATCTTTGTGCGTCCCGCACCCAACGCGCGAATCTGATTATGAATTTCACGTGCAGTGCGCGACCAGTCAATTATTTCATCCGCCCCCGTCCATTTATGGGTAAATGTTGGTGTGCCAATTTGTGGCACAGCGGGATATTGTGATGGATTTGATAAATATTCAACCAACATATCGCCACCAATTTCAGAAACGCGTCCTTCAATAGTTTCATTTGTATCATTTTCGCCAATTTCAAATTCACGACACATATGAACATCACCCGCATCCAGTTCCGCCGTTACATCCATCAAACAGACCGCCGACGTTTTATCCCCATTATAAATTGCTGTACGAATTGGCGACGACCCACGATATTTTGGTAACAAACTGGGGTGAATATTAACGCACGGTGCCGAAGACAACACGTTATCACGCAATATCACACCATACGATACAACAACAATCATATCTGGCGCATAGTGATATTCATTTATGTTCGTATGCACTGTTAAATTATTATTATCCGCCCAGACATGCACCGGCGATGGCGTTAAAACCTGTTTGCGTCCAACCGGCTTTGGCGCGCGCGTGAACACCGCCAAAATTTCATGACCTGCGTTTTTAATTTTATCAAACATAGGAACAACAAATTCGTTTGTCCCCATCAGTACCAATTTCATTTGCATTATTTCCGTTTTCTGACCTTGCGCATAACCATTTCACGATGCACCGGCGACAGATGATCAATAAACAACGTCCCATCCAGATGATCTGTTTCATGCTGAACAATTCGTGCCGGCATTCCAGACATTTGTGCGCCAACACGTTCGCCACTTTCATTTGTCCATTCGACCACCACTGATTCTGGACGCGTTACGTTTGAAAACACGGGCATATTATCAGCCCCCAGCACAGACAAGCACCCTTCTTCCATTGTGCATTTTTCATCAGAACGCGATACAATCTGTGGATTTATCATACGATAAACCGTCTTGGAATCTGGGTCCATCACAACCAAAAAACGCGACAAAAAACCCACCTGGGGGGCCGCCAAGCCAACGCCATTCTGGGCATCCATCATTTCTACCATTTCGTCCATAATTTTCAGCAATTCTGGCGTTATAACAGAAACAGGTTCACACCGCTGGCGTAAAACTAAATCCCCACAAAGTTTCATTTGCAACATATCTAAATCCTCGTATAATATTATTATGATACCAAAGGATTAGGAAATGACAACTTATATTTTTATCATGTTAATGGTTATTATTGGTTTATTGATTGCGATATTGATGCGCAAACCAATGGTTGATATAACCGCCCTGCGCGAAGACAACACCAGATTACGTGAACGATTGGCAGAACGTCTGGGGGCATTAACCCAAAATGCACTGGAATTAAAAAATATCAGCAATGATATTGCCAACTTTAAAAATATTTTAATGGGCAACAAACAGGCACGTGGCACATTTGGCGAACGCCAACTGGAAGATTTAGTTGCAGACATCATGCCACCTGAAACATATGCATTTCAACAAGTGCTAGAAACAGGTGTGCGTCCAGACTGTATAATACGCCTGCCGTATCCACCGGGGGACATGATTATAGACAGCAAATTTCCACTGGAAAGTTACAATCGCATGACCCACGACCACAACGACATCATGTCGCGCAAGCAGTTTGAACTGGATATACGTAAACACATTGACGCAATCGGAGAAAAATATATAATTCCTGGTCGTACCGCTGAATCCGCAATGATGTTTATTGCATCAGAATCTATATTTGAAACATTGCATCGTGAATTTCCAGACACAATTGAATACGCAGGCCGCAAAAAAGTCTTTATCGTATCTCCGTCGACATTGTGGGCAACATTAAACACCATACGTGCCGTACTGTCCGACATCAAAATCAAACGTGTCGCAGCAAAAATAAAAAAAGAATTGGAATTATTGCTGACTGATTTATCACGCTTAAACGATCGGGCATTAAAAGTTTCCCAGCACTTTGCCATGGCACAAACCGACATTGAACAAATACAGACATCCATTGGAAAAATAACCCCACGCGCAGAAAAACTGCGTGCAATGGATTTCGGCGAAGAATAACCACAACACAATACCCACGACAAAAAAATCCCCCAAAATGGGGGATTTTTGTCCAATATATGTTAGTTTTTTGTTTCTTCTGTATTTTTTAGAATACAACGTTAACACGTGCACCCAATTCAGCCTTAACATCTGTGCCGTTCTGGGAACCCTGGTGTGCTTCGTCAAACGTGTATTCACCATACAGTGTGATTTGTGTTGCATCATTCAACTGATATGAACCCGTCAATGAAACGATATATTCATCAAATCCATCGTCCATATCTTCTGTCAGCTTTAACAATTTATCAATTGTAGCCTTTTGAATACCATATGCTACATATGGATCTGCCCCCAAGTCAGAAGCCAAACCTTCTACACCATTATCTTCGTGGTGTTTGAATGTAAAGCCGGCACCAATCGACCAACGGTCATCAATTTGATAGAAAGTCTTCAAACCGGCATTAAATTCAGTCGTAGATTTCAAATCAACCGAAATTTCATCAGGAATACCAATTTGACGTGGCTTCAAATCTCCTAATGGCGTAGAAATAACCATACCCGTTACGTCAATTTCATTATTATCATTGCCAAATGTTTGCAGTACTTCAAAGAATGCTGCGCCGGTGAACTTGGACCAAGTTTTACCAACCTGGGAACCAACGTGAAAGCCCCAGCGGCCATTTGAATAATTATCATATGTAAAACCATTTGCTGCATAAGAGCCACTCATCGGGCTGACCCCGCCCAGGTGTGCGTCGGCATAAACATCCCACGCAAAGCCATCCAACGTTTCAAAGGCACGGTATTTCAAACCAACGCGACCCTGGTGCATACCTTTGCGGTCAATGTCGCCGTCGTGTGTATAGCCAACCTTGGCATACGCTTCCAGGCGGTCTGTGATACCATAGCCCAAATCTTCGTGCAAACGCCAGATTGGGAACTCCGTTGCGCCATCGTGTTCTTTATCTTTCATGGCTTTTGTGTCATCTGCAACCTTGTACATAACACCAACAGAAGTTTTCGAATACATTTGACCCTGTTTTGGCATATACAGTGGGTTTTCCAGATTTGCAGCATACGCAGGGGCTGCTAATACAGACAATGCAATTGCTGCGTTCAAAGATTTTTTCATCTTTTAACTCCTTAGTTTCGATGAATATTAACCACACCCCCATTATTGGCAAGATGTGGGTTCATATCCATACCGCCCATTCTTGGCAACAGTATGTTGTTCTGATATGAACACCTATATTGTGTCAATGTTTAGGACATATGTCAAAAAATCTTTTTTCTTGACATGGGGGACTTGAAAATATATGACGGGCGACCTATATACATATCCTGGGGTGACGAGACCACGGGAAATTTTAACCAAAGGGGTCCGATATGAATAACATTCAAAATTTATTACACAGCCCTGAGATTCAGGAAAAATTACACCTTAAATCTGCACACATCAAATTAGACGCCGATAAAAAACGCGCACTGGGGAACGCGTATCTGAAATTATATTTTGGTTTGTCATGCGCAAATTGGACGAATAAAAAAAATTTGGGTACTGCGTGGCAAACGTCACTGACCCAGGTACAAAATATTATAAATGCACGCGATGAAAAAAATCCAGCCATACAATTCCTGCGCGTGATGCACGAAACGCACAAGCAAACGTGGCCACGTCATATAATGACACACCCACAACGTGACGCCGTATTCAATGGAAACATACAAGAAATGCGTGAATATGCCATTCGTAACATTCGTTCGGCAATGGGCGAAATAACATTATTGTCATCACAATGCCAATTCAGCATGGATAAATCACAACAGAACGCAGCTGCGAAACAACCGGTACGCGTTGCCACAGACAACACGCAGCAAAAAAAGCCAGATATGTCCATCGAACCCAAAGAACAATCCCCGCAACCACAAACAAAAAATGGCACACCAATCGCATCTAAACCGGGATTGAATTCTAATACCGCGCCAGAACAAAAGACGGGCACAAATTCAAAACAAATTGCCATCCGTCCAGTGGAAACAGAACGTTCCCTGTCCCAGGAAGAACGTGATAAACAACTGGCAAACCAGATTAAGAAATCTGTTCGTGAATTTAACCAAACAAAAACCACAGACAAACCAGATATAAAGCCAGAATTTAATCGCGCCACCAGTCGCGTTATCAATATGGCTAAAATCATACACATGCAAATGCTGATGCGCACCAATCAACGTGCTGCCTAAGGGTTTGCATTAAACACCAATGGGGGTAAAAATGGACATAAACTTTGAAAAAACAATGGCAATGCTAAATGGCGAATCCACAACAGGCATAGAAATCGCTACATTATGCGAACTGGACCGTATTCAGATTACGAACGCATTGGATTTGATATTCCAGGGTTTAAGCCTGCGCAATTGGTTGGCGGGTGGCGTGTTGCGCGACGCATGGCAAAATGCACTGGATCAATTGCGCGAAATGGTATTTTCGATAACAAATGTTAACCCTGCCACAATCTTTGCCCGCCAGGCTACATTTGAAATGCGAACTACATGGCAAAATAAAATGACCACATCTGGCCATACAAACATGACAATTCAATGTCCCGAAAACCAACGCAATGAATGGGCAAATAACGCAGAAATAAAAATCCAAAACGGCACAGAATTATTAATGCAAAAAATTAATAACTTTACATCTGGCACACCAAACGCGCCACACACCACAGTAACCGACCGCCCCACCCCAACATTTCAGCAAGTATTTGACAGTCGCATCCGCGAAGAAAATCAACGGGTTCGCGAACGTAAATTCCCAAATTAAGCACGTGTTATAACAAAAAAATTAGGGGGCAAAAAACACCCCCTTTGTTTTTGAAATAACAATCTAAAAACAAACAATTACAATTCAAACTGTGTCTTAGCTGGATCGATTCCACGTTTCTGTAACATCGCCCCAACCGCAAATGGTACTGCATTCTTGGCGTTTCCGAAACGAACGACACGCGCATCACCATTCAAAATATTTATATTATTGGTCATTTTCAATGTCCTTTGTACACAACATCTCTCTGACTGAACAAAAATATATACCAAACAGATTTTTTTGTCAAGTAATATTTTAGTCCATCAGTTCAATTATTTGTTGCATCCATACTCGCCACACATTTCGCCAGAAAATTCTTGCACTTCGATTGCAATCGGTGCTGCTGCGGCTGGTTCTTCATAATGCACCTCTTTTACAACACGAACACGGCGGTTGGCTGCATTTGGTGTATTATCCGGGGTTGGCACAGCCAAATCTTCTTCACCTGCTGATACTGCAACGATTTGACTTGCTGGAATACCATATTGAATCAACATTTTTTGAACTGCTTCTGCGCGACGACCACCCAAGGCATAATTATAGTTACTGGTGCCTGCGGTATCTGTGTGACCAACCACAGAAACCTTAATATTCTTGTTTTCTTGGGTTGCAGACGCCAATTTCTTAATCAATTCTTGATATTCAGGTTTTATCGTGGCCTTGTTAAAATCAAATTGAATTTCAAAGACTTCTTCCATGACATGCTGTTGTGGCGTCAACGGAATCTGTTGAACTTTAATCATAGTTTTTTCGCCCTGAGCCGCCTGAATCTGATCCAAACGTGCATTAATTGCCGCCAATTCATCACGCATCGCCATCATCATATTGATAAATTCTTCACGTGTAACCAATTCATCACTGACCATTGGGATTACTTCTGGACATTGCTGACACGCTGGGCATGGCTGATTTTCTGGGCATTTTTCACATTCTTGACACGCTGCACATTCTGGACACGGCAGTCCTTCTGGGCACAAACGTTGTTCACACGGCAATTCGATTGTTTCCTGTTCGACAATAACAACCGGCGAAATAACAGCACTTAAACATTCTTTATCGTCTTTTGGACAATCGCGTGGCGCAACAGTATTGTTGCTGTTACGAACCCTGTTATCATTTGCACTTTTAGTTATAGTTTTATCCCCGCCATAAATATTCTGGTTAAACACAACCGGCTGAACAGGCACAGGATTAATCAAATGTTCTGGCACATTAACATTATTGACGATAATCACCCCTTCGCGCGCACGATTAGCGTCATTCATCGCCATCATATTACGTGTTTCTGGATAATAAGTTTCTGTTTGCACTATTTTTTCTGCGCCACATTTACCACCCACACACCCAGACACAGATGTTGTTTCAATCGTTGTTTCTACAGACGGCACACTGGTCGCTTTAACAACATTGACAACACGTCCATCTTTGCAATCTGCCAACGCTGCAATCGTCTTTTGGAAACGATCACGACATTGTGACGCTGTTTTCATCTGACCACTGGCCGTTGCAGACAACCAGCAATCAAACTTAGCCTGTGCTTCGGCTGCTAATTGTGGATTATTATCCGCCGCATCTGTTTTCAATTGATCCATCAATTGATTATATGCATTATACAATTCAAAAGACGTTTGTTCATCATCAACCGGCCAATTATCCAACGATTCTGGGAACGGGGTTTCGCCACTGAATGCAGCGACCGCCTTGTTTGCGAACAATTCGCCCATATCAGAATAACCACTGGTACGTGCATTATAAATTGCATACGAACGATAATTCATCGCCAACTGATTCAAGAAAGAATCCTTGTGCGGGGCTGAATACACATCTAAACCTTCGACATAATCAACCGTCGGCGTTGCCACAGGTCCCCACTGATTCATTTCATTATTTGAACCAGCACACCCCACCAACACAACCGCTGATGTTGCCAACAACAAAGACAATCTATTTTTCATCCTTGAATCCTTTTTATAATCCCCACTATTATACGATTTTTTGCGTTACTAGTAAAGCATAAAAAACCATGCCACCCAGCCTTATCTGTTCATAGTATTGGTAATAAAACCACCAATCGACGTCAAACCACCCATCGCACCACCAGAATTAACAACACCACCAACCGTTTCCATAATTGATGCAGTACTGGTCTTTTGTCCCAGATTACCAATAGATTCAGTCAAGAAATTCCCCCACAGTGCCTTTTTCTGTTGGCTTAACTTTGCAGACGAACATTTTTCAATTTTTGCAATCAATTTTCCGGCCATTGTCGCTTCTTGTTTAGTATAATCTGCCTCTGAAAAATCAACCAGATTAAATATTTCATATATATCAGACGCACTTTTCTGTTTTTTTCCACATGAACGCGTTCCATCATCACAATATGTTGCGGTTCCAACACGCGGGAAATCTTCCCAAACCATACCGATATCACCCGCCCCTCTAAAAGAATCAAAGCAAATATCAGTATCATCACCCATCACCATTGCACGTTCCACAGATGCCTGATATCCGCCGATTCCACTTGACACATCACAGGGTTTACGTTTCAAAATGCGCTGAACATCTTCGGCACTGGCCGCACCTGTTTTTGCCCATTCTTTTACCATATCATTAACAAATGTAATTTCTGCAGACGTCGGTTTACATTCATCTGTTAACGCATTAACCTTTGCATTCAGGTTTTGTACCCCCGCAACCAATGCCAATGCCGAACCAACCAGTGTACCTGTATCATCCATCCTGGACGCTTGCTGTGTTGCAACCGGCGCCGCCTTTTTAATAGACACCGCCGCCATGGCCGGCATTGCGACCAATCCCAACACACACATACAAAATTGCAGTTTTCTTTTCATCTCTCTTGTGGGACATTATAACACAAAAAGTTTTTTAGATAAATATAAAAATTGCTTTTTTATTTTATGCGCGGTAAAGTGAAGACGTGCACAAAGATAAACGTAATTTTATTATATTCTTTAAACACAGACGTCTTAAACGTTTGTGGCAGTTTTTCTTTACCGGATGGGGACTGGTAATGCTGGTTGCGCTAATTGCGACATCGTTGTTTACGCGCGAATTATTATGGACACCTATTTCTGCGATAAATATGACAGACATTGTCACGAACCAATTCAAGATGTCCAATGCATCATTTGCTGGCACTGATCAAAATGGCGAACCATTCCGATTAAAAGCCAAGACAGGTCGCCAAGAATACGATAAACCGGATATCATATTCTTAGATTCCGTATCCGGCAACGCGGTTCGTGTCCAGGACAGCGAACGTGTTAAGTATGATTTTGTTGCAAATACTGGTGAATATAACCGCAAGAAAAAAAGCATCCGCTTAATTGGTGATGTAAAGATTTATATCAGCAACGGCGACAAAATATTTACAGACGAAATGGTGATTAAATTATGAAACAATCTGTACTGCGTGTTGAACATTTATCTAAAACATACGGCAAACGTATGGTTATCAAAGACGTATCTTTAATTGCACGTCAGGGCGAATCGGTGGGTCTGTTGGGGCCGAACGGCGCGGGTAAAACCACGGCATTCTATTGCATAACTGGGCAATTATCGGCAACTGGCGGTCAAATATTCTTAAATTCCCAGAATATAACACACCTGCCCTTTTACCAGCGTGCACGTTTGCACATCGGATACCTGCCCCAGGAAAACAGTGTTTTCCGTGGTCTGACGGTCGAACAGAATATTATGGCGATATTAGAAGTTGTTGAGCCAGACAAGAAAAAACGCCAAAAGAAACTGGATGCATTATTAGAAGAATTTTCGATTTCGTCCCTGCGTCGCAGTCCTGCGACCGCCCTGTCGGGTGGTGAACGTCGTCGTGTTGAAATTGCACGTGCATTGGCAAACGACCCAAAATTTATACTTTTGGACGAACCTTTTGCTGGAATTGACCCAATTGCTGTAAATGATATTCGCGGATTGGTATCACAATTAAAGAACCGCGGTCTGGGCGTTATTATTACCGACCACAACGTTCGTGAAACATTGGGCATCACCGACCGCAGTTATGTATTACACGATGGTAAAATCTTGAAACACGGCACAACCGAAGAAATCGTCCAAGACGAAATGGTTAAAAAAGTATACCTGGGCGAAGATTTTGTTATGTAAAAATCCCCCCGGTCGGGTCCAACACAAACAAATGCTTGTGCGGGCGAACATTCGGGGGACTTTTTATTTTTGACGTATGAACGGCTCAACCGCAGAAAAACACTTTGTCATATGCCATACCGCATCAAACAGTGCCTGTTCCGCAGCGGCGATATCACAGCGATGCTCAAAACACGGTTTCCACCCACGTGTAAACGCAGAATATTTCTTTGTCGCCGCATCATAGAAAATAACATTTCCCGCCACTTTATAACCACGCTTGTCATAATCCATCGTACGATTATCCAAATACGTCTTGGCCACAATCGCCACCGGCACACGCCCCGCCAGCACCGAACTTTGACGACATAAATATTGAAAACGTGGGATACGTAACATAATATCACGCCCACCAATAACCGGTGTATTGTTATAACTGCAGCAATTTATTTTGCCCTGAATCAAATCATACATAACAACATTGTTCAGGGATTCGCCCAGCATAAATTCCGCCATTGTACGACTAAGCGGCAACCGCCCATCACGTGGCGTCTTGGTATTTTCAAAAATATCATTTAATTCCGGATGAAATATATCTTCTATAGATTTCATTATTGACCACCTTACTTATGCTTGTATGCCAACACATATGGCACGATTTTATCAGTCCACGCATCACCAAACCATGCACGCGGTATCAGAACAGCATTCCCCATACCCGCCGCCATTTTAGGCACAGATTCACCATTTTTGGCATTAATCAGTTCCTTTAATTCCACCGCAACCCCGTCAATACGTCCCGGTATAATAAACGTCACCGTGTCACCCACGTGTATTTCGTTGCGTAATTCAAAAACAACATGCTCATCTGTAACATCTGTTACGACACCTGCGGCATGATAATCCGATGTACTGCGTGTAGTTTCATAATTATGTGCATCCGCTGTAACCGGCCCATCAAAAAACGCCGTTGTATATCCACGTGTTTCCAACCGGTTCAAAGCATCCATATATGGTGTGGCATCAAAACCGTCTGGGTTTGCCGCATACGCATCCATTGCGCACCGATACGCATTAACAACCGAACCGACATAGTATTCAGACCGATTGCGTCCTTCGATTTTCAAGGAATCTGGATTAGAATCAATGACTTCGCCCAATCGCGGCATCAAACACAAATCCTTGGAATTCATAATATATGCGCCACGTTCATCTTCGTCAATTGGCATTTCAACGCCACTATCCTTTTCGCGTAAAATCACATCATATTTCCAACGACACAACTGCGCACACGCCCCACGATTTGCCGGACGCCCTGTTATAAAGTTCGACAACAAACAACGCCCCGAATAAGACATACACATCGCACCATGGACAAAGATTTCCAACCCCACATCTGGACACGCCGCACGGATAGACTTAAATTCTTTGTGCGACACTTCACGCGCCAGAACACATAACTTGGCCCCTGCATTTTGCCAGAATTTTACAGTTTTCGCCGAACAAATATTTGCCTGGGTTGAAATATGAATTGGCATATCTGGGAAATTTTCACGCACCCACATAACAATCCCAGGATCCGACACAATCAACGCATCTGGTTGTAAATACCGTATGACATCCGCCACACGTGGCATATTATCGTATTCAAAATCATGCGCAAACAGGTTAAATGCCAAATATACTTTTTTCCCAGCCTTGTGCGCCAGTTCGATGCCCTGCTTTACACCTTCGACATCAATCTTGGCGCGCGCACGCATAGAAAACCCCGGCAATCCGGCATAAATAGCATCTGCGCCATATAAAATGGCGGTTCGAAACGCGTCCAGCGTACCCGCCGGCGCTAAAAGTTCTGGTAATTTCTTAGTCATGTCTACTATTTTGCCCTAAATAAACCCAAAGGCAAGTATTTTATCCACTTATACTATTCAAACATTTCTAATGGGATTTTATGTTCTTGGCAAAACTCATAAAAGAATTCCAAGAACGCTTGAACTTTTGCACTTTTAATTGTTAACGGATTTCCCACACCAGTCAACACATATTCATAATCAAAATCAATATTCGGCACTTCTATCAAACGTGCAGACGTACCAATACACCATTCTGGCATCAAAGAAATTCCAACATCTTCATGTACCAATTGATAAATAATAGACGCAGAATCCGCCGTTGTATTCAAATGCTTTGCGCGTTTTAACAAAAAATTACATTCTGGTAATTGCAAGAATTTTTGACGGATACACAATTCAAAATTTTCCAACATATCTTCGATATTTTCTGGAATACCACGCTTTACCAAAAATGTCGGCGTTGCATAAAATTTTGCCTTGGTCTTAAACTTAAACAATGCTTTGCCTGGTAATTTCTGTAAAAACCTGGCATCCAAAATCGTAATATCTGGATTAGACATATTCATATGATGATTTGTCAAAATATCCAAACGGATTTTCGGATGTTTTGAATACAATTTCGCCAGATACGGCAACAAACCACAACCAACGAACCCTTCTTCGGTCCAAATTGAAATACAGCCTGTTAATTCTTCGGGGCCGTCCAATTGTTCAATTATCTCGTTCAGTGTCGTTGATATTCTTTCAATATCAGTATACAATTGACGTGATGTATTTGTTGGTTCACTGCCCGAAGAACTTCTGATAAGCAACGGCGCCTTGAAACGCGATTCCAGATTACTAATCATCTTAGACATATTGGAATGTTTTATACCATTACGATCTGCGGCTGCATGAATCTGCCCCAAATCAATTACTTCCTTTAATGCCAACAGCTCTTTTAACAACCCCATTTTTGTCTTAATCGTAGCCATCTTGCCTATCCCCTTTTTATAACAATACACCGTACTTTTCACATTATATTAGGAAGACAAACCATATTCCAGAAATTTTTTACGGAAAAAATCCCTATGTTTTTTTTGCCAAAACATGCAAAAAAACCTAAAAACCCAATATTTTTTCTTTTTATTCCCCTTTTTATAACAAGCCTTTAATAAAAAAAGCATAAAATATACAGCAAAAAAATATTTTATAATTAAATCGTGTTAGAACAACAAACAAATAAACAAGGAGTTAACAAATGACACACACAGACGTATGGAATGCAATTGATACATTTGCAAATGCACATAATATCTCTTGCTCAAAATTAGCCAAGATGGGTGGCTTGGACCCGACAACATTTAACAAAAGTAAGCGTCAATCTAAATATGGTCAACCACGTTGGCCTTCAACCAGCAGCATTGCAAAAATACTTGATGCAACCGGTTCTAACATCGAAGACTTTATCAAATATTTTCATCAATCTGTAATATAACTTACCCCCCCACTTGTGGGGGGATTTTTATAAAACATCCTATACATTCGTACACGTATATCCTTGCAATAACAATACTCATAACGTGTTTTTTTTGAACCAAGGTACAGTATCACAATCAAAAATCGACAAAAACATCATTTTTTGTCCAACTTTTTATTGAAAATCAAAAAAAACCTTGCTATGATTTCGCCCGAAGACAAAGGATTATAAATGTACATACTTGCATTAAACTGTGGTTCATCATCACTAAAGTATCAGGTTTTTGACGCTGATACAAAAAAACCCATCATTGGTGGAAACGTTGAAAAAATCGGTTCTGCTGATTCATTTATCACACAAAAATACCCAGATGGCACAAAACAAACAAAACAAACACCTATGCAAAATCATGACGAAGCATTAAGTGTTGTATTGTACATGTTACGCGAAGCCTCAATTGATTTGAACGAAATTGGTGGCACAGGACATCGTGTTGTAATGGGTGGCGACAAATTCGCATCATCTATTGAAATCAACGATGACGTTATTAAAACTATTGATAAATTATCACCATTGGCGCCATTACACAACCCACCTGCACTGCGTGGAATTATGACTGCTAAACAGTTATTACCAAACGCAACCCAGGTTGCTGTATTTGACACTGCATTCCACCAGACTATGCCAGATTATGCATATCGCTATGCCGTACCAAGCGCATGGTATCACGATTTAGGTGTACGTCGCTATGGATTCCACGGTATATCGCACTTATACAATTCCAAACGTGCCGCAGCAATGTTGGGCAAACCTGCAAACGAATGCAATATGATTATTATGCACATCGGTTCTGGCGCATCAGCCACAGCGATTCGCAACGGTTTGTCTGTTGACACATCATTAGGCATGACCCCATTATCTGGATTAACAATGGGCACACGTCCAGGTGATCTGGATCCAGGCATAGTATTACACGTTATGGAACAACAAAACTATACGCCGGCTCAAATGCAGACTATTTTAAGTAAAAACTCTGGTCTCCAGGGTATCACGGGTCAATACGCAGATCGTCGCGACGTAGAAGAAAACCGTTTCAACAATGACAAATGTCGTCTGGCCATTGATATCGAAGTTCACAATGTAAAAAAATACATTGGCGCATATATGGCAGAACTGGGTAAAATTGACGCCTTAGTATTTACCGCAGGCGTTGGTGAAAACGATGATTTGTTACGCGATAAATTCTGTCGCAACATGGAACACATGGGCATCAAAATGGATTTTGACAAAAACAATGGCTTGCTGGCACGCAAAGGCGCAGGTGAATCTGTACTAAGCACCCCAGACAGCCCTGTAAAAATCTTTATGATACCGACAAACGAAGAACAGGTTATCGTAGAAGACACACTGGCAATCAAACAAAACACATACAATCCGAATCACCTAGAAATGGATTACAGTTTTGCGCCAAAAATCCCAAGCAAAGTTTCCTCTGCCCAGGCAGCATTCAAAGCGGCCCAGAAAATGCAGCAACAAGTTCAGGGAACAAACAAGCAAAAACAAAAATAAAAAATCCCCATTTGGGGATTTTTTTATTGTGATAAACCGTGGCACGCACATAAAATGAACAAGGTATGATTTTTTGCTTGCGTTAAGTTTTTAGATATGTATAATTGTGGGGCATTGCCGGTTTAGCTCAGCTGGTAGAGCGGCTGATTTGTAATCAGTAGGTCGTTGGTTCAAGTCCGACAACCGGCACCAGAATAACCCCTTGATTCAAGGGGATTTTTTATTACTTTGCACAATCTACAAAAATTGACAAAAATTTTTTTGCTACTCGTTTGCTACCGGCCGACATGGCGAATATTCCTTGAATATCGATAAATATTTATTATGCTGAAAACAATAAAAATCCATCAGTGGAGAAATTTTATGGAAAAATTGTCGGATTATCCAGTTGTAACAATACGTGATTATGGTGCCTTTTTTAATGCCACCCCTGGCCTGCGGGCAACCGAGATACAAAATTGTCTTGTTTTTGCGCACAATCTTATTTTTACCGACTTTACCTACGATGAATTCGGCATTGAACTGGAAGACTGGCAACTTGAAAAACTAAACCTGTTATTGATGGCTGGTGTCAATTTGATACGCACGGCCCATGTAAACATCTATAACATGTTCAGGATATATTCTACCAGGATAACAGACTCTGACCCGGTATATTGTCCACAATTTGACAGATGTGTTCAAGGCACAATAAACCACCTTATTAACAATCAAATCAATAAACACAAGAAAACAAATACTATGTTTGTGGCACTGCAAGACGGCAAAGAAAGAACCAGACGCATGCGCAACATAGAAGATATGATTGGCATAAAACCGTATAAAATAA
>JAZRIB010000004.1:0-8132 GCA_045645065.1 Candidatus Enterousia sp.
GATTGGCGACATGCGCGGTGAGATTGACGTTTTAAAAACTATTGGTCGTGCAAGTCTTGGTGGTCAAGGCGCTGTCGCGGTGTTGCGACATGGTCCAGAAATCAGTCGCGATCGGGTAAACAAAGATATTGTTAATCCCGATAATGAAGGGATTTATTTGCTTGATATTCGTGATATAAAAAAATATTTGCATAATTTGATGAAATCGCGTAGCAAGACACAAGATTTGGAACAAGGTACGGAAAGTCTAAAATCCAGAATGCTTGCACGATTGTCGCAATTGTTCAAAGGCGTTAAGACCAATGACTAAACAAAAAAATCGGTTTTTTTACCGATTTTTTTCTTGCAATTCGGCTTATCTTGCCCCACAATCGTGGGGCATTTTTAATTTAATACACACAAGGAGAAACCATGAGCAATAAATGGGTATATACCTTTGGTAATGGCCAGGCCGAAGGTCAGGCAGATATGAAAAATCTGCTGGGTGGCAAGGGTGCAAATTTGGCTGAAATGAACTTGGTTGGTTTGCCTGTGCCTGCGGGCTTTACAGTGACAACTGATGTTTGTAAATATTATTATGACAATAATCAAACATATCCAGCAGATTTAATGGACCAGGTACGCAACGGTATCGCACATGTTGAATCTATTATGGGTAAAAAGTTTGCAGATTTAGAAAACCCATTGTTGGTTTCTGTTCGTTCTGGTGCACGTGTATCTATGCCTGGTATGATGGATACAGTTTTGAATTTGGGTTTGAATGATGATACTGTAAAAGCGTTGGCAAAGATTTCTGGCAATGAACGTTTTGCATATGATTCATATCGTCGTTTTATCATGATGTTCAGCGAAGTTGTTATGGGTGCAGACATTGATTTGTTTGAACACACGCTGGAACGTATGAAAGAAGACAAAGGTTACAAGCTGGATACAGAATTGACAGCTGATGATTTGAAAGACTTGGTTGAAAAGTTCAAAGAAATCGGTGTTAAGATTGGCAAAGTATTCCCACAGGATCCTTGGAAACAGTTGGAAATGGGGATTGGTGCGGTATTTGGTTCATGGATGAGCAAAAAGGCAATCACATATCGTAAATTGAATAATATTCCTGCTGATTGGGGTACTGCAGTTAATGTTCAGGCAATGGTGTTTGGTAATTCTGGTGATGATTCTGCGACAGGTGTATGCTTTAGTCGTGATCCTGCAACAGGTGAAAATAAATACTATGGTGAATATCTGATTAATGCTCAGGGTGAAGACGTTGTTGCTGGTATTCGTACACCACAGCCAATGAGCAAAGATGATTCTGGTCGTTTATCACTGGAAGAAGCAATGCCAGCTGTTTATCAAGAATTGTGTGATGTTCGTGAAAAATTGGAAAAGCATTACAAAGATATGCAGGATATGGAATTCACGATCGAACATGGAAAATTGTGGATGTTGCAGTGCCGTAACGGTAAACGTACAGCTGCAGCAGCGGTTCGCATGGCTGTTGAAATGGTATCCGAAGGCTTGTTGACCAAAGAAGAAGCGATATTGCGCGTTGGTGCAGACCAGCTTGATCACTTGTTGCACCCAATGTTGGATCCAAAGGCTGAAAAGAAAGTTATTGCAACAGGCTTGCCTGCATCTCCAGGTGCGGCTGTTGGTCAGGCTGTATTTAATGCCGAAGATGCAGAAAAGTGGGCCTCAGAAGGTAAAAAAGTTATGTTGATCCGTATTGAAACATCCCCAGAAGATATTGCTGGTATGAATGCGGCACAGGGTGTTATTACGGCTCGTGGTGGTATGACATCGCACGCAGCTGTGGTTGCTCGTGGTATGGGTACACCATGTGTTTCGGGTTCACCTGATATCAAAATCGATTACGAATCAAAAACTTTAAAAACAACATCTGGTGTTGTTATCAAAGAAGGCGATTGGGTTTCTATCGATGGCGCTAAGGGGCAGATTATCGAAGGTAAAATCCCAACAGTATCTGTTGAATTGACAGGTAACTTCGGTACATTGATGGAATGGGTTGATCAGATTAAGACATTGACCGTCAAAGCAAATGCAGAAACGCCAAAAGATGCGAAACAAGCACGTGACTTTGGTGCCGAAGGTATTGGTCTGGCACGTACAGAACATATGTTCTTTGACCCATCACGTATCCAGGATATGCGTGAAATGATTTTGGCCGAAGATGAAGCAGGTCGCCGTGCGGCATTGGCAAAATTGTTGCCTTATCAGAAGGCCGATTTTGTTGAATTGTTCAAGATTATGGATGGTTTGCCAGTTACAATTCGTTTGATTGACCCACCGCTACACGAATTCTTGCCACACACAGATGCAGAAATCGAAGAATTGGCTGCACACATTGGCAAGTCTGTTGAATTTATCAAACAACGTGCAGAACAATTGCATGAGCAGAATCCAATGTTGGGTCATCGTGGTTGTCGTTTGGCGATTACGTATCCAGAAATTTGCGAAATGCAGACGCGTGCGATTTTGTCAGCTGCGTTGGAATGCAAAAAGAACGGTGTTCAGGTTTATCCAGAAATCGAAGTTCCATTGGTTGGTTCTAAAAAAGAAGTTGATATCGTTAAAGCCGTTATTGACGCAACAGCCCAATCATTGTTTGCAGAAACAGGCGAATCCATAGATTATACAGTTGGTTCAATGATTGAATTGCCGCGCGCAGCAGTCTTGGCAAACGAAATTGCTGAAAGCTGTGAATTCTTTGAATTTGGTACAAATGACCTGACTCAGACAACATTGGGTATGTCACGTGACGATACGGCCAAGATTTTGGATGAATATCGTGCACGTGGTGTATATGTTGCTGACCCATTCGCATCTGTTGATCAGTTGGGTGTTGGTCTGCTGATTAAGGACGCTGTAAAGAAAGCTCGTGATACTAAGGGCGAACACATTCACTTAGGTGTATGTGGTGAACATGGTGGTGATCCAGAATCTATTGCGTTCTTCCACCAGTGTGGATTTAACTCTGTATCTTGCTCGCCGTTCCGTGTGCCAATTGCACGTTTGGCCGCAGCGCAAGCAGCAGTTAAGTTCCCACGCAAGAACTAAAAAAATCCTCCTTTCTTAAGGGGGATTTTTATTTGTTTATATTTTTAACGCGTATATAACTTTTTTAAGGCGTTCAACTTTTGTGGTGTGTCGATACAGTCTTGTGCGAAACGTCGTGGTGTGTATTTAAGACCCCCATATCTCTGTCGGCCACTGGAATCAGTTTTTGTGCCACAATTGCTGTTAACATGATAAGAAACCGCAATCCATATATTAGGAATTGGTAAAATTTTTCCTGTGATTTTATCGCGACAGATAATTGTTCCGGCGCCACCATTTGGAAGTATCGTATTAGATTGGTATTTTGTAGATAGAGCAGGGGTGGGTTGTTGGATAGTTGTTGTTTCGTCATCCAGATCTTCCATGACGGGCATTGTTGCTATGGCAACAACTTCTCGGTTTTTAAACTTTGGATCAGATTCCAAAATGTGTTTTAATTTGCAATATGTTTTTTCCGCCAATTTCAAAGCGTCCATACGCATTTTTTTTTCCAGAATATGATGTGTGTTCCATTGTTTGAAATCAAAATTATAGCATAATACGTATTGATATTTTATTCCGAATAAAGCACGCATAGTTGAATCTGCTAATTTTTCTGTTTCTGTATTACCTTGTTCGTTAACAATTTTTGCGTTCGATAATATTTCCTGAATGTTGTTCAGGCTAGATATTAATGCGTCGTATTCAGACCTGGTAATCTGATAAACAGGTTCTGTATTTATCATAAAGTCTCCTTATTGTCTGTTTTGAACATAGTACACAAATACACGTTTGTCAATATTTAAAAAGGCAATAATTAAACCGCCGAAGCGGTTTGTGTAAGGTTTAGAACCGATACATAAATCCCATTTTTATCATAGGATAGAATTTAAAGTCATTCAGTTCAGATTGTGCGTCAGCCAATGCTTTTTCCTTATAATTGTTAACTTCATTTTTCAAAGCATCACTATCGACGGGTGTCCATGTGTTTCCTTCTAATTTTTGCAGGTTTTCAAATGGAATATCCAGACTTATTTCTGCTGCACGATTAGTAAATACAACACCAGCATCCAGATATATCTTAAATCCAGCAAATAAACCAAAATCAAAACCTGTGCCTAAATATGGTCCGCGATAATCCCAATTCAGTTCAGCTGTACCATGTATAGAGTTTCCTGTGTATGAATAATGTTGCCCAGCCAGTTCAAATTCATAGCGCCCAGATGGTCCATCAAATTCGCCAGCAATGTCAGCAGACATATTCATATCGCCAAATGCGTAACCGCCAGTTATGCGCCATGCACCTAAAAGCCATGTGTTGCCAAAAGGATAAAAGTCAACCAATGCGGCATAATGTTTTGCATCAATATTTATATCTGTAATTGTCAGACTGTCGCTGATATCTATCCCGTCATTTGTTACAGAATCGATTCTTTTGTTAATCAATGATTTAATTGGCTTGGTTGTTGCGAAGTCAAGACGTATGCCAAAGCGCTTTGCCCAGAAAGAATTAAAATCTTTATTTGTGTATCCGATAAAACCATTCAAACCAGATGTTGCAGATATACCTGCGCCAATTTGAAAGCCGTGCATAAATTTATGTTCTGATTCCATAGATTTTTTTGCGTCAGCATGTTCTTGTCTTAATTCGGATTTAATTTCTTCTTTGAATTCTTGTTTGAGTTTTAATTTTTCTTCATCAGATAGTTTTTTTGGTGCAGCATGTTCTGCTGTGATATCAGATGTTTTATTTTCTATATTTGTATTTTCTTCTGCGAATACAGGTGCGGTCATAATTGATAGTAATACAAGCAGTGATACTTTTTTCATAATAACTTTCCTTCGGCTTTATGTTGTTGTGATTCAATACCTAAATTATAAAATATAGTTTTGTGTTTTTACAATATAAAACATAATTAAAAACCTGTTTTAAAATAATGAAAAATGTGATATAATCATAGGCATGAAAACCAAAATCCTGATTTTTTCATCGATTTTATGCATGTTTGGCTTTGTTCCTGTTCATGCGTCTGACTGCATTGATTGTGGGATAGAGCCTACGGTTTCTGCACCAACGGTTTTGACTTATGCTGATTATGTTCCGTACGAAGAACCAGGGTGGTTGGATAATGAAGTTATTTCAACAAGACCTGTATCTGCAAAGTTGTTGTCTGTAAAGCCTGTGCCAGAAGACACACGACCAGCATTGTGGGATGGTGTAACTGGGAAATACAGTGGACACAATGGAACAAAGACAATAGATTGGCGTAATGGTGTTCCTGTTTGGGACGATTCTATTTCAGATTATACAAAGAAAGATTTTTCAGATTGGTTTATTGAACCTAGTCCAGAATTGTATGTTCGTGAACCAGATGCAGTGCCAGATTTTGCTACACAATTGTATGAACAGAATATGCTGGATGCGGCAGCGACACGTCAGCGTGTTGAAGATTTGCTGGCTCCTAAAAAACCAAGCATGAATTTATGGTTTACAAATATGCCTGTGCTTGCCGACGTAAAGCAAGAGGAGCAGGTTGTAAAAATTCAACCAGAAATTATTGTTGGGGATGGTTGTCCGTTTGATTCGCAAACAGAATGTGAGATATGGCGTCGTAAACCCATCGTACGTGAGGCTGTATCTCCACGCAGTAAAACATTGCGCGCATATAACATTAATCCGTTACTTGAAGTTATGCAGTGTAATGCGGACATCAGTGCAAATGCACCTGTTGCGGCCCCATTGTTAGAACGTTATAAAATGTTAATGCGTTCTGCACAGGCATGTTGTACGGATGGTATGGCGTATGCATTGCGCAGTGCTGGTGCGACAGATGCGTTGATTTACAAATTTATGGCAGACGATGCAAACTTTTATGGTTTTGGATCTCGCTGTTTGATGATGACGGATTATGATTTAGATACAAATTATCCTAATACTGCGACGGCGGCTGTGGCGGCGGATGTTCGCAATGGTTGTTTGTGTCGAAATCGTCAATGGTTTGAATCGATGTTGGCGCCGTTTATTCAGACGTATGATGCTGTGCCAGAATTTAAAGATGTGCGCTTTAATTATACGTACACAGATGGTTTAAAACGTGAAATAACAGTGTCGATAAATAATGATGTTCAAAATGTGTTGAAGCAATTATCGCAGTGTCCGTAAAAGAATAAATCCTGGTTGACCAGGATTTTTTTTATTTGGAATTTTGTCCGATTGTAAGCTTGTGTGCGTTTTTATTATAATTACTTATATGTTAAGAATTGTTAAAATTGGATTATATATATTCTTTGTTTGTGTCATAACTGGTGCAAATGCTTTTTCTGGCAGTGTTCAGACAGGGGTTGGTATGTCTGTACTTGGTGGCTTGAATATTTTGGCTGGCTACAAGTTTGCTGGTCGTGGCGACTGGTTGGATAAATTTGGTGTGCGCTTAGATTTTGCGGATACAGCGCCTATAAAATCAGCACTTGATTCTGCGATTGATCATATTATGCGTGATGGTATAGATGTTGGTGATGGTGTACGAATTGATGAAGGTAAGCTAGATTCGACACATTATGCAGCGTTGATAGACTTTTATCCGTTTAATAACGCATGGCGTCTTACGGGTGGGTATATGTTTGCAGATATTCATATGGATACAGCTATTATGGGTGAAATAGCGGAAATTCCTTCGTATCGTTTTTATTTTTATATTAACGGAGATCATTATTATTACAATGGTAATTCTTTTCAGGGCAGTACATCAATAGATTGGAATTACAACGGAATGTATCTGGGGACTGGTTTTGATGTAAATTTGGGATGCAGATTTTATCTTTATTTAGATGCAGGTGTTGTTTATACGAATCGACCTGCTCGTTTATCTATGGTAATTCCGCATGAACAGCTGTATATATATGATATAGAAAAAGCGGTCTGGACGCCAGTAGCAGTTCCAAAACTTGATTCGGATGTTGCGGCAGCAACTGATGATGCGAATCGTAAATTGTCGCATATTCGCTTAGCTCCAGTGATAAAATTGGGTTTTTTGTACAGGTTTTAACGTCAGAAGACACGATTCGGTTGCATAATCCGAATCAAAAAACATTATAAACCGAATCATATTTTGATAATGCAGAAGGAAAAAAGAAAAAAATTTTTGGGTAAAAATCCCTGAAAACTGAGGTTTTTGGTCGTTGGTGAAATTGTTTAGAAAATATTTTTGAAATTCTGCTTGACTTTTTGAAAGTTTGAGCGCATACTAAGCGGGCTTTCAAGTTGAGACAACAAAAAACAAAAGAAACTCAACCCCTGAAATTTAGCGGTTTGTAAGAATAAAAGAATCTTATGTAAATCGCATCATTGTTAATAAAAGCAGCTCATCAAAAATTCAAGAAGGGATGTGCAGACAGTTGAATTTGGAATATCCAAACTTTGACTAAGTCAGAAGTGCATATCCTAGACAGGTAGTAGGTTTACATAATAAACCTCGTTAAAAACTTGTCTTGCGAATATATATATGTAAAGACGAACTGATTTTATGTCAGCTTTGTTTAATATGCACAGGACTTAACTACAGGTTTTTTTAGAACTTGAGAGTTTGATCCTGGCTCAGAACGAACGCTGGCGGCAGGTCTTAGGCATGCAAGTCGAACGGGTGAAGCAGGTGCTTGCACTTGTGGATCTAGTGGCGCACGAGTGAGTAACGCGTGGGAAACTGCCCACCACTGGGGAATAACGTTTGGAAACGAACGCTAATACCGCATACGCCGGAAACGGGAAAGATTTATCGGTGGTGGATGTGCCCGCGTTGGATTAGCTTGTTGGTGGGGTAACGGCCTACCAAGGCGATGATCCATAGCTGGTCTGAGAGGACGATCAGCCACGCTGGAACTGAGACACGGTCCAGACTCCTACGGGAGGCAGCAGCTAAGAATATTGGGCAATGGGGGAAACCCTGACCCAGCCATGCCGCGTGAATGAAGAAGGCCTTCGGGTTGTAAAGTTCTTTTAGTAGTGAAGATGATGACAGTAGCTACAGAAAAAGCACCGGCTAACTTCGTGCCAGCAGCCGCGGTAATACGAAGGGTGCAAGCGT
>JAZRIB010000005.1:0-191455 GCA_045645065.1 Candidatus Enterousia sp.
GGTTCGTACCAATCATCAGAATCACAGAACATTAAATATTTACCGGTTGCTGCGTCCAAACCCTTGTTACGGGCGGTTGCCGGCCCTGAATTTTTTTGCGTAATAACCACCACGCGTGAATCACGTTCTGCGTATTCGTTCAGTATTTTTAATGAATCATCGGTTGATCCATCATCAATTGCAATAATTTCAATATCGGTAAATGTCTGGTTTACCAACGCGTCCAGCGTTCGTCTAAGATATTTATCGGAATTATAAACAGGCATAATAATTGAAATTTGTGGCATATAGATTCACGTCTTTAAGTTGTTTTGATAAATTTATGGTCGGGGTGACAGGATTCGAACCTGCGACCCCTTACACCCCATGCAAGTACTCTACCAGGCTGAGCTACACCCCGAACAACGCGCATATTATAATATAATTAGGAAAAAAACAAACTTTTTTTGTTTGGAATACATGCATATTGGCTGTGTGGGCTGTTTGATATATAATTGCTATGTCCGGACATAATTAACCTAATAACAAAAAAAGGATAAACAATGTCAAAACATGATGATAAACAGTGTAAATGTAAAAATTGCCAAGGGTTAGTTTCTGGCTGCGAAAGCAAGAAATCTGGGAATGATAAAAAGAAATGTGATAAATAAAATCAACCGGCAATACATTGCCGGTATTTTTACGTATTTTATGCTTGCACGAATCGGACAAATATTACTAGTATGCGCATATCAAGTTTAACACAATCAACGAAGGGAGAAACCCGTTATGATAACAGGTATCGGAATTGATTTGGTCGAATGCGATCGTTTCTTGGATTGGTCCGCGTTCAAAAAGCAACGCATATTTACAAAAAAAGAACTGGAATATGCCGACAACGATAATGCAAATTCTGAAAAACATTTGGCGAATTTCTGGGCTGCACGCGAAGCTTTTTTGAAAGCATTGGGAACCGGATTCGGTGAAGATATTGCTTTTTCTGACGTTTCTGTTGTTCACAATGAATCTGGTCGTCCAGAATTATTAATATCTGGTGGGGCGCGCGCTGTGTTAAAACAAATTGCCGGCACTGATGCACGTGTGCATTTATCCCTGACCGACCAGGCAGATTATTGTGCCGCCATGGTTGTCATAGAACAGGCGTAATAAAAAACCCGATTTTTTCGGGTTTTTTATTTATTTTTTATTCCATTTGCAATCAGTTGTGCCGGCGTACCATCTGCGCGTCGCCATAATTTATCTGCACTTATCAGTTCATGTACCATCTTGTCACGAACAGACGGTATGGTTAATTGTCCAAACGCATCTATTGCATTGTTGATATTCGCATCTGGGCCCAATAATTCTGGATAGACGCCACGGTTTAACAATATGTTCACCAACGAAACCCATTTCACCCGTATCATTTGGCGTACCAGCCATGTTGTAATTGGATTCATTCTATAAAGAACCACCGTTGGCACATGAATCATCGCCAGTTCTGCGGATACAGTACCACTGGCAACAACTGCGATGTATGTTTTTTCATATATTTCATAGCGTTGTGACGATGGCACCAGTATCGGTTTTGTTGGCCACTGCGACGTTTGTTCACGCACGTAATCTGCGGTTGTTTCAACTGTTGGTATAACGAATTTATATCCAATAAAACCGTTTCGGTTAAGCATATCGACCATATCGCGCATTATTGGTAATAAACGTTTTACTTCTGACATGCGACTGCCGGGGACGAATGTTATAATTTTTTCCTCAGATTTATTTTTTGTTGCATCATATTTGCCGATAATACCATCTGAAATAGGGTGTCCAACTGCAACCGTATCCAGTCCATGTTTTGTAAAATATGGTACTTCAAAATCAAAGAAAGCATATAATTTATCAAATGTTTTTGCGTACTTTTTTGCGCGTCCTGGTCGCCACGCCCACACCTGGGGTGCGACAACGTGATGAAATTTCAGACCGTTTTTTATCAGTTCTTGTCCTGCTGGTAATTTGCGGATTTGTTTTATCACGCTTTTAACAAACCCTGGCGCATCAACACTAACGACGACATCTGGTTTTGTTTCCAAAATAGCATTAACTGTTTCGCGAATTCGGCGGGTTAATGTTCGTGCGTGCGCCAAAACCTCTATCGCGCCCATAACCGCCAAATCCCCCATTGGAAACAGTGATTTTAACCCAGCGTCTGTCATATGTTCGCCGCCAATACCAACGAATTCAGCATCGCTCATTTGGGTCATTATGCGCGCACCCAATATATCCCCAGAAACTTCGCCTGCGATAATAAAAACTTTCATTTTATTCTGCATTTTTGGATGTTCCGATTCCACGTTTTGAACGATTTTCAATAAAGTCAATTGCATCCATTGCGTATTTGTTATTTTTGACTTCTTTGCGTATTTTGGCCAATCGTTCTGCAGCCGTTCCTTCGCCACCGCGGAATACAGCTGAATACACCGTGTGAATTGCGTGCATATCTTCGTTTGTGAATCCGTGTCGCATTAAACCGACGCGATTAATTGTGCGATACACAGCACGATTGCCGTCATAAATTGCATACGGTAAAACATCGCTGCCAACCCCAGACATTCCGCCGATAAATGCATTACGACCAATTCGTGCAAATTGTAATACCATTGTTCCACCAGACAATATTGCAAAATCTTCAATTTCTACATGTCCCGCCACTTGAACCAGATTTGACATAACAACACTGTTTCCGACCTTGCAATCGTGTCCAACATGGGCATTAACCATAATCTGACAATCGTCACCAATAACCGTTCCATCAGACGCCGGTGTCCCTGAATGAATTGTTGCATATTCGCGAATTTTGCAGCGTTTTCCGATACGCAGTCCCGTCATTGTGGATTCGTCTTGCCACTTCAAGTCCTGACTCATAACCCCTAACACAGCGAACGGATATACAATAGAATCATCACCAATTGATGTTTTTCCGTCAATAACAACATGCGAAATCAGTTCTACTCGATCTCCTAAAACAACGTTTGGTCCAATTATACAATATGGGCCAATTTTACAGTCTGCGCCTATTGTTGCGCCTTCGTGGATAATCGCGGTTGGATGTATTGCCATAATAAAACTTCTTTTGTTTATTTAACTATTTTCGCACAAATCTTATCTGAATTATGCGTAAAATGGTATTAAATAAATATAACAAATTATAACAATGTGCGGATTTCAGGCCAAAATCTTGTGCGTGGTAACATCGCCATATAAACAACCCCGATTGCAGCAATGGCTGGCATAGTTGTGATTGTACCAAACAAGATAATTGTTATTGCCAATATACGTTCCATCATTTTTTGTGGCAAAGATTTTGCGTGCCATACCGACAGCATAAACATCAATAACACGGCCGCACACATTCCAATGAACAATGGCACAGATTCTGTCAGCATAAACAACGCCATCATCAGCAAAGTCACCACACGTAACATCCATTTTAATTTTATAAATATACTGTGGCGTATTTTCCCGCATGGTTTAGTATTGTTCAGTGCAATGACTGCCATTGCGCACACCCCAATCATCAACACGAAAATCAGATGCATTGGCGTTAAATTTCCCAATTGACCAAATCTGAAAAATTCTGGTTGCATTAACATTGCCACCGTAACCACCAGCATAACCAGTATCATTCCCGCCACGGGTCGCATTGTACTTGTTGCGATACGTCCTGTTAGCCAGCCAACCAAGAACGCCGCGATTTGTAACAACGGTCCCCACCATGCGTGCATATCAGACAATGCCAACGCAAACAAAACCATCGCAATTATTGCAAAACGCGCACGTGCATTTATATTCAAACGGGGCATTTCACGCATATGTGATGATATAAACAACGAAGTCAAAAATACGATAACAGCGACCACAAATGGCAACACAGACACCCCGTCACGTAAAACTGCATAGTTTCCACCAAACAACACAATCCACACAAACGTCATCATGGCCATCGCCACACCGCCACGTGCATCAATGTTATTCAGATTCCATGATAATTTATTTTGAATTATTGGTGCGCATGTCCATACAATCCACATCAATGGCAGTGATAAAATCGCCCACCATAAAAATGCAGGTGCCATTAACGCTGCATTATTAAATGCGCTGATTGCACTTTGTACAATAACAATATCATTAAACATAAACTTGCCTTTTTATTTTGATGAATTATGATATAGGTATGTCTGAAAAACAAGAAATTTTTACCTTAATGGGTGGACGTGTGCGTATGCACCGTGGTTTTTATAATCCGACATCAGATGCTGTATGGTTGGCAGCATATGCGCCAACGGCATGTAAAACTGTACTGGACGTTGGTATTGGTACGGGTGGCGTGTCACTTTGTATGCTGGCACATAATCCAGATTTAAGTATTACTGGCATTGACGTTTCCCCAGAAATGCTAGAATTTGCGAAACAAAACTCAGAATTAAACAATCGTGATATTGAATTAATCAATGCTGACATTACCACATGGCGTCCAGACCGTACATTTGATGTTGTTGTTACCAATCCGCCATATTTTCGTGGCACACCGGCTAAGCATAACGCGCATCACAATGCAGATTTGGGTGGCTGGGTAAAAAAATGTGTTGCCCGTACCAAGCCAAATGGATATTTTTGTATTATCACAGACGCAACGACATTGGACATTGTCGTATCATCAATGGTTCCGACGTGTGGGGACATAAATATATTTCCGTTATTTGGGGCGCGTGACACCGCAGAACGTGTATTGATACGTGGTCGTGTTGGCTCACATAGTGGGGTGATATTGCATCGTGGTTTGGCTATGAATTGGGAACCAGTATTGCGCGATGGCTTGACTATCGCAAAATCATTGGGTAAAGT
Organism: Candidatus Enterousia sp.; assembly: GCA_045645065.1. Lineage (GTDB taxonomy): Bacteria > Pseudomonadota > Alphaproteobacteria > Rs-D84 > Rs-D84 > Enterousia. The sequence continues at coordinate 4,882 of JAZRIB010000005.1, forward strand.
ATCCAAGATATGATAAACTTTATAACACGATATTTTACATCATTATGGGCGTTTATAACATCGCCATTTCGTGCGATATGGCGCGGAATTGTGCGTTTTTTTCCGCCGCGTGAATTCACGGTAATGGATACGCCACGTGGTAACGTCTATACTTTTTCGCAAAGCAGTTTTTGGCGCTTTACGCGTTTTTGTGGCAAATTAGGCTTAATTATTTGGGCATCATGGTCAACATACGTATTTGTATATCATCGTCCATTATTACAGAAACGCACCCAACAGCTAGAAGAAATTCGTGCCACCCATGATCGTCATATGACTGATTTGCAAACATATTTGACGAAATATACAGAATTGGCGCGTAATTTGAATGTTATTGATGATAAAATCCTTAATGACCCAGATTTGAAGCACCCAGACAAAGAAAAATTAATGAACAGTCGTATTAAAACCTGGGGTGAATTGGATTTCTTGCGCACTCGTATTTCTGAAATGTTCAAGAACGAAGATTTTGCGCCTGAATACACAAAAATGTCTGAATTGTCATTGGAATACGAATTGACGCGTGCTGAAAACGAAGACCTAAAAAAGCGCAACATCCAAATTATGGAATCGATGGCTGAAATTGCATCTGCCGACAGCCAGATTGTCGACTTAGTTACATCAATGACAAACCAAAATACCGAAGAATTACGTTCTGGTATAAAAAAGATTAAATCCACAGTTAATGCATTGGGGTTAAGTGAACGCGCCCTTGTAACCCGTGCAAACAAGTTTTCCAGTCCACTGGTTGGTTCTGCATTCAGTCCGCTGGACATAGATAAGGATATAGATGAAAAATATAAAAAACTGGCTGATGGATTAGAATTGTGGCACGGTTTGCATCGCTTAAATGAAATGTTGCCAATCGGCGCCCCTGTTGAAAAGGTTCGCATCACATCAAACTATGGCAAACGTGCGGATCCATTTACTGGCGAAACCAAACGACACAAAGGAATTGACTTTGCTGGCAAAATAGGCACAGAATTATTTGCCGTCGCCCCAGGGCGAGTTGTTTCTGCAGGCGACAGAATAGGGTATGGCACAACGGTTGAAATCGACCATGGATTGGGCTTTACTACATTGTACGCCCATATGTCCCAGATAATGGTATCACGTGGTGATTGGGTGCGTCCTGGCACGGTTATTGGTTTGGGTGGTTCATCTGGTCGTTCGACTGGGCCACACTTGCACTATGAAATTCGGTACAAAGGCGCACCGTTTGACCCAACTAAATTTGTAAAGGAATAAAAAATGTTGGCATTTACAAACGCAAAAGAAAAACAATCTCCGACCATTATTGGTGCGGGATGTAAATTGACGGGTGATATTAAAACAGACCACAGTGTGCAAATTCATGGTGAAATCATTGGCGATATCACGGCCGACGTTGTTGTTATTGGTCGTGGTGGCAGTGTCCAAGGCAAAGTAACCGCATCACATCTGTTTTTGCACGGAACATTGGATGGGCCAGCAACTGTTAACACAGCGAATATTTTTAGTGCTGCACAAATGACAGGTGTATTGTCTTATCACACGCTGAATATCACAGGCAACACAGGTTTGGAATGCAAACTATCGAAAAGAAAGGACAAGGCAAAATGAACAAAAATGTATCGAAAGTATATATTGCTGCTGATCATCGTGGCGTTGGTTTGAAATTGTATTTGATTGAAATGTTGGCGGCGGCTGGATATAACGTTGTAAATCTGGGGGTTGATGATCCGAACGTTTCTGCTGATTACCCAGACGTTGCTGCAACATTGGCGGATGCAATGATGGATGATGAAAAATCACGTGGTATTATTATTTGTGGCACAGGTGCTGGTATAATGATTGCTGCTAACCGCTATCGTCATATTCGCGCATCGCGCTGTGACCGCCCAGACCAGGCGCGTGATGATCGTTTTCACGACGATATAAATGTGTTGGCGTTGGCGGCTGATGACATTGATATAGAAATGGCGTTTCTGTGCGCCCAGGCTTTCTTGGAAAGTCCGTTTGACAACGTTGAACGCCGCGTTCGTCGTGTTGACAAGATTTCGTAATATATTTTAAGAGAACAAGTAAACTATGAACATAAAGATATCCCAAGCGTACGATATTTGTACTGCGGTGCTTACTGACCATCACTGCGCAGTAGAAGACACCAGTATCAAGATTCGCGAAGACAGTTATAAAATTGAATACAAACACCCGACAAATGGCACATTAACATTGTGGGTTGTTGCGCCACATGGTGCGCCTGTGCGCTGGCAAGGACACAAAGGTTATATTATTGTGCATAATAATAATTTTGAATTATTTACTGCATATACAGATTATAATGTTGGTCGGGCATTTGTGGTGTCGCGTTATAATCCAATGTTTTTAATAACCCGTGCGTTATCAAGAAAGTTTTTCAAAATACTGGATTTAGCGAACGCGCGTTCCAAGGGCAAGGTTATCCCAACGGATAATACAATCAAAATCCAGCAATGTATTCAAAACTTTGAACACAAGCAAAAATAAAAACACCCGCCGGTTGGCGGGTTTTTATTAACAACCACCGGTCATATTGCCAATGATTTTAGAAATTGAAATATCTTTGTGTAACAAGAAATCATATTCACAGTTACCTGATTTATAAGAACCTGTGCAGGCAGCCAATGTCATAACAGCAAACAATGCTAATAATGCTTTTTTCATATTATCTCCTTTTTGTGTTTTTGTGAAAACATACCTATTATAATCCAGGATGATAAAATTTGCAAATTTTATATTGCATTTTTTATCCATGTAACACGCCATCCACATACTGCGATTATATCAAAACGCGCATTACCCATCCAACCACGTGACATAATGTATGTTTCAGCCGCCGCACGCAATCGACGTGCCTGAGGTGCCGTAATCGCTTCGCATGCGGTGTTCACATCAGGGCGTGATTTAACCTCTATAAAAACAAGCAAATTTCCGCGCTTGGCAATAATATCTATTTCTGCACGATTGGTGTTGCGACCTGTGATATATCTATTATGTAAAATACGAAAACCGCGCATACGCAAATACATTCGTGCAATAAATTCTGCACGTAATCCGACCTGATAACTGGTTTTCCTAGAACGCATATGATTTTGTCTTAAAGTTTTCACGGGCACGCTGAATATTTGCAGACTCATCCGTCGCACGACGACCGTTGTCAACCAAATCCAATGCACCATAGTATGCCGTCATAACAGGATCATATGCATTGTCAGACGACGCCCATTTATCAGTTCCTGAATTAGGTGCGCCATATTTATCCAAAACACTTTGCCAAAATGCCAGAATCTTTTTTTCGCGTTGATTTTCAAATTTTTCACTTTCGCCTTCTAATTCATTAACGTCATTGTTATATACAACACGCCACACAACGTTATCGGTTGCATTACTGGTAAAATAGACATCCAGTGTTTCACCCGTATTTTCACGTACCAAGTGCATTTCAGACGCGTACAACAATCCCCTGTTTTTTGCCAGTGTACGAATACAGTGTTCCAATTTTTCTGGGATTATTATTCCGTCTTGGCGACATTCATAGTCCAGATTATATTTCCAATCCTTGTGAATAGAATAAACAATGCTGTCTTTCTTACGCGGGGCGTACAACCCCTTGGTTTCATAGAACAGCATTTCCACATCTTCAAACCCCATTCCCAACATCACGCCTGCAATGTCAAATCCACCGACACCGGCACCGGATGCGTCTGAATTAATCGATATTTCATCCAGCATAAAATCAGCGTCTGTGCCATCGGTTATGGCGAATTCACTAAAATCAAAATCGTCTGCATAAACCGGTACAATACAACCTGTTACTAATAAAAATATGCTAAAATATTTTTTCATATTGTCCTGTGTTCCTTACTCTATGTTATCGACACGGAACTTAAAAATCAGTGACGGATCGCCACCGCGTTCCAAGAATTTTTCCAGATTAAATTTTTCGCCGTACATCATTGGTCGAATACCCGGTTCAAATTCCAATTTAATATACATCGTACCATACGTAATTTCTGGCACGTGCGTAAAATCATTTGGTGTTGGCCATGTTATCAATTCATATGTTACAGTCCACCAATTATCACTGTCTGCGGGCAATTCCATTTCAACCATACGCGCCATACGCATCATATGACTTTCTGCCATTTGTGAAATTTCTGTACCCATTGATGATACCCATGTATTGAACAAATCTTTGGATACCATACGTCGCAATCCAACAGAACCATCAATACGTGCCGATACATTTTTCATATCTGGGATAACATAAAAGTATTCCGTTATAAATTTATCAACCAGCATTTCACGAATTTCATTTGCACTTAATTCATCAACAGATTTTGGTCTTTCCAGACGTCTGGACGATAAATTTGCCGGCTGGAAAAAAAATGTGTCCACAGTCTGCATGGATGCTGTATCATAAATCGCAGCCCCCACAACAACCATAGCGCACGTCAGGCACATCAGAATCAATCCTATAAAAAACATAATCAGTTTTTTCATTCGTTATACATCCTGTATGCGTTAAAATCCACAACATAAAATCCCAGTGTTTGTGGGTATTTTTCCATATCGCGCCCCAATGTGATATATGCCATAACAGACATTGGCCCAGATTTGCTGGAATCAACCTGGGTTAATATGCGCCACGTGCCACCATTGTCCGTTACATCCGCCGTTTCATTCAAATATATGTTATCAACGTCCACAGACCATGTTTCTCCCGCGGCAATTCGTTCCTGGTATTCTGGGACAATTGTGTATATGAAATAGTTATACAATTCTTCGCCACTGGCACAGAAAATTTGCGCATTTGTTGGACGATTATCGGCATTACATTCAGCCTTTTCTGCAAAACCATACCACATATCGTCGTTTTCAGACTGATTCAAAGATACAGAAAACCAGTTTTTTGTAAATTCTGCAATAACCGATTCCTGCATTGCGCGATTGGTTGATATTGTGCGTTCCCCGTGATTGTGACCAACCACAGACCACGCACCTGTGACTTCATCAATCGACACTAAAAAAGGATGAATTTGTTGGGAACGTGATGCCCACAAAATCATACCGCCAACCGCAATAATTAGCGCAAACACAACCATTATCCCAATCGCCATTACGCGCGACAGGGCAATCCGCGGTCCTGCGGGAAAAGTTGGTGTGTTAAAATTGTCCGGATATTTCAGCATCATCCCCCCGTATGTTGTCCGGTGGAATATTTATTTAAGCCTGATAAACCATAATACAGGCGCATGGACTAAGTTTCAGTTCATTGTTATCATATCCAACGCCAACCGGTTCACGGTCATAAACCTGGCCACAGCCAGCCAATGCCAATGCTACAAATAATCCAAGCAATACTTTTTTCATGGTTACTCCTTCCCTTTTTACGGATTATAAGAAAAATCCACACATATCGTCAAGACTAAAACTGGGTCTCGAACGACAGCAAGAATCTTTGTTCACGGTCATATTCCGTCATCTTTAATGGCCAACCCCAACTGAAATTCATTGGCCCCATTGGGGTATTCCAATAAATCCCCACACCAACAGATGTACGCACCATATCATCGATATAGTTATCGTGTCCCATAAACGTGTATTCCTGCTTTGGTGGCTTGCCCAAAATACCATAGTCTGCAAATACAAAACCCTTAACCTGGTATTCGTCTGGGATAAATATCGGGAAATTCAACTGGGTTGAACCGTTAATTTTCCACAATCCCCCCAGCGCATATGTTGTGTACCACCAGTTACGTGAACCAACACCCGCAACATCAAATCCGCGCAACGATTCACCGCCCAAGAAATAGCGATAAACACGTGATATATAATCGCCATCTAATGGCTGGATATATCCAAAATTCAAAGACGAACGAATTTGCCAACGGTCATCCCAGAATTTGAACATACCGATAATGTCCCCGCTGTATCGCATAAAACTTTCCGTTCCACCAAAACCGGTATACGCCAACCCCAAATTCGCCACCACGCCAGTATGTGTGTTCTGCTGGAAATTAGTATCCAGGTTGTGATAACGCAAATTTGTTCCCAATGTATAAAGTTTCGCATCTTGCCAGCCATCTTCGGCCTGGATATCATAATTTTGGTCAAATGACGCAGACAAACGCAAACTTTGTGTCCAATGGTCGGTTAAACGCCATCCCAAACGTCCCGCCACAGTCAATGAATCACGGTCATAACCAAACCCACCCAAATTAGAATAATCATACATTGTATATGACACATCAAATCCACCCGATAATTGACGCCCAAACAAGTATGGTTCGGTAAAACTGAATAACGCCTGCTTCTGATACTCTGCAATCGATGCGCGCAGTTGTACAATTTGACCACGTCCCATAAAGTTATTTTCAGTAATCCCCGCATCAACCATAAAACCGTTAATATTAGACCACCCAAATCCCCCCGATAATTCACCGGTTGGCTGTTCTTCGACACGCACGTCCAGATTCATCATATTTTCACCCGCAACACGTGTGGGGACCATCTGAACATCTTTGAAATAGCGGGTACGCATTAATTTTTGACGCGCTTCTTCGATTGTCTGTAATGAAAATGGGTCGCCCTCACGCATTGGCATCAACTGTTCAATCACAGAATCAAATGTGCGAACGTTGCCCAATATATTAATCGTATTGATATATACGCGATTTGTTTTTTGAATCTTGAAATTCAAATCAACTGTTTTATCGTCCGTATTCTTGGTCGGGATTGGTTCAACGTTAATAAATGCATAACCATAGTCCGCAACACGACTGCGTAATTTTGCAATTGTTTCTTCAACTTCGTCAACGTTGTAAATATCGCCCGATTTCACAACCAGCACATCGGTTAATACATCGTCCGAAACATCATCAAATGGATTATCAATACTGATTTTTCCATATTTATATTGCGGCCCTTCATTCACAGTAAATGTAACCGAATAATATTCACGATCGGGTGTAAATATGCCGTTCGTATCCGTTACTGCAAAATCGATATATCCATTACGCAAATAAAACTGGCGCAGCATTTGGGCATCATATTGAATACGGTCTTCGTCAAATGTGTCAAACTGTGTCATAAAACGCCACCACGCGTGTTCTCGTGATAAAATTTCCCCACGCAATGTGCGGTCGCTAAATTTTTTATTGCCGTCAAACTTAATATCTGTAATCCAGGTTGGATGCCCTTCGGTTACTTCATAGACCACGTTTACACGATTGTCGTCCAATTCGATTTTTTGTGGTTCGATTTTTGTACCAAAGAATCCCTTGCGCTGGTACACGGTCAACATACGCTGAACATCCGAACCAATGGTGGATTCGTCGTATGATGTACGTTCCTTGGTTTTAATTTCTTTCTTTAAGTCATCGGTCGATATTTCATCGTTGCCTTCAATCGTAACCATATTAACCAGTGGCGCTTCACTGATATCTATTTTCAAGACATTCCCCGACATACGAACGTTAATTTTTGAAAAATATCCCGAAGACTGTAATTTTTTTGCAATTTCATTTGCACGCTGGGTACCAACATTATCGCCAACATTTACATCCGCCAAAATGCGCACAGATTCTGCATCCATACGCATATTTCCAGTTACATCAATACGTGATACAGTCGCACCATACGCCGGCACAACCATTGATAACAACGATGCAATTAAAATACCATTTCTATATTTCATTAATACCACCCAAATACACGTGCCAAATCATTCCACATTGTCAGCATAAACAGCCCCAATATCAACAGCCATCCACACATAATTGCAATTTCCATGCCGCGTCCCTGTAATTTGCGACGTGTGATACCTTCTATAATCAAAATCAGCAAATATCCACCGTCCAGCACCGGTACCGGCAACAAATTAATTATCGCCAAATTTACCGACAGCAACGCAATCAATGACAAGAAAGTAAAGAATCCCGCCAACATTGCAGCACCCGAATACTGGGCAATTGTGATGAATGACCCCAATTGTTTTGACGAACGTTCGCCAGTTACAATCTGTTTCAAAACAACTAATAAAGTTTTAGATTCATAGTATGTTTTACGCGCCCCAGAATACATTGCACGGAAAAGATTCTGGCGGGCAGGATTGGCCTTTTTACTGCCATCGGCAACCATCCCCCAGCGTTCAGCAGGCTGTAATGTCACCGTCACTAAATTATCACCGCGAGCAATTATAACATTTGCATCATGTGATGATGCCAATTCTTTGGCCAAGATTAAATCGCCCCAATTGTTGATGTTTTCATCATCAATTTTAACAATTGTGTCACCAGGCTTTACGCCTGCGTTAAATGCAACAGATTCTTGGATAACCTGGCCAACCACAGGCAACTGGGAATTTCCAACCAGTCGTGGCTGGAACATAAACAGGGATGTATAAATTACCCAAGCCAAGATAAAATTCATCGTAACACCGGCGGCGATAATTATAAACTGTTTCCACGCAGGCGCAGACAGATAATGCCCTTTCTTTTTATCGGCGTCTAGTTCGGCATACTTTTTGCGATTGAACATATCTTCTTGGCCATAGATGGAAACATATCCACCCAACGGCAGACACGCAACCTTCCACACGGTGCCGCGTTTGTCGGTCCACTTAATCAGCGCAGGCCCAAAACCGATTGAAAAAGTATCAACGCGAACACCCGCCCAACGTGCGGCCAAGAAATGCCCCAATTCGTGGACAAAAACCACAACGCCCAATACAACCAATAATGCGATAATGGTTAATATAGTCTGCATACCTGTATTCCTTTACCTTTCATATACATTTACATTACAACATCGTCAACCAAACCAATGGCAACGCGTAAATCCAGCCGTCAAATCGATCCAACATCCCACCATGTCCCGGCAAGATATTACCAAAATCTTTGATACCCATTTTACGTTTAATCCAACTGGCGGTTAAATCACCATACTGGGACAATAACGCGATACTGATTCCGACCCAAATCATACCAACCGCACCAGCGAACGGTATTCCGCGTAACATACCATATGCAACATATACCAATGTTCCACATATAATACCTGCGATTTGTCCGGCCCATGTTTTATTCGCAGAAATGCGTTCCCACATTTTGTCGCCCCCAATCATACGACCAAACAGCCACGCACCAATATCCGCCGAACAAATAATCAGCAATAATTGCAGAATAACCTGGGGACGTGTGCCAACCGCATTAATCGCACCCAACACTACGAACAACCAGCCCAGAAACAGACAAAACACCAGACCATCTTTTTTTAGGCAACTTTGTTTCGTTGCTTTCATGCACAATATCATTTCGACAATCATCATTAATACGACAATTATCCCCAGTACGCGCACAGCAGGAAAACCAAAGTATTCCACAACCGCGGCAATACCTGCAACCAATGCCATAATTGCACCGGCTAAAATTCGCAATGTTGTATTTTTAGACATCGTCACACCTTTTATTTTTTTCCGGAATAATTTGCTTTTTTTCCACCGCCAAAGCGACGATTGCGTTTTGCAAATTTGTCCAATGTGTATTGCCACAATTTTTCATTCTTTACAAAATCAGGCCAATGTTCCGGCACAAACAACAATTCTGCATATGCCAATTTCCATAACATAAAATTGGAAATACGATATTCATTACTGGTTCGAACCATCAAATCTACAGGTAACAAGTCGCCTGTATCCATAAACGTTTCAAACGTATCTTTTGTTACAGGTTCGCCGTTTTCAATTGCCGCATTTACCGCATCAACGATTTCGTCTTTGCCGCCATAGTTCAACGCAAACACAACTGTACCGCCAGTATGTTCGGCTGATTTTTCTTCTAATTCATCACACAACTTTGCCAATTTTTCAGGCAATCTGTCGCGCGAACCAATTACACGGTAACGCAGATTTTTTTCAATCGCATTTTTCATATTTTTCTTTAATTCCGTATAGAACAAATCCATCAAGAAATCGACTTCTTCTTTGGAACGATTCCAGTTTTCTGTTGAAAACACCCAGAATGTAACGGTTGAAACCCCGCGACGCAAAAACCAATCGACCAAGTTTTCAAAGTTTGCAATACCGGCCTGGTGTCCCATCAGTGGCGGTAATCCACGGTTTTCCGCCCAGCGTCGATTGCCATCGCAAATAAATGCGATGTGTTGTGGTATTTTATCCAGTTGTGCAGGCGCGCGTTTTGATTTGAATAATTTGAACATTTTATTTTCCTGGTTTTGTATTGATGCAATTGATTAGACAGACATAATGTCCGCTTCTTTTTCTTTGGCGATTGCGTCAACTTCGGTTCCACGTTTATCAAAGACTTTTTGAATATCATCTTCGAATTTACGTTGGTCGTCTTCGGAAATTTCTTTGTCTGTGACGGCGCGTTTGATTTTACTCATTGCATCCTGGCGAATGTTGCGCATAGAAATTTTTGCTTCTTCGGCGTATTTACCGGCAACTTTTACCAATTCACGACGACGTTCTTCGGTCAATGGTGGCATATTCAAACGAATTACACCGCCGGCTGTCATTGGGTTCAGGCCCAATCCAGAATCACGAATAGCCTTTTCAACCGCCGGCGCGTTTGTAATATCCCAAACGGTCACAGACAATGTCTGGTTGTCTGGGGTTGAAACTGTTGCAACCTGGTTGATTGGCATTTCAGAACCATAAACTGGCACGCGGATTGCGTCCAATAAATGAACCGACGCACGTCCAGTGCGCAGGCCCGCATATTCATTACGTAAAACTTCGATTGTTTGTGCTGTTTTTTGTTCAACTTCTGACTTTAAAATTGGATAATCCATATATAACTCCTTAATATAAAGAAAAGATTAGCAAATTGATTTCATACTTGGCAAGTGGAAATATATACACAACCAATAAACCAATTGACAAAAAAGGTTTTTATGCTAGACTCAACACTCATCTTAATCTACCACAGGATAACGCAATGAAAAAAGTATTACAAATAAAAGTCCCAATGAACATAAACGAAATAGCGTCGATATTATTCACATCTGATATGGATAAAGATTTTGGGATTGCGTTGGAAAAATGCCTTAACACCCCAGATGACAAAGCAATCGAATATCTGGACACACAGGTAAACCAGACCACGTCACTGATTTCCGAATATTCTGGGGATAAAACATCTGAGCAGTTTGTATGTGCCAACCAGAAACTTGCGTTATTAAAAACAATTCAACATATGATAACGCCATCAAACGGCGTCACAGACCAAAATCTGAAAGAAAACACTTTGTTTTTGTTGTGCGCCAAGAATAACCCAGAAATGTTTCAGTCTGTGGCCGCAAAAACATTTATCAATCGCGTTAAGACAATTATTCAAGATGAACAAATCAGATATCAAACATTCAAACATTTTGCGGTTCGTAATATCCAGTCCAAGGAAACAGATCGCCAATATCGTGTTGCAATCGTTGAATGCAAAAAATATGCGACTTTGCACGATTGGTACACGTTGCTGTTGACGTACCAAGATACAGATTCTATGTTGCGTATATTCGAACAAATGGAAAAGGTTGCATGTGACCAGATAGTAAAAATAAAATCAACACATTCACGTAACGCAGATACAACCAATGCGATAAAAGATATTGTTACAAATATGCAACTTGCAATTGATAATATCGCAGACTATTTCGGATTCGAAGAAAAATATGCTGCACAAAAAATTTGGCTGAATGATGTTCGCAGCAAATATTCATTGGCAAACATTGCAAACACAGATGTTGATTTTGTAAAAAAATTACCTGCAACATCTTTTGGGCAAATCGATACTTTAAAACAAAAATTGAAGTATGAAAGATTAAAAGAACAATCTTTGTTGCGTACAATCGAAGATAAAAATACAGAAATAAATAATCTGAAAATCGAAGCAGAAAATGCGCGTAAAATCGCAGATATGTACAAAGAAAAAACCACACATTTGGAAAAAATTAACAACGAAATTGTTGCTGAAACAAAACAAATCAGCACCGAAAACGCTGAATTACAAAAAAAGATTAATCAAATAACTGAAAAAAATACAGAACTTGAAAAAACAAATGCAATATTAGAAGCAGAATTGAATGGTTTGCGTGACAGTAATATGTTGAATAAAATTCGACAAAAATTACAAGGAAAAAACAGAGAACATCAAAAATAAAGATTAACAACACCAATATAATGCCCTGATAACTAAATCCAAGACATCTGGTAAAAACAAAATATACGATTGACGATGCACATCGGATACAATCTGTATCAAGTCCAAGAAATAGTATCTGGCAGACAATATGAATCCCCATTTACTGGGGATTTTTTTAAATGATATACATTAAACTGATTGACTTTTGAAAATAATCATTATAAAATAATGCCCTGCATGGGGTTGTAGCTCAGTTGGTAGAGCACTTGCATGGCATGCAAGGGGTCGTCGGTTCGAGTCCGATCAGCTCCACCAAAGTTGCAAAGGGTCTGGTTGGGACACTTGATGACATGCAACACGCATCTCGTCGGTTCGAGTCCGATCAGCTCCACCACCAAATTTTCAAGCAAGCGCAGCGTGCGTTGAAAATTTGAGTGTCCTACGAAGTTTTAACGAAGTAGGACCAACAAAAAGACCAGGTCACAAAGACCCAGAGTATGGCGGATATAGCTCAGTTGGTTAGAGCGTTGGTTTGTGGTACCAAATGTCGCCGGTTCGAGTCCGGTTATCCGCCCCATTAATAAATCCCGCATTTGTGGGATTTTTAATTTTGGGCGGTTCAGACGAGAACCGCAGGTTCGGAACGGAACGCAGTGCAGTGAAAGGGGCCCAACAAAATCACCAAGAACATTGTGATTAGCTTGATTTTGTATGGGAATTATACAGTCCGGTTATCCGCCCCATTATAAAAAAGCACCCCAGACAGGGGTTTTTTATTGAAAAAAATCGTATTTTATGCTATGATTCATGCATTCGGCGGACGGCATTTGGTCGTCTTTTTTTATTGCCCGCATATGCGGGGCTTTTTTTTACTAAAAGGATTAAAAATGAACAAATTATCAAACAATATACTAACCCTTATGCGCAGCGACGCATATTTAAACAGCAACAATCCCAACCACGCTGCTGTCGCCAAACAGGTACAAGATTATTTTGAAAATAAATATGGTAACAGTCGTACAGATGCAACGGGGCGTAATATTGCAGTCAGAACCGCATGGCGGTGGCATACAGTAATTGATGACAAAACATGTGATATATGTCGCAGCTTTTCTGACAAAGTATATGAACATTTGGAAGAAATCCCAAAAAATCCACACCATAAAAATTGTCGTTGTTGGATAGAAGAAATAGAATTAGATGATAGTGATGAGCTAGTAAAAAATCAGATAAAAGAGTATTCTTTGGAAAAGACATTGGACGAAGAAGCGGGATATGTTGACAATCCTGATTTGATAGACCAACCAACTAATTTTGGAATAACCCAACCGACACTGGACAAATACAATGCAGACCATCCAAATTTTAATTTTCCGAAAAAAGTCGCAGATATAGAACGCGGACACGCAAAACAAATATATAAAGAAGATTATTATGACGAACGTAAAATAGGCGAAATAAAAATCCCAAGAATATCCAATTCTATATTTGACATGGGGGTTATGAGTAATTTTAGAAATGTTATCAAGATGGTTCAAAAAACACTGAATGATTCAATGAGTGAAAATTTGGTAGTGGACGGAAAAATGGGCAAAAATACGATAAATGCACTGAATGACATACCTGTATATAAAGTAAATGATTTTATGAATATCCTAAAAGAAAATAGAATCAAATATCTTCGTGGCTTGTCCGATTGGGAAAAATATGGTGATGGTTGGACAAATCGTACAAATAGATATTGATTTTCTATTATCTGATTTGTCATAATGCCGGTATGAAAAAGATGATGATTTTATTGACTTTATTGATTCCTGTGGCTTCATGGGGGCATCCAATCTACACTTGGATTGATAAAATCATTGAATATGAAACAGCTAATAAAAGAACTAACCCTGCACTTATAAATGCATATGCTGTGAATCAGGAAAAACTGGATATGTATCGGGCGGCGCATCCACGTTTTAATTTCCCAGAACATATCAAAGATTTGAGTCGTGCACAGGCAAAACAAATATTGTATTATTTCTGGGATAATTACAGATTTAGTGATTACAAGTATGACGAGATACTGGAACAGGTATGGGATTTGATGATACACATGTCAATGGCGGATATAGATGTTGCAATAAACAACTGTATCCGCAAATACTATGATTTTGATGATGGTTTTTATGCACCATTTGGCTCAATCGCATCAGTTCAGTTGTTAAACGGTATGGCGCCAAAGAACGTCCCAGAATTTTGGAAAATATTAAATGAAGTAAAGTACTAACGTGCTTTTTCAATTTCTGCTAATATCTCGTTCAACAATGGGCCGAAATTAAGCACTTGTTGCACGTTTTCAGGTAGAACGCTGTCAAATTCGGGGTCCCATTATAAAACGCTCCGACTGGGGCGTTTTTTGTTGAAAAAATTTGCATTTTGTGGTATAATAAGTACATTCATCGGACGGCATTTGGTCGTCTTTTTTTATTGCCCGCACGCATGGGCTTTTTTATTTAAGGATATTTGATTATGAAAATGAGTGATAAAGGTATAGAATGGTTAAAACGACTGGAAAGTTCGGTTAAAGTTAATGGAAAACATGTTATATACGATGATGCTACGGGCAAACCTGTGGCTTCAGGGGCGCCATTGCCAGCCGGTGCGACCATCGGTTACGGACATTTGGTAAAGCCGGGTGAAGATTTTACAAACGGAATCACAGAACGGCAGGCGATTGCATTATTGCGTTCTGATATAGCCACATCAGAACGCGATGTACAAAATAATATCACATCCAATTTAACACAAAACCAATATGATGCATTGGTGTCTTTGGCATATAACATTGGCACAACTGGTTTCAAGAATTCAACAGTTGTAAAATATATAAACAATCCAAATTTTCACAGTTCTATCTATTCGGATTTGGGTTCTGCATGGAAAGCGTGGAATCGCACCCAGGGAAAAGTTTCAAACGGTTTAATTAACCGCAGGCAAAAAGAATGGAATTTGTATAATTCATGCATATATTGATTATATTAAACTGTGTTTATTTTTGTATCAAATCGGTCGCTTTGATGTATTCTGGGTCTGATTTCTTAAGAAGTTTTTGTGCGCGCTTTGCATATTCTGTGGCTTTGTTTGTATCACCACGCAATGCGTTGTATTCTGCCATTGCCCATGCGTGTCGTCCTGGGTCGTTGTCGCCATAGCATCGCGCTAATACCCAGTACGCCAACGGCGTTGGTGTGTTTAATATTGCGCGCTTTGATAATTCAATCGCATACGGAATATCGCCAGGTTTGTTTCGTTCAGATAACACCAGTGCCAACGCTGTTTCAATTTGTGGTGCATTATCCATTAATTTTAATGCTTTTTCATACGCTTGAACGCTGTCATCATAGTGGCCAAACTGATATTCAATATCCCCCATCAGTTCAAAAAAATACCCGTTTGATGGATTACGTGATATTAACGTTTGTGTTCCTGTGCGTGCGTCGTCCAGATTCCCAGCGCGCATATTTGCGATTGCACGTGCGTAAATTGCAGCGTTTGATTTATCACTGTATGGATATTTTTGCAAAACATTCTTGGCGTCATCCAAATACCCAACCAGTTTAGCCCGCACCAGTTCATATTCAGCATCACGTAACGAATTGTCTGGCGTGCGATATTTTTGTGCGTGTTCTGCGATGTATTCACGTGCATTTTTCAATCTTTCGCGGGTTAATGGGTGGTTAATTCGATTTGGGTTGATTTTATTTTCCATTGCGCCGGTCAATTCGTTCATTTGTTCAAACACAGTTATAAATCCATTTGGGTTTAGTTTTGCCTTTATCATCAAATCTATTCCCATGTTATCTGCGATGCGTTCTTCGTCACGCGAAAATGCCAGCATTGATTGTTGTGCAATCCCAGACGAGCCTGCTAATACCCCCGCGCCCAAGGATGGATTGCCACCCGCGACCATCAAACCAACCCCCAGTGTCTGAATCAGCATCGTACGTTTCATTTCTGCATCCATACGGTCTGATAATTGCGCGACATGTCCACCGATTGTGTGTCCTAATTCATGTGCGATGACAGCCTGTAATGCATCTGGATTTTTTATTTGTTTCAGCAGACCTGTATAAACATATACGTCTTCGCCACCCCGAACAAATGCGTTAAAATCATCGTCGTTTACGATGTGTACATTTAACCGTCCGCCGTGAATATTTGCAGCGGTTGCAAGTGGCGCAACCAGTTCAGACAACAGTTTTTCTGTTTCTGTATCGTTAATCAACGTCGCGCCGAATGAAGGCAACGCAATTACGCATGACAATAAAAATGCAAATAATTTACGCACCTTGAATTACCCCACGATTAAAAATATACATTAAATCCTGTGTCCAGTCGTCTATTTCATTGTCGCGTGCCGCATTTGCCGCCAGCTTAAATAAATCGCGGTGTTCACGATAGTCAACAAAATGATATTGAATCCATCCGCTTTGACGTGTGCCCATTAATTCACCAACCCCGCGCATCATTAAATCTTGTTCTGCGATTACAAAACCATCATCTGTTTCGCACAGCACATCTAATCGCTTGACCCCGTCATCAGACAAATTGTTACCAAACACCAAAACGCAATACGATTGTGTGTTGCCGCGTCCAACACGCCCGCGCAATTGGTGCAGGGCGGCCAAACCAAAACGTTCTGCGTTTTCAATAACTATAATCGATGCGCGCGGGACATCAATTCCGACTTCTATTACTGTGGTTGCGACCAACAACGGCATATCAGAATTATTGTCTGCAAATTTTTCCATAACCGCATCGCGTTGTTTTTTATCCATCTGTCCGTGAACCAGACCAGCGGTTGGAAAATATTCGCACAGCATTTTATGACGTTCAACCACAGGGGTCATATTTACGTCGCCTGTGTCTGATTCTTCGACCAATGGGCATACCCAGAAAACTTTGGCACCATTTGCAATTTGCGATTGGATACGCCCGACCAGTTCGTTTATACGTATCATTGGCAACTTGGTTGTTTTTATTGGTTTTCGCCCTGCGGGTTTTTCATTAATAATAGATACGTCCATATCCCCATATATTGTCATAGACAATGTGCGTGGAATTGGTGTCGCAGACAAAGCAAGCATATCTGGATTATTTCCTTTGTTTCGTAATGCTTCGCGTTGTGCTACGCCAAATCGGTGCTGTTCATCAATGATTACCAATCCCAAATCACGATATTCAACGTCATCAGAAAACAGTGCGTGTGTTCCAACAACCAAACGTGTCCGTCCAGACTTTAATGATATTAATTTTTCACGGCGACTTGCACCTTTGTCGCGTCCGGTTAAGATGTCGCATACAATTCCGATTTTATCGCACATTGGTTTCAGTTTGGCAAAGTGCTGTTGTGCCAATGTATCGGTTGGTGCTAATAATGCTGTACATGCACCTGTTTCTGCCATTTTTACTGCCGCTGCCATTGCAACAATCGTTTTGCCAGATCCTACATCCCCTTGGACCAGACGCATCATCGGAACAGTTTTTTGCATATCATCAAAGATTTCATCGCACGTACGACGTTGCGCCCCAGTCATTTCAAAGGGCAGGGTGGCATAAAATTTATCCATTAAATCATATTTGCGCGTCCGCACAGTGCGTTGGTTTTTCAATTCTGTGCGATTGCGACGACTGATTACAATCGCGGATTGGTGTGCTAATAATTCACAGTACGCCAATTTTGCCATATATGTTGCATTTGGCATTAAATCATCCGCACAGGTCGGAAAATGAATATGTCGCAGTGCATCAAAAAATTCGATTACGCGTTCCGATGTTTCACTGCGCAGTTTGTCTGGCAAAATTTCAAATATCTTATCACGAACATTTGCAAATACTTTCTGGGTCAACCCTTCGCCAGCGGGATATATCGCCTGGATAGATGGGATTTTTCCAGCGTTTTGCATTTCTTCGATAAAGTCCGGATGGCTGATTGTGGGGCGCGCCCCGCGTTCCAGTTTTCCTGAAATCATTCGCCATTGTCCAATCGGTAATTTTTTCAGCCAATAATCCAGATAATTCACATTAAAGAACTGAATCACAACGGTGTTGCCCATTTTGTCGTTGCACATAATCTGGGTTGGGCGACGACGACCACGAAAATTTCCACCTGATTTATGACTTTTTACCATTAGTGGAACTGTAATAATATCCCCCGGGGTCGCGTCCATAATATTTTCAGTTATACCGCGTGCGCGAACATATGCGGGCCGATGTAACAGGAAATCCAAGACGCGTCGTCCCCCCAGCACGTCATCGAAACGTGCGGCTAAGACCGGTCCAACCCCCTTAATGAATTGCAGGTCAGTATTCAAAAAGTCAATCAGTTCATGTTTCATTCTTTATAAATTTAGTGAAAAAAGCCTTAATATTCAATAATAAAAAAATACTTGCGTTTATATCTATGCGCATATACAATAAAAATATCATGTTGTATGTTAAAAATATCTTTTCAAACGTATTGTGTTGGCGCATTGCCGCCTAAGTATTTTTTTATGTCCGCATTTTGGACTTTTAATTCAACAACAAATTCATTACAATTAAACACAAGAAAAGGTATATATTATGTCAAACAAAGATAAAATAGTATTAACAGGTATTAAACCCACAGGGATGCCACATTTGGGTAACTATATTGGCGCGTTAAAGCCACTGATTGAACGTGCGCGTGAATGTAAAACATTTATGTTTATCGCAGATTTGCATGCATTAAATTCAATCCATGATGCAGCCCAGATAAAACAGCACACATATGAAATAGCAGCACTGATGATTGCGTTGGGGCTGGATTTGAACAATGCAATATTGTTTCGCCAGTCTGATATAAATGAAATATATCAGTTGAATACATTGCTGATGAATGTAACGCCCAAGGGTCTGATGAATCGTGCACATTCATACAAGGCGGCTATGGATAAAAACATTGCTGCGGGTATTGATGTTGATTCTGGGGTTAACATGGGTTTATATACATATCCGATATTGATGACGGCGGATATATTGTTGTATAACTCTGATATTGTACCGGTTGGTGCGGACCAAAAACAGCATGTTGAATTTGCGCGTGATATTGCGGGTTATTTTAACAACACATATGGCGACGTGTTTAAGATGCCAGAACCAGTAATTGGTTCAGACACCGGTTTGATTCCAGGGCTGGATGGTCGCAAGATGAGTAAATCGTATGATAATACAATCGCGCTATTTGCACCTGAAAAAGAATTAAAGAAAAAAATTATGCGTATTATCACAGATTCTAAAACCCCCGAAGAGCCTAAGGATCCTGATACATCAACCATATATCAACTTTACAAACACTTTGCGACGGATGCTGAAATAGCTGAATTTGCTAAAATGTTCCGTGCGGGCGGCATGGGGTATGGTACGGCAAAAACAGTATTGTTTGAAAAAATCAATTCTGCGCTTGCGGAAGCGCGCGCGGAATACGAACGTTTGCTGGCAAACAAATCAGAACTGGACACGATATTAGCACACGGTGCAGAAATGGCGCGTGTTGTCGCTGCTGATACATTAAAACGTGTAAAACAAGCAATGTTGGGTTAAAACATAAAACGTGTAACTAAAAGGAGAGAGAATATGAAAAAAGCATTAACCTGGATTGGTACAGTTATTGGAACATCGGCGGTATTGGCGCTGATTTTTGGTGCGCTGGAACGACGCGAAGAACCGCGTACAATCGCCACAACGGGCGAATGTTTAACGACTGCGCCACGTGATAAAACAGCGATTACACTGCGTGTAACGACATTGGATAAATCTGCGGCGACATCAATGAAAATGGCAACTGCTAAAATTGCAGAAATTACAGAATATCTGAAAACTCAAAATGTTCAAATGCAGACAACGCAATTCAATTCGTACGAAAAAACAGAATGGAATCGTGAAGAACAAAAATCTGTAACATTGGGAATTGAAACCACAATTGCGGTTGAAGTGTCGGCCAACAGTATTGAAACAATCGAAAAGATTTTGACCCAGTTTGCAGGACAAACAAACGTATTTTCCGAAGATTTGCGTATGTACACCAGTCCTGAAACATTAAAACCAATTGTCGAAGATTGCATGGCGCGTGCGGTTGAAAACGCGCGTGCACGTGCAGATGCATTGGCGATGGGTGATGGTAAACGTGCGGGAAAAATGCTGGCTGTGTCATATGGAACGCAATCTGGCGATGTTGTGCGTCCTGTATCTAATTTGATGCGTGGTGCAAAACTAGAAGTGGCTGCTGCGATGGATGCCGCTGGCACAATAGTGGGTCGTGACACAGATGTGTCTGTTGGGGTTTCGGCTGTTTTCGAAATACGGTAAAATATGGAAAATATTGTCCAAGAATTTTTATCATATTTAACACAAACAAAAGGGTATTCCACGCACACTGTTTCTGCGTACGAAATGGATGTGCGTGAATTTCTAAGGTTTTTGAATAAATTCAACGGATCCAATTCAGAAATTAATGATTTAGCAAACGCTGATACGATTTGTTTTCGTGCGTATCTGGCAGACAGACAACGGCGTAATATGGCACCAAAATCAACGGCGCGTGCGATGTCGTCTTTGCGTGGTTTTTATAAATTTCTAGCGAACAAGCATAATATAAAAAACGATGCGATTGGATTGATAAATTCCCCAAAAGTTCCCAAAAAGTTATCACGTGCGATTGATGCATCTGATGTTTCAGATATGCACGGGGCGATACGTGCAACAAATGTCAAAGATCCATGGGTCGCGGCCCGTGATTGGGCATTGGTTGTATTATTGTTTGGCTGTGGTTTACGTATATCAGAGGCGCTTTCTCTGCGCAACCAAGATGTTATTAATAAACCTGATGTTTTGCGCATCATAGGCAAAGGTAACAAAGAACGTTTAGTTCCTGTGTTGCCTGCGGTGTGGAATGCGATGGAAAAATATCTGATGGCGCATCCTTTTTCTAAGGCGTCTGATGAATATCTTTTTCGCAGTGTTCGTGGATTGTCGATGTCGGCACGTATGGCTGAAAAAGTTGTTGAAAACCTGCGCAATTATTTACAGTTGCCAGATTATGTAACCCCACACGCATTACGACACACATTTGCGACAACGTTATTATCAGGCGGGGCAGATTTGCGCAGCCTGCAAGAATTATTGGGGCATTCATCATTGGCGGCGACCCAGATTTATACACGTGTAAATATGTCTGATATATCAAATATATATGCGCACGCACATCCACGTGCAACCGAATGATAAAAAAAGCCCGCCGTTTGGCGGGTGTTTTATTTAATTTTTTTAATTTGATTCTGCTGGTGCATTTGTATTTGCCGGTGCAGGGTTCGCATCACCTTGACTAACGATTTCCTGTCTCAGATTGCTTTGCTGAATTGACATATCTGTTTTTGACGCAACCAGTGCCAACGCTGCACACAATATAAAGAACAATGTTGCCAACCACGCTGTTGCACGTGTCAAGAAATTACCAGCCGCCGCCCCAGTCAGCGCACCGCCAAACATAGATGCCGCCGATGAACCCGACATTCCAGACCCTTCGGATTTTTGTAACAAAATAATACCAATCATAAATACGGCTACGATTACTAACATTACCAGTAAAATTGAAAACATATTTTATCCTTTGTGTTTTTAATGCAATGATTCTATCGGTCAAATTATGAAATTGCAAGGACTTTCAGCATTTCTTCTGCAGCGGCGATGCTGGCGGCTTTTTTTGATTGCCCGTGTCCTTCGGTTGTTTTGCCCATTGCAGTAACCCGAACAATAAATTCTGGGCAATGTGATTCACCGCGTGGTGTTAAATAATTATAAATTGGCAATGCCCCATCAGAATTTTTCTGGACATATTCTTGCAATTTTGTCTTTGGGTCTTTTGGTGCGATAACATTTTCGCGTGCCAATTCAGTCCATATTTCTGTGACAAATGTGCGTGCTGCGCGCCAACCACTGTCGATAAAAATAGCCCCCAAAACCGCTTCCATCGCATCTGCCAAGATATGTTGCAAGCGTCCGCCAGTCAAATGCCCATGACGAATCTGTTTATGCAATCCCAGACGTGTCGCCACACTGGCCAGTGTTTTTGTTGACACCAGCAAAGCATGTCTGCGTGCCAGATGTCCTTCATCTTCATCTGGGAACATTTTATAAAGTAATTCTGCCACCGACAACCCCAATACGCGGTCGCCAATAAATTCCAGACGTTCGTTATTGTTTGTTGCATCTGCACCACTTTGTGTTAATGCCAAATCCAACAACAATTGATTTTTGAAAGTATAATTTAATTTGTCCATTTTATTTCACACCCATTCCAAATCGACCCCAGCGCATCTTATCGCCCCACGACCACACGGCCAGCATCGGCGCATAGTAATTATGGGAATACCATGTAAACCATACCCGCCCCAGCACATTATCACGCGGAACAAAACCAATGTGCATACGACTGTCGCCACTATTATCACGGTTGTCCCCCATAAAAAAGAAATGATTTTCCGGCACTGTAAACACCGGTGTATTATCAGAATAATGTTCATTATCAGACGTTTCAATGATGCTGTGTACAACACCATTTGGTAATGTTTCTGTGTATTCCGTCATGATAAATATTCCACATGGTACATCAGATGGTTTCCAGTTTCCTTCTGAATCTGGTAAATCTTTGCCGTCTGGGCCATTATACAGATTTATAACACGTTTATATTGATTACTGCACATTGGGCTGTATTGAATTGTGTAATTAAATTCAGCGGGTTTATTGTCTATAAATATTTTATTTCCATCAATTTCAAATTTTCCATTTTGATATTTACCACGTTTTGGTTCTGTTGGCAATGTTGCCCATACATACGGGCGTGGATTTTCACGTTTAACCTGTTCGCCGTTTATGTGCAGACGTCCACTAATCATCTGAATTTTATCCCCAGGTTTTCCGATTAATCGTTTAACATAATCCTGGGATTCGTCGACCGGATTACGGAATACAATAACATCGCCAATTTCTGGTTCTGTTGCCCAGAAACGCCCATTCCATAATTTCCACGAACCAAACGGAAAAGAATATCGCGAATAACCGTATGTCCACTTTGTTACGAAAATATGATCCCCCACATGCAGTGTCGGAATCATAGACCCCGATGGAATATTAAACGGTTCCAGTAACAAACTGCGAAAAACAATCGCTATTAACGCCCCATAAAATATAGTGTTAAACCATTCACGTGCGACATTTTTATTTTTTGCGGGCATATAATAATCCTTTCTTGATGTGGGTATTTTAGAACTTGAAAACCATTAACGCAAGTTATAATATGCACATATGATATCATTGAATTCAATTATTTTTAATGGAATGGACGCGACGCGCATCGATGTCCAGGTACAACTTGCATCTGGCTTTGCAAAACCTGAATTCAATATTATTGGGTTGGCGGATCGCGCGGTCAAAGAATCCGCGGAAAGAATCAGAAATGTTTTATCTGCATTGAATTTAGCGTTACCACCGAAACGATTGACGGTTAATTTATCGCCAGCGGATGTAGAAAAAACAGGTTCGCATTTTGATTTACCTATTTTATGCGGCATATTATGCGCCATTGGTGTTTTACCCGAAGAAAAAGTTTCACAATACCTTATTCTGGGCGAAGTTGGTCTGAATGGTGCGATTGTAAAAACAGATGCTGTATTGCCGGCTGGCGTTTGGGCAAAAAAGAATGGTTTGGGTTTAATCTGTCCTGGCTCCCAGGGGGGCGAAGCGCGCCTGTCGGGACACGATGACATATTGGCACCGTTTCATGTTTTAGAATTGATTAACCATTTTAATGGTACGTCGCCACTGCAAACGCCCGATGAAATATCAACCACAAACGCATCGCCACAACATAACATAGATATGTCCGATGTCCACGGTCAAGCGGCGGCAAAACGTGCGCTGGAAATAGCCGCTGCGGGTGGACACGCGATGCTGATGGTCGGTCCTCCGGGGTCGGGCAAAACGATGCTTGCGTCACGTCTGTCGACGATTTTACCCGAAATGACCGCCGAAGAAATTTTAGAAACATCGATTATTTATTCTATTGCGGGTCAATTAGATAATAAAACCTTGATGTCATCGCGCCCATTCCGCAGTGTTCATCATACGTCCAGCCCTGTTGCATTGGCCGGGGGCAGTTCTGATGCCCGCCCAGGCGAAATATCATTGGCGCACAATGGGGTTTTATTCTTGGATGAATTACCTGAATTTAATCGTGCGACACTTGAAATTTTGCGCCAGCCAATGGAAAGTGGCAAAATTTTAATTTCACGCGCACGCCGAAACGCAACGTATCCTGCGCGATTTCAATTGATTGCGGCGATGAATCCGTGTCCGTGTGGACATCTTGGCAATGCTGCGATGTCTTGTTCGCGCGCGCCCCGTTGTGCCGAAGCATACCAGAATAAAATATCAGGACCACTGTTGGACAGAATTGATTTGCATGTCGATGTAGATGCTGTAAATCCGTGGGAAATGAACAAAGAAGATGGTACGCCACGTGAAACCAGTCGTGAAATCCGTGCCCGTGTCGTTGCAGCGCGGACGCGTCAAATTGCACGCCAAGGACACGTAAATGCCACACTGGACGGCCCAGAATTGGAACAGTTTGCACCGTTGAATAATGAACTGACAACGTTTTTGAATACTGCTGCTGAAAAAATGGGTATGTCGGCACGCGGATACAATCGTATCAAGCGTCTTGCGCGAACTATTGCAGATTTGCGTGGTGCATTGGATATCGAAATGTCCGACCTGGCTGAGGCTTTATCATACCGTCCCATTAATCGTGGCAAATACGGTGTGAAATAAAAATCCCCATGATGGGGATTTTTTTGTTATAACTGGATAAATAAATTTTGATTCTTTTTTAATTCTTCAATCGCATCATCCATTAATTTGCGATATTCTGTGAATTGCTTTTTGTCCGCCTTGTTCAAGTTGCTTATCGCTGGCAATTTAACCGTCATTGGATTAACGTGTTTGCCGTCCTTGATAATTTCATAGTGTAAATGTGGCCCTGTGGAATAACCGGTTGAACCGACGTATCCGATTGTTTGTCCCTGACGAACATTAGTTCCAACTTTTACATTTTTTACAAACTTAGACATATGTGCATATAATGTTTCATATGACCCATTGTGTCGTATTTTTACATAGTTCCCATGTCCACGATTATAACCGCGTGCAATAACACGTCCTGCGCCGGCGGCTGGGATTGGTGTTCCTGTGGATGCGCGGAAATCAACGCCTTTGTGTGCGCGGGTATATCCCAGAACAGGATGTTTGCGTTTTTTAGAAAAATTACTGGTTATTTTAGCATTGTTAATCGGTGTTCTTTTCAGTGACTTTATTGCGCCATTACCGTCTGCGTCATAATATCCAGTTGTTCCATCGTTTTTACGAAAACGATACATTTTGACATTCCCACGCAGTGCATCAAACGATACCGCCAAAACGCGTCCGTTATCAATTTTTTGACCGTCTGAAAAATTTTCTTCGTACACGACCCAGAATTTTTGTCCGGCACGCACATCGCGTTCAAAGTCCATTTCGAACGCCAATAAATCATAAACATCAGCCAATATTCCCGCAGGTATACCTGCGCGCTGACCTGCTAAATAGAAACTGTCGCCGTCTTGGATTTCGCCTGCGCGATATACCGCACGTGTATCACGTTCTATATCAACGGTTTTACAATTCCATGCACCTGTGCCATCACACGTTAATTCGACCTGTTTCCAGGGTGATGGAATAACAACTATCTTAGACACAGGTTTGTCATTTGTTGGACGCGTAAATTCAATTTTATCGTTATCCGCCCGCAGTGTTGAAATCCCAGCATCTTTTTTTAATGTGTTGGCAATGACTTCAACATCATTATGTGTCAATCCTTGTTCCAACAACAACTTAGACAACGTATCGCCAGACGCCACAACCACCACAGACTTACATTCATCGCTGGTGCGAACACGTGTGCCGTTGTTTGTCGGGGTATGGCGTGTAATAACCAATAATACCGCAATTAAAGTTAATAATATCGCCAACGCCACCACCATACGTGTCAGGTTGACTGGGTTCAGAATATCTTTTGCTTTTTTCATAAGTCCGATTATAATGATTTTATGAACATAAATCAAGCATTCACAATTTTATCAAATTCTGGTGGCATTCGTGCTGCTCGAATAATCACAGAAAGCAAAGTTAAATTGTCACGATATTCTGTGTGGAAAATGTCGCGTGCATTACGTCGTGGGGTGCCTGTGGCCAAGATTATTGGTCAAAAATGGTTTTACTGTTTGCGCTTTTTTACAAACCAGCATACACTTGATCCGCGCCCAGATACTGAAACGTTGGTTGCCGCAGTGCTTTCGGACTGTGGGGCGGGGTGCAAACCAAATATCTTGGATTTAGGGACGGGGACAGGCTGCATAATAATCAGTCTGGTAACAAATATCCACGGTTCGCATGGTGTTGCGGTTGATTTGTCGCGTCGTGCATTGCGTGTTGCACGCCGTAATATAAAACAGCATAATCTTGGGGCGCGTATCGCTGTTCGTCGTGCTTCGTTTGCGCATGATATAAAATTCAAGAATAAATTTGATGTAATTGTTTCAAATCCACCATATATTGCGCGTGGTGATTCGCGTGTAGATTTTGGGGCAACACATGACCCAAAAATGGCGTTGTATGCCACCCAAGACGGTTTTGCAGCATACAAATCGATTGCAAAAAATGCCAGTAAATGGATTAACATGGGCGGGAAAATTTATCTTGAAATTGGTATTGATATGGGCGCGCGTGTTCGTGAAATATTTGAATCTAATGGCTGGACATTTGTGCGTTCTGACAAAGATTTATCTGGAATTGAACGTGTCTTGGTGTTCAGTTTTTTTGGCTAGTCCAGATTTAATTTCAGACCGCGCATAGAATTATGTTTTGCGTTTTTTATGACAACGATATCAGATTGTTTTGCCCATTTACGACTTAATTCGTTTGGCACAACTTTATCGCCATCTGCGATATAGTGAATTTGTGAAACCTGTGGCAATTTGTTCATGTTTAATGATTTATCCAATGGCATATCATTGAAATATTTGGTCCAATCGTCGTGATTCAAAACCCCTGCAATTGTTACCCATTTTTTTACATTCAAATCTGGATATTGTTGTATCAACAGTCCAGAAATCATTGCACCCCCCGAATAACCAATCAATACAACAGGTCTGTTTTTTGCAACTGTTTTAATCGCGGTATACATAGAATCTAAAATATCTTTTGAAAATCGTCCATTTGTCCAATCGGATACATCACAATTTTCAGATTTAATAAACTGACATGGTCGTGCCACATATACAATGTTTTTGCCGTCGTCTTGTGCGGCCAGATTACGCAACAGCATACTGCGTGGTGTCGGATTTTGTGTTGGATGTCCATGTCTGTCGAATGCGTGTCCATCACCTTCTATATAAATATGCACAGGCTCAGACGCACTGGTCAAATGCTGCCATGTTGCGATATCAAATTTATCTGTTGTAATTGGGATATATGTAAAACTGTACAGACCAACCCTCATCGACGTACACGCCACCAGACCACATGCAACAGCAAAACATAAAATTCTAAAATTCAAATCTTAATCCCAATGTCATGTTCAGGTACATTAAGCCATTGATGCGCAACCAATCGTGATGATTTGTGTTGTCCTCGTTGCTAAGCACCCACTTAACATTTGGAATATATGTCATTCGCGCGCCAAAGTCAACAAACATTGTTTCTGTTAAACCATATGAAAAACCAGCCGCCAATAATCCTGCAACATTTGCATTGCTGTATTTTGATTGATAAAAGTTTATTAGTTGATATGGGTCCCCTTCATAAATTGTGCCAAATTGTAACAAAGAATTATCATCAGACAAATTTCCATACGCGTCAGTCAAATGCATATCTGTGGTTGTGTCTGCATATCCAATACCAAAACCGACATATGGAATAAATGTGCGTAATGGTTTGTATGTCCCGTCAAAGAAATCATAAAACACCATCGCGCTGATAATATCTGATTGAATTGTAGACGTCATTGAACCCGCTGCTGCATTTTGAACAGACGCCATTGTGCCGCCTGATAATTCCAGCGTTCCTTCAAACAGAGGTGATGCATTATAATCACTTTTCATTATGTGATCCCACCCACCTTCAAAACGCCATTGGGGGCTATATGGTAACGTCCATCCAATGCTAAAA
This sequence comes from Candidatus Enterousia sp., assembly GCA_045645065.1. GTDB lineage: Bacteria > Pseudomonadota > Alphaproteobacteria > Rs-D84 > Rs-D84 > Enterousia. Next base: position 33,430 of record JAZRIB010000005.1, read on the forward strand.
CCACCGGTAAATGCAAAAGATTCAAATTTTTTAGTCACAGGTAAATTTCCGACATTGCCGTATCCTGCTAATTCATAACCACTGGTGGTACAATTACCACTGGCAAAACAGTCAGATGCGGTAATAATATTGCCCGCGTCGTCAACATAAAATCGCGAATAAGAATCCCCAATATCATTTTTTATACTGCCAAATCCCATCGCAGCACCCGCACGAAAAGACATTGTAAAACGCGAACCATCGTCTTCGTACCAACCGTCGCCAACATAAACCCCGTCGTATTGCCAATTAGCCATCGCCGGACCCATCGCTACGCATGATATAATTGGTAAAATTGTAAATATTCTTTTTCTCATATCGCTTATTATATCACAAATAGCAACCTGATAAAAACAGATTTTATTGCTGTTGAACAATTTCTTTGAAAATTTCCGCCGGTATTGTTCCACCTGTAATTTTATCGTTCATTGGTGTGAAATCATCATTTCCCATCCATACACCCATGACAATTTTATCTGTTGCGCCAACAAACCAAGCGTCGCGATTTCCATTACTGGTTCCTGTTTTTCCGCCCATAACACCGTGTGTTCGTGCGCGTCCACCGGTTCCGCCTGGTGCGATTACATCTGCCAGCATTTTTGTCATATGTTCAACTGTTTCTGGGTGCAAAACATTAATTGGTTCTGATGGGTTACGTTCATATAATACGTTACCTTTTGCGTCTGTGATTTTTTTTATTGAATACGGACGTACAGAATTTCCATTGTTCCATATTACGGCATATATGTTTGTCAAATCCAACAATGTCATTTCAGATGCGCCCAATACAGTTGAATATTCGCGGCGCAGACGTGTTCCAACCCCCAAACGCCCCGCCATAGACAATATATTTTCAATACCATACATTTCAGTCAGTTTAAGCGGGACAGAATTAACGCTTTTTGCAAAGGCCGTTGCCAACGTAATATCGCCATAATACTTTTCGTTATAGTTTTTAGGATTGTAATCCCCAATTGCAAACGGAGAATCATTTACATAACTGTCTGGGGTTAATCCATTTTCTAATGCGACCAGATATACCACTGGCTTAAAACTGCTGCCGGGTTGACGTGGTGCTGTTGCGCGATTAAATTGGCTGGCCTGATAATCTGTGCCACCAGACATAGCGCGAATTGCGCCATCTGTTTCCATTGCGACAACTGCGCCCTGGTATGGGGGTGTTTTTTTTGATAGAGTTTCGGCAACGTGTTCTTGTAATTTCATATCCATTGTGGTATGCACGTACAGGTCTGATTCAAATGTTCCAATTCTTGATTTAACTTCGTCAATAACAAAATCTGTCCAGTATCGATACAGGTTTGTGTCTGCAACGCCAGTTGCGGGTTTTAATTGTCGCGCAGCCATTCGTGCCTGATCCAGTGTAATATATTCTTGGCGTACCATTTCTTGTAAAATTACACGTGCGCGTTGAATATTTTTTTCTGGATTACGCAACGGACTGTATGTTGTTGGGGCTTTTAACATTGCTGCAATCTGTGCGGCCTGGGCGATTGATAGTTTGTTTGCAGGTGTTTGGAACATCGCTTGTGCGGCGGCATCAATTCCGCGCAGTCCACCAACCAGCGACACGCGATTCATATATAAATCCAGAATTTGATTTTTTGTAAAACGGTTTTCAAGCCAGTGTGATAAAATTAATTCTTGAACTTTGCGTGATATTTTCTTTTCGCGACTTAAAAAAATATTTTTAGCAGTTTGTTGTGTTATTGTTGAACCGCCGGCCGCCACACGTTTTGATGCCAGATTTGCAAATGCTGCACGTGTAATTCCGCGCACATCGATTGGGCCGTGTTCAAAAAATCGTTTGTCTTCAATTGCGACGATTGCTTGCCATACATGCGGGGGCAGGGTATCAACCGACACAGGCATTCCCATAATACGACCCGAAGAACGGATTTCATTGCCGTTTTTATCCAAGAACGTTAATGCTGCTGGGCGTGTTTCATTTAATATAGAATCCAACGATGGCATACGCATATAAATAAATGCAACATATCCGCAAATGGTTAATCCGCCAATCAAGAACGCATTGAAAACCAATGCAAAAATTCGTCTTTTTATTGACGGTTTTTCTGGCGTATGTTTGCGATTTGCGGTTGTGGGATGTGCCACGATTAAAACTCCTTGCCTTTTTTGTTGCTTTGTAATTATAATCCTAGCATATAAAAAAGGAAAGAGATATATGAAAAAAATAGCATTACTTGCATTAATGACTGTTGCGATGCCTGCGATGGCGAATGATTTTTATTACGCAGAATACGCGTCCCCTGATACAGAACCCAGTACGGTAAATGTCACAACGCCACATACAACGAATGAAACGCACGATAACTATATAGGATTGCGTTTGCATAAAAACGAACGTATATCGTATGCGTTTGATGTTCGTGGTGGTGGCGGTACGACGTTGTACGATGATAACGTTGGCTGGGGGGTATATGTTGGTAATCGTTTGACAGACTTTGTGCGAATTGAATTTGAAACGATGTATTCGGGTATTGATGACACAAAACGTAATTTAGATTTTAACTTTGATATATGGGCTAATATGGTAAATATGTACCTGTATCGTACATATGGTAATGTTGTTGAACCATATGCTGGAATTGGTTTAGGTTTTTCTACAATTTGGTCTGATGTTGGCGGATGGGGGACAACTGCAACCGATACGACATTTGACTTTTCTTATTCAGTTATGTTTGGTGTGAATTTTGCGTTAAACAATCGTGTTGATTTGAATTTAGGGTTCAAGTATATCAAGTACGGTGATGCAGATCACACAACGTCGTCTGGCACATATGCGACCACAGACATAGACGCCACAGAATTTTATCTTGGTGCGGCGTACAAGTTTGGATTGCGCTAAACAAAAAAACGCCCGATTGGGCGTTTTTTTATTTTTTCTTTGCTTTTGATTTAGGTGTTGCTTTTGCTGGTGCTTTACGATATTCACGTGCCAATGCAACAATGCATGTGTATGCTAATAACGCAGATATTGCAGTGATTAATCCAGACAACAACCCATCAGAAAATATTGCAAACAATATAATAGCAGCAACTAAAACGACGGTATAGCCCAAATTTTTAGCCAACACATTTAACAATTTTTCAAAAGATTTCATGTTTTTCCCTTTGTTTGTACCATCTTATTATATCACACCTGAATATGGTTTGCTATGAAAAAAGACCGCAAAAAAATCCACGGTCTTTTTTTCAGGGGGGAGAAAACATGAAAACTTAACTGTTTGTTTTATAACACAACGTAACCGCCCAAACGCGCTGTGGCTGGGATTGGGCCGAACGAAGAAGTGGGGCTGACATAAATATTTCCAGTTACTGTAAAATCGCCACAGAATTGTAACATATTTACATCGCGCAAGAACAAATTTCCATTAACATGAACACCGCATGGCAACGTATATTTGCGCATATTTTGCAGATATAAATTACCCTGGATTTTTGTGTTGTGTTCAATCAGTGTTGCAGCATTGCGTCCATCAATAACCGCATCACCCATAATTTTATTTTCTTTTTCAACCTTAGCGATTTGTTTTGTTAACATTGGGCATGGTTTTGCAGGTGCGACAACGATTGGTTCGTTAATAACTTCGCGTGTATTTTTATTGTATGCCAACGGCAATGTATTTGTAATTGGTTTTACAGGTCGTGCAACAACGTTTCGTGATTTTGCCTGTTCTGATGGCAACACAGGTGTTTGTACAACATCGTCGCGCACAATCACCACAGAATCACGATTACATTTTGTAAAATCAATAATCAATAATGAAAACAGTACGATAATCGCCACCACCAACGTCAGGTTAACGATACCAATTACATTCACGCCACACAGCCATTTCCAAAACCATTTTAATCCACGTGCAATCATACGGAATGGCCAGCACAAAATATTCCAGATTTTATTCAATAATTGCTTAACAGATGCTTTGCGTGCAGATGTTTTTTTTGTTTGTACACGCTTTGTTGCGCGCTTAATCTGTTGTTTTTTTGACATAACATAAACTCCTTGTTCAGAACTATTTACTAGGATTATAGTCTAAAAAACGGTTTTGTCAACAGTTTTTTGTCAATATATTTTTTCTTGTTCTTTATTAAGGCGAATTTTGTAATGAAATATAAAAACAAAGAAAAAAACCGGCATATGCCGGTTTTTTATTATTTTGCGAATGAATAATCCATTTTCAAATGATCTGGATTATATGTACCGTTCATAATGGCCAGTGTGTCTTCAACGATTACTAATTCTTCATTAGTTGCAATCATGAATATTTTTACACGACTGTCATCTGTGCTGATTACAGCCTGATCTATACCTTTGCGTGCCATTGTTGCGGCATTTTTTTCTTTGTTTAATTTAATGCCCAGTTCTTCTAAACCTTCACAGAACTTTTCACGCAAATAATCGTCGTTTTCACCAACGCCTGCGGTGAATACTAATGCGTCCACATGCCCCAGTTCAGCCATATACGCACCGATATATTTTTTAACATTGTGTGCTTCCATATCAATAGCCAAACGACACAGGTCATTTGTATCTTTGTTGCCTTCTACGTCGCGACGATCCGCAAAGCATTCTGTGACGCCCATTAATCCAGAATCTTTGTTCAAATGTTTTTGCATTTGGTCTGCGCTTAAACCCAAACGGTTCATAACATATAATACAACACCTGGGTCTAAATCGCCTGGGCGTGTACCCATTGTTAATCCTGCCAATGGTGTCATCCCCAGCGATGTGTCAACACAAACACCGTTACGGATTGCCGTAGCAGATGCGCCCGATCCAATATGCAATGAAATCAGATTGCATTCATTTGCAGGTTTGCCCAACATTGTTGCTGCACGTTTTGAAACATATAAATGTGACGTTCCGTGGAAACCATATCGGCGAACACCTAATTCGCGATACCATGCACTTGGCACCGCATAGCGATACGCATAATCTGGCATAGTCTGATGGAATGCTGTGTCAAACACAGCAACCTGGGTTGCGTTTGGTAACAATTGCTTTGCAGTTACAATCCCCATTAATGCAGGTGGATTATGCAATGGTGCAATTGCAGACAATTCATCAATTGTTTTGATAACTTCATCGTTAATTTCCACAGACGATGCAAATTTATCGCCACCCATAACGACACGATGACCAACACCCTTAATTTCGTTCATATCCACAGACGCTTCACGCAACATAAACATAACGACGTTCAATGCTTCGTTATGATTCTGCATGCTGCATTCTTTTTTCTGTTTTGTGCCGTCTGGGTATTTTTGTGTAACGAACGAATCCGGCAAACCGATTTTTTCAACGTTACCGCCGACGATTGCCTGTTTAGAATCCGCGTCAAAAACCTGATATTTCAGTGATGACGAACCACAGTTCAATGCAAGTATGTACATTTTATCCCCTTTGATTAATTAACGCGGTCAGCATAGCAAACGTTTTTATTTTTTTCAACAGTAAACATAGAATATTAATCGCCAATTTTCTGGCATAACATTGGTTCGTACACCGTTTTGTTTATGGTTTACCCAGTATTCTTCATTTGCGACCATAAATCTTACACGCAACTGATTATTTTCAATCCACATATTTGGGGTGGGGGCGGGGCGGTTGCCGACACCAAATGCATATACGACATCGCCAATTGCATATCCTGCGTCTGGGGTTTGGCATTCCAGCACCGGTGTTATAATTGGTGGAATTTTATTGATGTTACCGAACATGCATTCTGTATATGGAATTGTGCTGTTTAGTTTTATTTTCGGGCTTTCTATTAATGTAAGTGATACAGGCGCGAAACGTGCGAATAATTCTTCCCAGAATTCATCAGATACATTTGAAATGTCGAATTGGCCGTCTGGGCCAACACCGTCACCGGGGGTCGGGATTTGATCAGCACGTGCCAATGCAAAACCACCCAACGTTTCGCCATCGTGTACGCGTAATGTTTTTGCGTCAACATCATAAGAAATTTCGCCCACCATACCTGTGAATTTATTGTGCGCTTCAGACGTTCCGCGCCGTACTTGCAGAATTTTAGACATATTGTTTTTCCTTTATAAATATTGCTAGTGTTTTTTGTTAATAAAAAACACCGCTGAAACCAGCGGTGCGAATGATTGTATTATATCACAAATCGATCTAAAAATCAAGCGGCAATGGAATGACGTCGTTGATATTCCGCAAACAGTGCCATCTTGTCCGCGTCCAATCTGCTCTGGGCTTTTTTCTTGGACAATGTCAGTCGGTTATAGAATGGGCCGGTATGACTGTCGCGACCTGTTTCCAAGAAATTCCAATAATCGCGCAGTTCGTTCCATTGGTTTGTATGTTTGTCGTCCCATTCGTTTACAATCTTGTTGCGTCTTTCAATTTGAGTATCTAATTCTTTAATTTTGTCCCTAGAATTCTTAAATGTGTTGATGTTATCTGCGCGGTTCTGGTTGGCTGTCTGGGTTGCGTTATAGCGTTGTTCTGCACGATTAAATGCGTTTTCTTTAGCAGTCAGTGCCGTTTGTGCCGCATGTACATCGTTTTGTGCATTGGTGATACTGTTGTTGGCAACCTCATATTCGCCACCTGGGGCCATACCTGTGTGTAATTCATTTTGTAAAGTCTGGCGTTCTTGTAATTTTTGTTTTCGCAGGTCATACAGTTTTGTATATTGCGCCTGTAATTGCTGTGCCTTTAATTCATCCATAGCATTTGCATATGGTGTTGGAATTGCGTTTAATTGTGATTTGATGCGCATATAATCGCTGCGCAGACGCGCGCTTTCTGTTGCTAAATCGGCAATTTTTCGTGGCAACTCAGTATTATATTTATCTATTGTTGCCTGGAATCCGTCTGCGACCTGTTGTTTTTGTTGTAAATCTTGGGCGGCGACATCTTTTTCTTGTTCTGCGTTTTCCAGATTGTCTTTTCGTCTTTTTTCCACATCTTTACCACGTTGTTGATGTCGTTCGTACATTGCAAGGGTATCATTTGTAATACCTGTGGCGTCGCGTCTGGTGATTTCAGTATGTTTTATTGTGTCGTCGCGTGCATTGTTTGTGTTTCTTTCTGCAATTGCAGCGTTTTTGTCTGCTGTGTTTTTTATTTCCCAATCTTGGGCTTTTGCATCAATTGCATCTGAGCGTCCTTTGAACTTACTGCCAGATTTATTGATTGTGTTCCCGATTATTGTAATAGAGTAACCAACAGCTTTTAACATTGTTTCCAGTGTTTTGTCCATTACAACACCAAATGTTTTTGTAAATTCATTACTGTTTATGGACAGTTTTGGATCAGATAACAGAGTTATTTTTTCTTTGCTTAATTTGTCCATAATTTTACTGGTGGTTAACCCATACTTACAAACCGAAATTACTTCCATTGCGGTTTTTGCTTCATCTATTTTTCCAGATTCAACTGCGCGTATAATCAATTCTTCGATAACTGCATTTAATTGTGTGCCATGACTTAATGCGCCTGCGTATGCCTTTGGCATGACGGCTTCGATTTCACCCAGTGTTTTGTTTAACCAATCAAAATGTCCTGCCGCCGATGCAGATTTTTTTAGCAATGTGTTTTTAACCTTGCTTGCAGCATTGGTTATTCCACCAAGGCCATCTGTCGGTTTAACTTTTTCATTGTCCAGTGCGGCAACAATCTTGGATGCTTGGGGTGAAAAATACAAACGGTCACCCTGCAGCATTTTCCATTTTTCAAACACGTCGCTGTATGTGTCCTTGCGCCATTTTTCAAATTTCTGCATTGGGGTCAGCGTATCATGCTGGCTGTCCACCAAGAAATTTGGACTGTTTGAGTCATCGTATGCAGTTTTCTTTTTTGCTTCATCCAGCGCGGTTGTTATTTTGTTTGCAGGGAATTGTTCTTGTACTTTTTTATTCTGTGCAACAATTTGTAATAAATCATGATGACGTTCTTTGAACGCGGCCAATTTGGTGGCGTCAACGTGCTTTGCATCAAATCCATTTTGGATTTTGCTAAAATCACACCCAGTCAGTCCCAACTCGTCTTTATAGTACGATAAATATTCAGAAACAGTTTTTAGTTTTTGCTGAAACTCATCATCTTCGTTGTATTGTTTTTTTGTTAATCCGTCTTTTAATTCGGATGCGGATATAATGCCCCATTCGCCCAACTTAACAGAAAACAGTGGTGCCAATGTCGCATTGTTTAGCATTCCTAACAGATTTGCAATTTCTGTTTCTGCATCTGGACTGGCGGATACTGTTGAAAACAATTTATCTGCTTGGGTACCAAAATTATCATGCAAGAACGCAGTTGCGACTTCGTTATACGTGTCTTTGTCGTCTGGATTTGCGAATTTCGATTTATTTGCATGCATTTTTCGAAATGCATCGCGGAATTCGATATAGAGTTTTTTCCACTCTTCATCATCCATTTCCCATGGATTAGATCCTGGTGCTGCTGGTGGTGTTGGGGCGCGTCCGTCTGGGATTTCGTTGTCAACCCATTCGCCATTTGTGTCTTTATGAACCAGGTCGCGTTTCCAGATTTTCATATCACTATCTTTGGTGAAGTCATCGTCACCTTTGATGTAGTTGATAAAGGTTTCGCGCTTCATCAGTGGCATTTCATTGAAATGCAACTGCATAAAATATTGTAATAAAAATTTATCCATTTTCACAGACATCGGCATATCTCTTATGTTTTTATCTTAATAATTATAGTACAAATTTCCCTGAATTTCAATATTTTGGTGTTTTTTTGATGAAAAAAATGTATACTAATACACAGCCAAACATAAGGGGAACAAATGCGACGTTTATTGTTGGGAATTTATGGATTTGCATTTTTTAATAAATTTTTATTATTAACACCCGTATATGCTGTTTTTATGTTGCAAAACGGAATAGGGGAAACTTTGTTGTCGGCAATGTTTTTCATATCTGCGGCGGCAACCGTCCTGGGCCAGGTTCCAATTACCTATATGACAAATCGTTTTGGTGCGCGTTTTGCGATGATTTTTGCGCAAATATTAAAAGCCGTTGCAGTCATCATGTGGTTGCTTATGCCGGGGTATTTTGGTTTTATTTTTGGTATGATTTTATGGGGCGTCCAATCTGGGTTTCGTAATGTCGCATTCGAAGGATTGGTGTATGACCGTGTTTCCTCAGCGCATCATACGCGCGATTACACTCGTATCCTTGGGCGCAAGGCCACATATGAATCTGTTGGTGTTGCATTATCTGCATTTGGTTCGTTGTTAATGTTTATGGGCTATGATTGGGTAACATGGGCATCTGTGGCATCAATTGCGCTTTCTGTATTGTCGTTATTAATAATTCCTGGGAATGCGTCGTTTACGTCTGTTTCAGGGGTTGGTTTAAGGAAAATGTTTCGTAACGGTTTGCGTGCGTGTACCCGTCGTGCATGTATGATGCCGATAATGTTATTGGCGTTATTGGTGGTAAATATTCCGTATCTGGACGATTTTTTAAGTCCAATTGCATTACAGTTAGGTATCCCAACAGAATATGTTGGCGTTGTTCCATTCTTTTTGTTGCTGTGCGCGACATTAGGCCAGCGTTTTGCATACAAATTTTCTAGAATCCCAGACATAATCCTTTATTCTGCGATTGGGGTGGCTGGAATCTTGTATATGTTGTTTGCATATTGGTATTCGCCATATTCGTTGTGGTTGTTGGGTGTTGCGTATATTTTGATATGGGGCATTTATACATTGACGTATTCACGGTTCCAGCATATGATTCCACGGCGTCACAGGTCTGTGATATTATCATTGTTCACAACATTAACATATCTGGTTTATATGTTGGTTTGTGTCGTTATTGGTGCCGGTGCCGCCATGGGCAGTTGGCGTTACGGTATTTTTGCATTGGGACTGGCGGTGGTTGGTGTGTGCGTATGGGCGATGTTGTACGTTCGTAAAAAATGTCCCCGTGATATGGGTTAATGTTCCTGTACATATAATACTGGAAACGTTCTAAAATACGGATATGCAAACAGGTGTCCGCAACTTTTTCTTAAAATTATTACCGTATTTATTGTCAATTGCCGGCGGTATAATTTTATACACAGGTGCTATTGATAGTGCGCCAAATGCCAACATCCGTGATTTAGTAATAAATGTATCTGCATCATTATTGTCGATACCATTAGTTTTTTTACTATACGATTATACTAATTCCCGAATTGCGAACCAAATGAAGAAATCTGTTGCCAACAATATGGCGGATAAATTGAATTCAGTGCTAGTCAATACTATATTGATGTTGCGTGATGCGTTGGCGGTTCGTAATAAATTAAATCTGGAAAATCTTAACAGAATGTTGGTATGGCGCGCCCCTGAAATATCGCGTCGGTTAAAAATTACACCACGGGTTCTGGACGCGTTGCATACATGTCATAATGATTTAGATACATTACTGTTCAGAAATTCTCAAACAAATATTCTGACCCCAGACCAGACTCAAATTTTATCTTCGATTGCGCGTTCAATGGCGCACTTGATTAACGAAAGTAAATTTCACAAAGACCGGCATGTTTCTGCGAAATATATAGAAAATATGATGGGGCATATCTTGGATTGGCTGGACATGGACAGTGTAATTGCATTAAAGCTAGCGCATCATCTGTCGCCATCAGAATCAGATGGCAAATTACCAGAAATAAATAAAAAGTAAAATTTTTATTATTTTTGCTTGATTTTTGTTTTTATCTGTGTCAAAATTTCCCCCGACCTATGGAAAAAGAGTTGAAAAATTCTTGTTTTCCAGGTCCAGTTCTGGGGCTATAGCTCAGTTGGTAGAGCAAATGACTTTTAATCATTGGGTCCAGGGTTCGAGTCCCTGTGGCCCCACCAGAAAACCCGCGGATTTCCGCGGTTTTTTTATTTATTCTCAGTTGTCGAAATAACAAAATTGTGTCATAAAAATGCATAAAATGTCACGTTTTTACATAAAATTTGCACAAAATCTGCACAAAAGCGCGTTTCCGCCTGGGCAAAATACTAATTTGGTCTTGCCACCCCCCGATGTGAATCTTTTATAAGAAATTGTTGAAAAATGTATTTGTCAATCTATAATATGATGGACACAAGGATGATAAATTATGGCTAAATTTTGTATTTTTTGCGGAAAACCGCCCCAGAACAAGAACAAAGAGCATGTATTGCCCCAGTGGTTAATTAAATATACTGATCGTGCCCACAAGGTATGTGAATGGGGTTGTGCCACAAATGCAAAAATAACTTTCAGTTCGTTAACTTTTCCTGCATGTACAGCATGTAATGAAAAATTTGCCAAATTAGAAGCAGAGGTAAAGCCTATTTTTATAGACTTAATGGAATCAAGACCTTTAAACGCACAACAAATTAATTTGTTATTGGATTGGTTTGATAAAATTCGTGTTGGTCTGTGGCTGTCACGATTGACATTGTCTAAACAAGTTGACAAGGTTGGGCCAAAATTTTATATCAATGATCGTGTCGGAACAAAAGACCGTGTATTAATTATTGAACGATTAAAAGATGCAGGCCAAGGAATATCTTTTGCTGGTGTAGAAACAGGTTTGTTTGAAGAAATGCCCAGTGCATTTGCGTTATTTGTAAATGATTTTGTATTTATTAACGCGTCTGAACTGGGGTTGACGTCCAATAAACTGGGGTTCCCACAACTGGGTAAAATGGCTTTTGTCAAAGATACAGATGAGCAAGCAATATCATTAAATCCTGGACGACATAAAACGACACATCCTGTTGTTTCTAATGTTCAGGCATCACCAACGCGTACGGTGATATATCAACCAATGTTTCGGGGTGTTTCAGATTTTGCAAGAATGGGCGTGTATAATACACCATATGTATTGAATCATTCACTGGATTTTGCGAATGGGGTGGGGGGAATTTTCTATCAACGTAACAACAATGAAATCAAGTATTTATCCGGGGATAGCAAAATAACCTTGGCACCACGTGCCCAGGATGGATCGCGATTACTGGGGTTGATTGAAGAAACGCATCACTTACAGAACTATGTTTTGACCAGTCGTGTTAATATTAATTCTGCGGGCGTTCGCGGGGCGATGTATTGGAATAACAAGATTGCTGAAAATGAATTTTTAGCGGCCCAGACCAGAAAAGCGGTGGTAATAAAACAAAATAGTGGTAAATCAAAATAATACATTCTGGTGATGTGTTTTTTTGTGAATGTTGCGGCAATTCGTAGCAGGAATTATTGCGTCAGACATTGGTATGTGCGCGTAATTGAATAATGTGCGTGTGGTTGTTCTGCTTTTCATAACCAAGAATCTTCAACGGATAATACAATTTTTCCAATTGTATTATGTCGGGGAATTTTCTATAATCGTTGTATGGAAAAAGCGCCAGATTTATTTATTATCGCCGAACATTCAGATTTATTAAAAAAACTGAACGAATGGGATATTGCATACCATCAAAATGATGCACCAATTGTTGATGACGCAACGTACGACGCGGCAAAACATCGTGCATTGGAAATTGAACGTATGTATCCGTCACTTGCGAAAAACGGCGCGTCAACACACGTTGGCGCAGCGGTGTCGGACAAATTTGCATCTATGGCGCACAGTGTCCCCATGCTTTCTATTTCTGATGTTTTTAGCGAATCAGATGTTGCCGATTGGTTCAATAAACTGGCGGATAAACATGTTTTTATTGAATTAAAGGTTGACGGTGTTTCTTATTCTGCGCGCTATGAACATGGTGTGTTGGTTCGTGGCTTAACCCGGGGCAGTGGTGTCCAAGGCGAAGATATTACCGCAAACTTGAAAACGATACCCGATATTCCGCATACATTGACGGGTGATTTTCCAGACGTGATTGAAATTCGTGGCGAAGTATATATGACGCGTGACGATTTTTTTGCGTTAAATGCCGACGGTGGCAAGACATTTGCAAATCCACGTAATGCGGCGGCGGGTTCATTGCGACAATTAAATCCAGCGGTCACGGCATCGCGCCGGTTAAGTGCGTTTGCATATACGTATGGTGAAATATCAGACCGGAATTTTGCCACCCAATCTGAATATTTCAATAGATTGGAAACATGGGGATTCAAGACAACGCGCGCATGGGCGCATCATGCTGAAAATATGGATGAAATTCAGGCGGTGTATAATAAATTAATGCTGACGCGACCTGATATACCATTTGATATTGATGGTCTGGTGATTAAGGTGAATAATATCGATTTGCAGGAAAAAATGGGTGCGCGCGCCAACAGTCCACGTTGGGAAGTTGCCTATAAATTCCCCGCTGCCCGTGCAATTACGACATTAAATGACATCACGGTCCAGGTTGGGCGAACTGGCGTTTTAACCCCTGTTGCTGAACTTGAACCGATAAACATTGGCGGCGTTGTTGTGTCGCGCGCAACATTGCATAACGCCGATGAAATCGCGCGTCTGGGTGTCAAAATAGGGGACAGGGTTATTGTTCAGCGTGCAGGCGACGTCATCCCACAAATTGTGGGTGTGGCGGAAAGTGCCACAGACACGGCGGATTTTGTGTTCCCAGATACGTGTCCAGTATGCGGCGCGGCGGTTGTCCAAGATGCTGGTATGGTTGCACGTCGTTGTATAAATACGTTGGGGTGTCCGGCGCAACGCTTGGGTGAATTAGAACATTTTGTATCACGTGCAGGATTTGATATAGACGGCCTTGGGACGCGTCAGTTGGAATTATTTATTTCGCGTGGTTGGATTACGGGGCCTGCGGATATATTTACATTGATTGCACGTCACGGTGATGAAATTCGTCGTTTGGACGGATTTGGGGACAAATCGGTTGATAATTTGAATAAATCGATTGAGCGTGCGCGTGATGTTGATTTGCATCGTTTGATATATGCGATTGGAATCCCAGAAATTGGTGCCGTCACGGCCAAGGTTTTAGCGCGTGCGTTTGGTAATTTTGATGCGCTTCGTGGTGCGCCTGTGTGGAAATTAAAGGCAATTGACGGCATTGGCGATGTAATGGCTGATGAAATTGTATCGTATTTTTCAAATACAAATAACATAGCGGCACTGGATGCGTTGTTGGCGCAAATACACGTACGTGATGCCGCGCCGATTGCAGATATATCGAACGGCCCTTTGGCGGGTAAACGTATTGTGCTGACTGGGACGTTGTCAAAATATACACGTGATGCGGCACGTGAAATTCTGGAACGTATGGGCGCGACCGTTACGGGCAGTGTTTCCAACAAAACAGATATTGTTTTGGCTGGGACAGACGCTGGTTCAAAATTAACCAAGGCAACAGAACTGGGGATAACAATTTGGTCCGAAGATGATTTAGATAACCTGATTTCTGAATCTGGGATAAAATAAAAAACGGGGCAACGCCCCGTTTGTTTTTACATCATTCCTGGCATTCCGCCCGGCATTTGTGGGGTGGATTGTTTTTCTTCGGGAATTTCTGTCATAACAGCGCCAGTTGTTAACATTACACCGGCGGTTGATGCCGCTGCTTGGATGGCAGTTTTAACAACCTTGGCTGGGTCAATAATCCCTGCTGCCATCATATCAACGTATTCATCGGTCTGGGCATTATAGCCAAAGTTATATTCATTCGATTCCATAACCTTACCCACGACAATTTCACCGGATTTGCCAGCGTTTTCAGCAATCTGGGCCATTGGTGCAACAATCGCGCGACGAACGATGTCGATACCAACATCTTGGTCGGCATTTGCGCCGTGTAAATTTTTCAGTGCATCTACTGCACGCACCAATGCAACACCACCACCGGCAACAATGCCATCTGCAACAGCTGCACGGGTTGCGGCCAACGCGTCATCAACACGATCTTTCTTTTCTTTTACCTCTACCTCGGTCATACCGCCAACCTTGATAACGGCAACACCGCCAACCAATTTTGCCAAACGTTCAGATAATTTTTCACGGTCATAGTCACTGGTCGTTGTTGCGATTGCATTGCGAATTTCATCGGCACGCGCGGCAATGGCGGATTTATCACCGCCCCCGTGCGCCAATAAAGTCGAATCTTTGGATACAACAACTTTTTTAGCCGACCCTAAAACCGCCGGTGTGATATTTTCAAATGTCATTCCCATATCATCGGAAATAACCGTTGCGCCCGTTACAATCGCGATATCTTTTAACATTTCTTTACGACGATCGCCAAAGCCTGGGGCTTTGACCGCGCAAACCTTTAATCCGCCACGCAGACGGTTCAGTACCAACGTCGCCAACGCCTCGGATTCTACATCCTCGGCGATAATCAACAATGGTTTGCCCGATTGTGCAATTGGTTCCAGAATTGGTAACAAAGCCTGCAATCCGGTAATTTTCTTTTCAGAAACCAAGATTTGCGCACCATCCAATTCCGCCAGCATCTTTTCACTGTTGGTGACAAAGTATGGTGACATAAAGCCTTGGTCGAATTGCATCCCTTCGACGACATCGATTTCTGTATCCAGGCCTTTGGCCTCTTCGACGGTGATAACCCCTTCTTGGCCGACACGTGCCATTGCACCCGCAATCTTTTCACCAATATCGGAATCAGAGTTCGCCGATATCGTTGCGACCTGGGCAATTTCTGCACTGTCTTTGACCGGACGTGCGTGTTTTTCAATATCCGCAATAACCGCGGCCGTTGCCATATCAATACCACGTTTAACATCCATTGGATTCATACCAGCGGCAATAACACGACGCCCCTCGCGAATCAATTTCTGGGCCAGAACCGTTGCCGTTGTTGTGCCATCGCCGGCATCGTCCCCGGCTTTCTTGGCAACTTCTTGAACCATACGCGCACCAACGTTTTCGGTTGGATCTTTCAGTGATACCGCCTTGGCAACCGTCACGCCGTCTTTGGTTGCGACCGGCGCACCGTACGATTTTTCAATAACAACCGTACGCCCCTTGGGCCCCATAGTGATTTTGACCGCGTTTGCCAACTTGTCAACACCCGCCGCCATTTTATCTGTATCAAAAATAATCTCTTTTGCCATTTATGATTCCTTTGTAATTATTCCAAGATTCCTAAAATATCTGATTCTTTGATTAAGACATAGTCACGACCGTCAATTTTAACCTCGTTCACACTGGATGCCCATTTTGCGAACATGACAACGTCGCCAGCCTTGACAGACATTGGGATTAAATCGTCGCCCGCATATGCACCCGGGCCCGCGGCAATAACACGACCACGGGACGGTTTTTCCTGGGCATTATCGGGAATAATAATTCCGCCGGCGGTTTTTGTTTCCTCTTCCAGTCTTTCCAGCAGAACATAATTGTGTAATGGTTTAAACATAATAAGTCACTCCTTAAAATATTATTATACAAGATAGTATAATAAAAAAATATAAAAACAATAGAAATATAATGAGCTTCTATTCACAGAAGCTCATTATTCATAACAATAGATAATCTAAAAATTATTGATTTCAAGTATGCATTTTAATATGCTTAATACGAAAAACAAGGGGAATAAAAATATGTATGACAAAAACAATGTATTTGCAAAAATAATCCGCGGTGAAATTCCCGCAAACAAAGTTTGTGAAAACGAATATGCGCTATCTTTCTATGATGTAAATCCAGTTGCAACGACACATGCACTGGTTATACCAAAGGGGGAATACACAAACATTCTTGATTTTTTATCCAATGCAACGGCCGTGGAACAGGCAAAATATTGGGAATGCTTTAATCAGACCGCCAAGAAATTAAACGCATGCGATAATTGCAACATTGTCGCAAATGTTGGACGTGGCGTATACTTTGTGCAAAGCGTTCCGCATTTTCATATGCATATTATTGCCGGTCAACCATTGGTTGATTTAAAGACAACGATTTTGGAACATTAACAATTATGAGAATTACCGTTCGCGTTATTCCACGTGCCAAACTTAATCGGGTTGAAATCCAACCCGATGGCATTGTACGTGTTCATACAACAACTGCGCCAACTGATGGCAAAGCGACCGCAGACGTAATAAAAATGCTGGCGGAGCATTATGGCGTACCCAAAACCAGTATTAAATTAATTCGCGGCGCCGCATCCCGCGACAAGGTTTTTGATGTTTGATAAAACAAATCATCAATCGTATAAAAAACACAAAAAATCCATCTATACCAGATACAATATATTTAATATTAATTATTTTTCCGCTTGCGAAACACAACTGATTTTTACTAACATAACTCTCAAAGAGGGGATTAATGCGATTAATACGCCGTTTTTTTGTTACCATTACGGCTGCATTTATTATGTTTTCTGCCGGTCACACTGCGTCTAACGCGGCGGACCGTTATTACACAGCCAGCAAACCGGGTGCTGCCGCGTGTGTGTTGACATACCATTTCTGCAATAAAGACTATTATCTTGAAAACGGTATGTGCAAAAAATGTCCTACCAATTTTACATCAACCGACCTAAACGACGGCGGAATAACTTCTTGTAAAATAAAACTTGACCCTGGTAAATATTATTCAGTAGACATCGGCATCTTTACTTGTCCCGAAGGATATTATTGCAAAGGTGGCGAACAGTATTTTGTCGAAAACAACCAATACATAGGTCGATCTGAATGCCCCGCGGGGTCATTTTGCCCCCAAGGAAGCAGCGAGCCAACACCATGCGATGCTGGATATTATTGCCCATACACAAAACAATCTGACAAAACCACTGCACAACTCGAATGCGGCACTGGAAATTATTGTATTGCAGGTTCTGCAGAACCAACACAATGTCCCGATGTACCAGATTCTACTAGTGTTAACACCTGGCTGAAAGACGTAATTACCGACAAACAAATTTGTAATACCGCCGACAATATAAAACACAAACAAGAACCTGCTTTTGTCAGCTATAAAACAAAAGTCGGGGCCGTAACAGATTGTCAAATAAAATTAGAAGTAAACATACCTTGCGGTTTGGTTCACATTTACCATATACTATATGATCCAGGCAAAGGAACATACAGCGACACCAAAGAATTGACCAGTTATTACATATCACTGAACCAAGGATATTATTTACACGAGCGATTATACCACGACCACGCAGACAAATGCAAAAACACAGACACATCGGACGACGCACTGCCATTATATTATTCACAATCATCACCCTGCGACGATGATGTTATCAACTATTGTTATGGCCTACCCAAAATGCCTGCTAATTGTCAAGAATACAATGACTATCCAGAAACATTTGGTATTTTCAAATGCGAAGCCGGTCAATACAAGTCAGACACATCTGACCCAACCTCAATCTTTCCAAACTTTGTCGAGTGCCCAATAGGATCATATTGTGAAAAATGCCAGATATATACCTGTCCGTCCAGGTACTATTGCCCCACAACAGGTTTAACCGAAACGACATATCAAAACTACAAATGCCCAACCGGCGCAACATCCAACCCAGGCAGCAAAAAAATAACAGATTGTTATTTGAACAACGCAACAATATTCCAAGACAAGAATGGAACATTCTCGTTACCTATGACGAACATTAACATTATTGCCACAGGCAAATAAAAAAATCCCCCGATTTTATGTGGGGAATTTTTTTATCTATTTTTGATAACAAACGGTTTCATTGTTAATAAATGCTGTTTTTTAAACATAAAATAGGGGCCAAAAACCCGCATCAATTTCAAATTATTTTCTTTCTTTAATGAAACGACAATTTTTAGATTTGGCATTGGTGTATAATCATCAGACGTATTAACCTTTGTTTCAAAACCTAAATCCGACAAACAGTTTTCAACAAAATTTCGCGCTTCTAAACGAGCATCGCGTATTCCTAAATATTGGGTTTTTAATTTTGGCACGAACGCGACAGAATTTGTGACCGCCCCGTAACTGGCACAGGTTGTATGTTGTATTTGTGCAATAGAATTCATATGTGTTGACGCATACCATAAGCGTTTTAACCAGGACGCATGTGGTATTTGTGGTTTTTGCACAACATTTTTATCAATATTATAATCACATATAACATTTGCCTTCAGTTGTGGCACATCAAAATTATCCATATTGAACCTCTTGTTGATTAGTACATGTTTCCTATACAAGTGCAGTGATATTATCAATATTTATTAAATTTGCAATATTTTAATTAATGTTGTACAATACGCGCATTATGGCACGTCAGATTATAAAATTTGGTCAAGTATCCGAAAACCGCAAAGCGCGGTTCAACTATGCTATCGAAGATACGATTGAGGCTGGAATTTCCCTGACCGGCGCAGAAATCAAATCTATACGCTATGGTTTGGTTACAATCGTTGACGGTTTTGTTCAGCGTCGTGGTGATAACTTGTTTTTATCAGGGGTTGAAATCCAAAAACTGCCCACGGCGGCACGTATTGTAAACTTTGACGAACGTCGCAGTCGCCAATTGTTATTACATCGCAATCAAATAAATCGTCTGGTTGGAAAATTGCAAGAAAAGGGCGCAACGATTGTTCCACTGAAACTATATTTCAACAACCGCGGAAAATTAAAGGTTTTGCTGGGAATCGGGTACGGTAAAAACAAAATAGACAAACGTGAAACAATAAAACAGCGTGAATGGGATAAAAACAAGGCTCGCTTATTAAAAGGTAATTAAAAAAACGGCTTTAATGCCGTTTTTTTACCCAACAATACTGGTGGATGTGATTGGACTCGAACCAACGACCTCTTCGATGTGAACGAAGCGCTCTAACCAACTGAGCTACACATCCATAAAAAAAACGCCTTATATGGCGAAACTTGGTGGGGATAGTGGGACTTGAACCCACACGGTCGCAATGACCAAAGGATTTTAAGTCCTCAGCGTCTACCATTCCGCCATATCCCCGAAGACTTTTAACAAAAACTTGGTGGAGCTGATGGGACTCAAACCCACGACCTCTACGATGCGAACGTAGCGCTCTATCAACTGAGCTACAACCCCTAAACCGATACGCCATACGCTTTCAGATTAAAAGCATGGTGCGGATAAGAAGACTCGAACTTCCAAGGTATTGCTACCACTAGTACCTGAAACTAGCGCGTCTACCAATTCCGCCATATCCGCAGGCGAAAACTATAATATATTAAATTTATTTTCTTTGCAACAAGAAAAATCAACACCCCCCAAACTTTTCACATATTTGATTACATATTTCACTTGCCCTGATTTTTATAAATTTGCTAATATTTCATCAGAGATGAAGAGAGTTCTGATTTTTGCTGTATCAGCCCTGATGTGTATCGGCGGGGCTGGGGGCGCTGTACGTGACGGCGGGGTGGCGTCGCGTGCAAAAAACGGAACAAACACAAACAATACGCAACGATTAACAAAATCTGTATCTGCATCGCGTTCTGGGGTACGCACATCTGTATTATCACCACGTAATTCTGGGGCAAACACAACGAATGTAGCAACGCGTAAACCGACCACAAAAACTGCGTCACGTTCTGCGACCACGCGTGAAACAACACAACCGTCATCCAGCCCGCGGATTGTTGCGCGCGCCACTATGGGGGACACAGATTTAACACAAACACGCACCGGTGCAGAATACGAACGTTGTAAAACATCTTATTTCACGTGTATGGATCAATTTTGCGCACAAAAGAATGACGATTATCGTCGCTGTTCGTGCAGTAATCGCATATATGATTTATCAGACGCGCGTGATGTATTAACTCAGGCTGGTGAACAATTGTCTGTATTTACTGAAAATCTGGACGCTGTTGGTATGACCGCTGCCCAGGCATCAGCCATGAAAACAGCATCAGATGGCGAAGCGGCATTGACCGCAGACACATCTGCATCAAAAGCATTATTACAGGCCATATTAAATTCAATCCGCGGCCAAGATTCATCTGTTGGCGGCAAAATGTCAGACTTAAACTCTATTAACATATCTTTTGATACCGCTAACGCATTTGGCACCATGGATTCAGGGCAGGCCATCGCAAAATACGACGGGCAAAATTTGTACACTGCGGTATACCCACAATGTCGCGAGGCGGTACGTGCCGACTGTAACGACGCATCATTACAGCGGGCAATTACCGCATACCTGATGGCTGTTGAACAAGATTGCAACACCGTCCAGACCGCAATTGAAAACAAACGCAAAGAAATGAAATCCGCCATACGCGAAGGCAGTGCAATGCTTGATTTAGCGCGCGTAGAAAACAGACAAAAACATAATTCTTCGGATATTCCGACCTGTATCGCCAATGTAGAATCTGCTATTCTTAGCGAACAGGTATGCGGTTCCGGTTATCACAAATGTCTGGACAATGGCGAATACATTGACATTGCAACCGGGGCCCCAATCACCGGGGTAAGTGATTTTTATAAACTGGCTCAAATGCTAACATTTGCAGACGGGGTCGAAGCGGCAAATCAAAAATTATCTAAAAACATTAACAATCGTGCATTTGTAAAAAATTTTGAAAATCGCACAAAAATGTTTGCTGCCGATGCATTGGATAAATGCGTTGAAAATGCGGATGTTGTATGGGCTGAATATCTGGACAAAGCATTACTGGATATATACTATGCACAACAGGCCAAGGTTGACATAATAAAGCAGGGGTGTTTTGATTTTGTTTCTGCGTGCTATATGAATGGCGATAAATCCATAACCGCTGCAATGCAAGAATTAACCGGTGACAGTGCATTATCACTTCAACCAACCAAGGTTGCATTGACCAATGCAATGTGTACAGATTATGTAAATTCATGCAACGGCTTATTTGCGGGCGACATAATTCAAGACTATATAAACAACCGCCAAGAAACAGACACCTTAACCGCATGTCGCGCGGTTGTCAGACAATGCTTTGATAATTTCGGCAGTACAAACTATGAAAACTTTTATTACCCATACAGCGGTATTTTTACACCAGACACAGGAAACGCCCCTGACTGGTTTACGCTTTATGAATACACAACCAAGAAAGACGATCCAGACAACATAGCGGGTAAAGAAATTAATGTGAAAACCGACAATACTGGCCCACTTACAGATACAACATACTATGCCCGGTATAAATCAACCTGTGCAAAACAATTAACCAAAATTGCCGCATGCAACACCCCAGAAATGATAGAGGCTGCATTCGGTGGCTTTGATAAAATAGAAGCGGTTGTACAAGACAACAATACTTATCTGGCGGGTGTGGGTGAAAATTACGACAATTTGTTTGCGTATGGAATAATTGCTACATCGCAAGAAGGCAAAGAAAACGATATTGTAAATCACAGATACCTGCGCCCCACAGGCGTTGCCACAGAAGTATACAATCAAATCATTGATATTCTGGCCACACAATGCAGAAACCTTCAGGGACGCTTTGTTGAATTGCAATATGGAAATATCGGCAAATATGATTCAAACAACAAATGTATTTCTGCCCAGGCTGTTGATTATCCAAACTACGGCATATACGGCAATTCTTTCCAAGAAAATATGTGCCCGCGCGATTATGGTTTATCAGTAGATATAAAATCGTGGGGTATATGTTCGTGCTGGGAAAACGGCGGACGGCGCAGCAAAAACGGCACATCGCCAAAATGTGTTTCTGTATTACCTGTTGAAACAAACACAAACGACGCACGATGCGATGCCGATAGTATGACAGTTTCTGTTGACAACGTATCAGACACAACCGCATGGTGCACACAAACAAATACAAACGAATTCAACCAGGTTTGTCCAATTTCTGATTGTGATAGCTCAGGTGTACCAAAAGGCAACCAATAAAAACCCCCAAATAAATTTTGGGGCTTTATTATACAGGTATGTTTATTACTATTTCTTAACCACAAAGTTCACTAATTTCTTTGGCACTACAATCGTTTTAATAATTGTTACACCACCAAGTTTAGCGCCCAATGCAGATTTTGCCATTTCAATCAATGCATCTTCGGCAATGTCAATTGGGGCAACAAATTCTGCGGCGCGTTTACCGTTAATTGATGCAACAATTGTCATTTCGCTTTCAACCAGTTTTGACGCATCAAACGTTGGCCAATCAGACAATGCCAGCATTTCTGTATTTCCCAATTTTTCCCACATTTCTTCGGTCAAATGTGGCGCAAATGGATTCAACACACGAATTAACGTTTCATAAGCCGCCCGCGGCATACCACCCGAAAACGCATTGATATATTCCATCATCGCAGAAATAGCCGTATTAAATTTCATATTTTCAACACGTTCTGTAACATCTGCAATCAGTTTATGCATCAAGCGTTCCTGGGCCGCTGTCATCGGTTCATCTGTTAAATTATCAGACAGATTTTCCACACGTTTCAAGAAACGTTCAACCCCGCGCAATGTATCTTCGGACCAGTTTGCACTTTGTTCCCATGGTCCCAGATACAAAATAGCCAAACGACACGCATCCGCACCACTGCGCGCAACGACATCTGAACTTGGCACTGTATTCCCGCGCGACTTTGACATCTTGGAACCATCCGTCGCCATAATCAGACCGTTGCTGGTACGTTTTTTATAAGGCTCAATTCCTGGAACAAACCCCAAGTCCGCCAATGCCTTGTACCAGAATCGAGAATACAAAACATGACGTGTCGTATGTTCCATACCGCCGTTATAGTGGTCAACAGGCATCCATTTATCCAATTGCGCACGCGAACAGAATTCATCATTGTTTTTAGAATCCAAATAACGCATAAAATACCAAGACGAGCCCGCCCATTGTGGCATAGTATCCGTTTCACGCTTTGCCGGCGCACCGCAATGCGGACACGTTGTATTAACCCAATCGGTTGCACGCGCCAATGGTCCTTCGCCTTCATCGGTCGGTTTATAATCCGCCATATATGGTTGCATTAACGGCAATTCTGATTCTGGGACTGGCACCCATCCGCACTTTTCACAATAAACCAATGGAATTGGTTCACCCCAGTACATCTGGCGTGAAAAGCCCCAGTCTTTTAATTTATACTTTTTTGTACCACGCGCGAATCCGTGTTCTGCGCCATATTTAATCGCAGTTGCAATCGCTTCTTCTTTGCCCATACCGTCCAAGAAGGATGAATTAATATGCGCACCGTCGCCTTCCCAAACCTTATCAGGTTCGCCACCCGCCAATACCGGGATAATTTCCAGACCGAACTTTTTCGCAAAGTCCCAGTCGCGACCATCATGTGCCGGCACCGCCATAATTGCACCAAATCCATAATCAGCCAAAACATAATCTGAAATAAAGATAGGAATCTCTTTGCCATTAAATGGATTTTTTGCCATCACGCCATCCAGACGTACCCCTGTCTTGTCTTTTGTAACATCTGTGCGTTCAAATTCAGACTTTGCACGTGCTGCGGTAATATATTCATTTACCGCATCTGTGTTTTTAATTTTACCCTCATCAATCCATTTTTTTACCAACGCGTGTTCAGGCGCGATAACACAGAACGTTACACCAAATATAGTATCAATACGTGTCGTATAAACAGTCATTTTATCGTCGCCAACCATAAAATCAACATCTGCGCCATACGAACGACCAATCCAGTTAATCTGTTCTGTTTTAACACGTTCTGGATAATCAACATACGCCAAATCATCAATCAAGCGATCTGCATACTTTGTAATCGCCAGATTCCATTGCAGCTTCATTTTCTTTTCAACCGGGCCGTGACAGCGTTCACATTTACCATCTTCTAATTCTTCATTGGTCAGATTTGTTTTACACGCCGGACACCAATTCATCGGTAATTCAGACTTATATGCCAATCCCGCCTTAAAGAACTGAATAAACATCCATTGTGTCCATTTAATAAATTCTGGATCAGACGTAGAAACCTTGGATTCCGGATCAAACGACAGTCCCATTATCGAAATATCACGTTCAAAAATCTTAATCAATTCCGCGACAGATTCACTGGGGTGTTTACCAATCTTGGTCGCATAGTTTTCAGAAGAAATCCCCATTGAATCATATCCGATTGGGAACAAAACATCATATCCACGATTCCGACGAAAACGCGCCATGACGTCCATACCTGTATATGGCAACATATGACCAACGTGCAAGCCCGAACCGCTTGGGAATGGAAATTCAATCAAATTATAATACTTTGGCTTTGAACCATCGTTTTTTGGTACGAATGCACGTGCATCCATCCAGCGTTTTTGCCATTTTGCCTCACGTTCGTGAATTTTTTTAATATCGTCTGCCATATCTTTATCCTATGCTTTATAAATTGCCTAACCTCCAGTGTATATTTAGCGCGCGAAATATTCAAGTTTTTTTATGAATACTAGTAAAAAAATCCTAGACTTTTATTACATAAAACTGAATACTTGCAGCAAAGGAAATGGATAACATGTCAAAATTCAAAAAAATCACAGCAACATCGGTTTGTTTTGCATTAATCGCATCCAATGTATCTGCTGGTGGACCTTTTTCGTTTTCCAGGCCAAACAAATTAAGCGATTTGTTTATGGTGATGACCGCAACATATGCGCTTGGCATGACCAGTCGCGAACAAAACTTTGATGGCACAATCGAACTGGGGTTAAGTGTTCTTGGGGCGCAACTTGCCACCGAAGGTATAAAATCACTGGAATTAGAACGTCGTCCAAATGGATCTGATTACAAATCATTCCCCAGTGGTCACGCCGCTGCCGCATTCAGCAGCGCAATGTTCGTCCACCGTCGTTACGGTTGGAAATCTGCGATTGTGCCATACGCAATGGCTGGAATAACAGGGTGGGGACGTGTTGCAGCCGACGCACATTATTGGCATGATGTCCTGGGTGGCGCAGCGGTATCCGCACTGTTCACATGGTTGGTGGTCGATAAATACGAACCGGCACAGAACTTTACCGTATCCGCATCCCCAGACGAAGTTCATGTTGGGTTTAAAACAGAATTTTGATTTACTTGTCGTAAAAAAATCCCCCGTTTGGGGGATTTTTTTTAAATGCTGTCGGCGTTAACCCATCGACCAGATTTCAACAACCCTGGTGCCATACCTTCGTTATTACGCAGTGCATCAATCACACCACGTGCCTGGGTTGCGTCCAGATTGATGATGCGAACCTTGTACATGTCGCCTTCGTTCACAACGACTGCATCACCATATGTCTTCAGACGATTTGCTAATGTTGTTGCGCTGTCTTCTGCATAAAATGCGGCAACCTGAACACTGTATTCACCTGTAACAACTGGCTTTGGTGCTTCTTGTGCAACTTCTACTGTAACTGTTTCTGTTGCAACCGGTGCGACCGCTACTGGGGCTGGTTGTGCTGGTGCAGATGCGCCCAATGTTGCAGATTTTACTGCGCTAGATTCTTTTTCCATAACTTGAATCTGAACTTTGCCTTGACCATTCAGACCGATTTTTTGTGCGGCTGCTGGGGACAAATCCATAATACGTGTATTTACAAATGGGCCACGATTGTTCACACGAACAACCACCGATTGACCATTGTCCAGATTTGTTACGCGTGCAATCGTTGGCAATGGTAACGTTTTACTTGTTGCCAGCATTTGTGCTGCATCAAATGTTTCGCCATTGCTGGTTTTTGTACCATTTAATTCTGTTGGGATAATACCTGCGATACCTGTTTGGTTATATGTCATATCTTCTACAGGGATATATTGTACATCTTCAACTTTGTACGCTGTACCGACATAGTATTTTGGTGCTGGTGCCAATAAATATGCGTCTGTGTTCAGTGATTGTTCAGCCACCGGTGCAGCGACCAGTGTTTCTTCGCCAAAACCATCTGCGCCATATCCAGAATTTTTAGATGTTGTGCTTAAATCTGCGCAACCCGATATTAATGCGGTTAACACCGCCAAGGAAACAATTTTTTTCATGATTAATGACTCCTTACATTCATCTTATGTATAGTATTTTATCACAAAAAGGGGTCATATTCAAATTTATTTTTACTTTAATTTTTTGTCTATCAAATAAGCCACAGGCATATACACAATTCCATATCCAGCGATTGCAGCCATCATTGTCCAAATATTAGTAATTGGTACACAATACAGTCCCATTCCAACGATTGCTGCCCATATGCCGAATGCGACGCATGCGCGTAATGTCTGCCCATCATGACGGAACAGCGCGCGTTTGCGACATGCGCGTCCCAATAAAAAGTTTTTGACATAACCGCTTATTACCACGCCGATTGGAATTGCCAAATACCCCACCATCGGGAACAGTGCCAAATACAATCCTGCTGCCAGTCCCAAAGACACCATACTGGTTTTAACAGGTGTTTTAACGTCTTGGGACGCGTACAGTGTTTTGCTATAAATCTGACTGATAAGCATTGCAGGCAAAACCAATGCTTGAATCATTATCGCGTGTGACACAGCAATTGTAGATTGCGCCGTCCATGCACCATATTCAAACAGATATTTTATAATTGGTTCTGCCATAACAACCAATCCCACCACGCACGGCAATATCAGCATCAAAGACCGGCGCATAGACGAATTTTGTTGTAAATAAACACTGCGCATATTTTTATCTGCCAACGCATTTGATATAGACGACATTAAAACCGTTCCCACCGCCAAACCAATCATTGCAAACGGTAATTGAACAATTCGATCGGCATAGTACAGCCACGATACTGCGCCACTTTGAAAACTGGCAACGAACGTTCCGACAATAATAGTTATTTGATAAAACCCAGATCCAACGATGCTAACCCCAAAACGCTTGAACATGCTTTTTATTTCAGGTGTCCAACGTGGTACAACCAATCTCAATCCGAAATGGCGACGTCGTATTCGCGACCACAGTATTCCAAACTGGATAACCCCAGACAAAACAACTGTTCCGGCCATTAAATACAAAATATTCCCAGAACCGAACATCATGGCGCATAACAACGCACTAATCAGCATAATATTCAGCAGCACTGGCATAAATGCAGCCAATAAAAATCGTGAAAACGCATTTAGTACCGCAGACAAAAACGCCGCACCGCATACAAAAATCACATATACAAACATTATGCGTGCAATTGTTATCGTTAAATCGATTTTACCTGGGTCTGCATCAAATCCAGGGGCTAAAATCCAAATAACTAATGGCATAAAAATTTCAAATACAATCGTAATTCCCAACAAGACAAGCATCAGCCACGAAAACACATTACGTGCAAATCCTTCATCTTTTTTAGAATCTGTGTACATTGGGATAAATATAGCAGACAACGCACCTTCGCCCAATAAATCGCGGAACAAGTTTGGTAACTTGAACGCGGCCAAAAATATATCAGACAATCGTCCTGCGCCCAACACGCGCGCAATCAGCATATCGCGAATAAATCCGAATACGCGACTGATGCCAGTCATTGCGCCGACGCCGAAAATATGTTTGCCAAGTTTCATAGTTTGGATTATACTGCGTTCATCGAACTAAAATCAAGGCAGGAATATATATGATGAAAAAAATATTTATGATGTTTGCGTGCGCTGGGGCATTGGGGGCGTGCGCCGGTACATCTGACAATGAAATAGTGGCGCAATTGCCATTGATAGAAATTTATCAAAACGCATATAACGAATTCAATGACGAAAATTATGAAACGGCGGCGTTGGAATTTCAAAAGGCTGAAACCCAATACCCATCCAGTCCATGGGCCCCAGACGCATTGGTAATGAGTGCATATTCATATTACATGGATAACGATTTTGCTGGTGCGATTCTGGCAATTGATAGATATATGCGTTTTCATCCGGGCCACCGTGACGTTGCATATATGATGTATCTGCGTGCTATGTGTTATTATCGCCAGGTCAGCGATGTTCGTCGTGAACCAGGTATGTCCGCATACGCATTATCAGAATTTCAGAATCTGGTTAAGCGTTTTCCGCACAGTCCATACGCTGAAAATGCCAAGAACAAGATAAATATCCTAAAAAACTATATCGCCGGCAAAGTTATGTATTCTGCGCGCAATGATATGCGTGCCGAAAATTGGCCCAGTGCGATTTCGCGCCTGCAATCGGTTGTGTCGACTGCCCAGGAAACAGTAATGACGCCTGAGGCTATGTATCGCCTGACCGAATGTTACACAGCGATTGGTCTGCCAGAACAGGCAAATGGATACTCAGAAATGTTAAGATTGAATTTTCCAGAAAACGAGTGGACAAAAAAATTGAAATAAAAAATCCCGCCATTTGGCGGGATATTTATTATTTTGCACTTTTTTCTGCGCTTGTTGCAGCCAAGTCTTCGACGATACGCGCCTTTTTACCTGACAACCCACGCAAGAAGAACAATTTAGCACGACGTACTTTACCGATACGAACCTTTTCGATTTTTTCAATCGCAGGGCTGTACAGTGGGAACTTACGTTCTACACCGACACCGTATGATTCACGACGTACTGTAAAGGATGCATTATTTCCCATGCCGCCATCGCGTGCGATAACAACACCTTCAAAAACCTGGATACGGAATTTGTCGCCGTCTTTAATTTTAACGTGAACTTTCAATGTATCCCCAGCCTTAAAGTTTGGGATTTTTTTATCGCCCATTAATTTTTCAATCTGGGCAGCTTCGATTTTTTTAATAATGCTCATTTTTCATTTTCCTTTATTAAGTCCGGTCGACGTTCTTTGGTTATGTCAACCGATTGTTGTTTCCGCCACCGTTCGATATTGCCGTGGTGACCGGACAGCAGGACTTCTGGGACACTTTGTCCACGCCATACTGACGGGCGGGTGTATAACGGCCATTCAAGCCCCCCGATTTCGAAACTTTCATTGTTGGTGGTCTCGTCTCCACCGTGAACTACATTATCTAACAAGCGAACGCAACTGTCAACAAAAACTTGGGCTGCAATTTCACCGCCCGACAAGATGTAATCACCAATAGATAATTCCATTATACCATACTGTTCGATGACACGTTCATCAATCCCCTCGTATCGACCACACAGCAGGGTATATGTCGCATCCGGGTCCACCACAAATTCGCGAACTTTTTTCTGGTTCAGTGTTGGGCCGCGTGGTGAAAAGTATATAATTTTACCTGGATTTTTTATTGAATCCAACGCGTCGCCCAATACATCTGGACGCATAACCATACCTGCGCCCCCGCCGAATTGTGTGTCATCAACGCTACCGTAATTATTTATTGCAAAATCACGAATATTGATAATGTCATACGACCAAATTCCGCGTTCCAGTGCGCGTCCCACAACGCCGCCACCAAGCGTGCCGGGGAACATTTCTGGGAAAATGGTCAGTATGTTAAAGTGCATTTTTATCTTCCGCGTGATTTTTGGCATTCTTCACAAACAGCCATCATTTCATCACGTATCGCGTGCGCATATGTTGACATTTGCAGTGTATCAGATTTTGCAATCAGTGTACATTTGAATATGTTTCCACGTTCCAGACAGATTCTGAAATTAGGTGAGCCTTCGTATTTATCGACTAACATACAGCGCGCACGTGGATTTTTGCATGTTGCTTCAAAATGTCTTTGATATGAATGAATGGTGTATGGTTTTTTTTGCATTACTAATTTCCTTTATGTATTTTTATTTTATGTTAATTGTTTTGTTTTGTGTGTCTACGGTTGCCCCGACAAAAGACACCATTTCTCCATCTCCCATTTCGATAATATCACCCGCGCCATAGTTTTGAAAACATTCAACGACACCGATTTTTTTACCATCGCGAATAACATCAAAACCGATTAAATCAGATTGATAATATTCGTTTTCTGCCAAATTTGGCAATGTGTCCCGTGCAATGTACAATTCTGTGCCACGCAACGCTTCGGCAGAATTACGGTCGTCAACGCCACGTATTTTCGCAATTACAACGGTGGAATTTGGCACAGCGCGCACAAATTTGAAATCGTCTGAATTGAATTTTGCGGAAAATACTTTCAGTGTTTTCAAGTCGTTTGTGTTTTCCGTGTATGATTGAACACGTACTTCCCCACGGATACCCTGGGGGGCGACGATTTTACCGACCAAGATGTGTTTTACATCTGCCATATTATTTCACTCTTTCTAATTGTTTGTGTTTCATTACACGAACAATGTTGTCGTATCGTATTTTGCGAATACATTGAACGCCATCTGCTAATGGACATTTATGGAACGTAGTAGCTGATGTGATAAAAGTATTATTTACCTGGTGGCTGGCCATATATTCAACCGCACCTGTCCATTTTGCAACTTTGTAATCTTTTTGTCTGCAATACGTGCCATCGTATGGACAATTGTAATCCAGATTTGGTACGCCGTCTTTATAAACCGCCGGTTTTATAGAAAAAGCACGTTCTTGGTTGCGTGTTGCACCACTTAACATAATATCCGGGTTAACCAATTTATATTCAGACATAATTATATCCCTTACTAGTTGCTAAATGCCCGACGCGCCAAAAACCGATTTTTTCCAGCGCGTCGGGCAGGGCAAAAATTATATTATTCTGCAACAGCTTCTGCAGGTGCTGCCGCTTCTGCTTCTGCGGCGGCCTTTGCAGCGGCTTCAGCTGCGGCTTTTTCTTCTGCGATTTTAGCCAATTTATCTGCTTTATCTTTAATCTTCATCTGTGTTTTTTCAGATTGCAGATGTTTTTTTGTCTGAACTGGAATCGCCTTTGCTTTTACCAAGCCTGCTTTTGCCAAGAATTTGTGTACACGATCAGATGGCTGTGCACCTTTTGCCAACCAAGCTTTTACTTCGTCGATTTTCAAAGTAACGCGTTTGTCGCTGTCTTTTGCCTGCATTGGGTCGTATTTACCAACAACTTCCAAAACATTACCTGAATTACGTGCATTGCGTGAATCTGTCACAACAATGTGATAGTATGGGCGTTTTTTTGCACCGAAACGTGCCAAACGAATAACAGTTGCCATAATTTTTGCTCCTTATTTTATTAACTGTTTTAACCACAAAGAAAACCGCCATCAAGGATGAAAACTCATCGGATGATGTACCACACGCCTACTGCGAACTGGTGTTGTTATAATGGCAATCTTTGGGATTTGCTGGCGTATTATGGAATAAAAAATAAACAAAGTCAAATATTTATTAAAGAAATGGTTTTGTACTGGACATTTTGTAATAAATTATATAGAATGCACTGCACATCGCGGGCGTAGTATAATGGTAGAACGAAAGCTTCCCAAGCTTTAGGCGAGGGTTCGATTCCCTTCGCCCGCACCAGAAATTAACCGGCCTTGTGCCGGTTTAATTGTTGGCTATGCGGCGACGGAATTGAACCCGGCCAAGAGGGTTCGGGGCGCCAGTTGACGAGAACAAGTGAATACGAAGTTCGAGTCTTACGTAGCGAAAGGGGCCCATGGAGTGAAAACGAACATGGGAATCAGACATTCCCTTCGCCCGCACCAGAAATTAAGCCGACCAATTATGGTCGGCTTTTATCTTGATTTGCCTGAATTGCGTTTTAAGTTTTTATACGGATCTTTTTTGTGTTTCTTGTTTGTTTCGTCTGGGCGTTTTTTATAGACAGCTTTTATTTGTACCGTGAACACAGTGTTTTTTATTTCATCACAAATGTCGTATGTGTAATCAGTTTTATAAAGCGTATTTTCTTTCTTTTCGTTGTTGCACGTCTTGTGCATAGGTTGCAGATTTGATATATCGTCGTCGCCACCTTCGGATTTCGGAATAATATGATCCCATGTAAAATCTTTGATGTTATAAATAGGTTCATCGCACCATGGACAGCGTGGGGGTTGACCGCTGGCAATTAACAGGGCATAAATCTTTTTCAAGTGTTTGCGTGTTAACTGTTTTGGTTCTTGTTCCAGTGTCGTCAGCAACGCCAATAAGTCTTTCTTTTTCATATCGGTGATTACGGTTTATTATTTTTCTACTGGGATTTGCAACAGTTGTTTTGGGTAAATCAGATTGGGATTTTCAATATTGTTACGTTCTGCGATAATGCTGAATAAAATTCCACGGCGCAGGAAATTGCGTGCAATAATCCATAAACAATCGCCACGGCGCACGGTATAGAATGTATCATCATCGCCGGTCATTTCTGGCATAACAAAGTCGTGATTAACCGTTGCGACTGTGTTTCCATCGCCATCATGCAAACGAATGGACAATTTATATTCTTTGCCACTTTCCAATTCGCCGATATCTGCGCCCAGACCAAAATGATGATGGTCTGATACGCGGGCAAAACCCATGTATTTTCCATTCAGTGATAATGATACCCGCAGGCGTGGCAACGCGTCCCCGGTTACTACTATGCGACCTGTGTCTAAATAGTCAATCTTAGATACTGACAAATCGCCATCGCGCAACATTGTTGGTGCTTGTAACAATGTACTGCCGTCACGCGTCATTAACAAGGATACAGAATTTTCTGCGCCAACCTCTGACACATATACAAATACTTTGTCTTCGGAATTAATGGTCGGATCTGCGCCCAATAACGATATTGTGTAATTACCGGCTGAAAAAGGCTTAACAGGCGCATAAACGAATTCGCCAGCAGAATCTGTACGTTCTGTTGCGATGATTTTACCGTTCACAACAATTGAAATATTTTGATATGGAACCCAACGACCTGCAATAACAATATTGCCGTTTTTTTCAATGCGCACAATGTCAAAAGACGGTGCTGTTTTTGTATCAACCGCGTTAACTACTGGTTCTGGGATACTTGGTACAATTAAAACCTTGTGCGTTACAGGGGAACGAACGAATGCAACCCAAATTGCGATAAAGATTACAACGATTGCACACAGTATTGGAAACCAATATTCGCGAATTGTGTTGCGTTGATATGTCGCAGGATTGTTATTTTGATTTTCTGGATTTTTGCGTGCAAATTTATCAATCTTTTTCAAGAATCCACGTGTAAAATTGCGACGATTTTTCAGCCACGCATTTTGCTTTGCAATTGCGTCATCGATAATAGAATCTGTGGACTGTTTTTTCTTGGAATCAGTGTTGTTTTTTGACATATCAAAACCCTTATGTATAATTGCTAGACAAAATGTAGCAAATTATATTTCTTTGTCAACTTGTTTATGATATAATCAATTCTGTGGAAATAAAAGGCGTGAAAATGAAAAAGAAAAAAATAGGCATAATGACAACTGGTGGCGATTGCAGCGGACTGAACACAGTTATACATCGTATTATTCGTGGTGCACATTTGCGCAATTGGCGTGTGATTGGTATTCTGGATGGAACAGACGGCCTGTGTGGTACGCCCCGTACAATTGAATTAACCGAAGATGTTTTGCCTATTGAAAACGCCCGCCTTTCTGGCAGTTT
This sequence comes from Candidatus Enterousia sp., assembly GCA_045645065.1. Taxonomy (GTDB): domain Bacteria; phylum Pseudomonadota; class Alphaproteobacteria; order Rs-D84; family Rs-D84; genus Enterousia. Next base: position 67,805 of record JAZRIB010000005.1, read on the forward strand.
TTTGCACAACGGTCATGCCGGCGCATTAAATTTTGAAACAGCGATTGCCCGTAACAAGGTCACGCAATTTAATAAACAGTTGCGTAAATCACTAATTGAACTAAAACTGGATGCATTGATTTTGATTGGCGGTAATGGCAGTACGTCTTTGGCATGGGCAAATCGTGAAATATACCAAGATGTGCAATTTATTTGCATTCCAAAAACAATTGATATGGATATGCCACTAACAGACCGTACAATTGGTTTTGATACTGCTGTTCAACAATTAACATCGTTCTGTGATCAATTAATGTTAACCGCGCGCAGTCATCATCGTTGGTTTGTTGTTCAGACAATGGGGCGCGATTGTGGGAATTTAGCATTGAATGCCGGTGTTGCTGTTGGTGCATCTGCAATCTTGATACCTGAAATTAAATTTAATGTCGATGATTTAGTAGAACATATTAAAAACGCCACAACCGACTATGGCATTATAATGGTTGCAGAAGGTATTACCCTGCGTGGTCATTCGGGCAGACCTGCGGATATGATTTCGCGCAAATTAACAGCGGCTGGCATTTCAAACCGTACTGCGTTTCCAGAACATACCCAGCGCGCAGGTGACACAACCGCTTCAGACAGAATATTGGCCACGAAATTTGCAGAATGTGCATTAAAAGCAATCGAAAACGGCGAAACATATGTTGTTACTGTCCAAGAATGTGGTGAATGCAGAACTGTATCGTTGCCTGAATTTGTGTCTGCGGGCGAATGCGTGATTGACCCAAAAATACCTGGTTTATACACGTCTAATGCGTATGTTGAACCTGATGATCCGTTGTTGTCGGTTGCCCAGGGTATGGGAATTTATATTGGGAATAAACATAAATAATATTTTTGTTTTCTATGCGTTTTGACCTGCAACACGTCCACTGGCCCATGCCCATTGCAGGTTAAATCCACCCAAATCACCTGTAATATCTAATACTTCGCCTGCAAAAAACAGACCCGGACATAGTTTTGATTCCATTGTCTTGGATGATACTTCGTCGGTTGATATGCCACCGCGAACAATTTCTGCGCTTTGCATATTGTACAGTTTAATGTCATGACCCGCGATATATAGTTTGTTGATTTTGTCGGCAATTGCGTGAATTTCGCTGTCCCGCCAATCTGCAATATTACGCGTGTCATTATGTGCAAAATATCTGGCAACACGTACCGGTAAGTATTCGGATAATATGGTTGCAATATTGCGTTTGCCATTTGTTTGTTTTGCGCGTTTTAACGTTTCAAAAATATCCACGCCCGGACACAGGTTTATTGTTATGCCATTCGATATATCACGAACACTGGCACGATAGACTGCCGGCCCACCGATGCCAAAATGCGTAAACAGCATTGCGTCCAGAATCTTTTCACGTCCAATTGTAATTTCCACGTCCAACGAAATACCTGCTAATTCTGGGCCAAAGATTTGCGTTGCCATTGCGCACAGGGCAGGGCGCACAGGTACAATTTTATGCCCGAATTGTTTAGCGATTTTATATCCAAAATCTGATACCGCCAACGTTCCGAACGAAGTGCCACCCGTCGCAATAATCAGCGCATCGGATTGAAAATCAGAATTGTTTGCCCGAACCACAAATTTATCATCTTGCCGTGCCACAGATTCCACCGAATGATTATATCTGATGTCTGCGCCCGATGCGTCGGTCAACAATGCAGAAACAACTGTATTTGCCCCATCGGCACAAAAATAACGTCCCGGTGTTTTTTCATACAGTTTTATTTTGTGGTTTTCGCACCATTGTAACACGTCAGATGGCCGGACACGGCTTAGCGCGCCACATACAAAGTTTGGATTTTCGCCAAAGTATCGTGTGACACCGGCGGCCATATTTGTAATGTTGCAATTTCCACCCCCAGACGCGGCCACTTTGCGTGCCGGCATACTTCCCATGTCCAGGATTAATGTACGTCGTTTGCGTGACACTAATTCGCCTGCTGCGGCCAATCCAGCGGCCCCTGCACCAATGATAATGACGTCATAATGTTTCATAGAATTATCGTTTAGGGATAATGTTATTTTGAATATGCATAATCAATTTTAGCATATTTTTATCTGGATAACGATTAATAATTTCATCTGTGTTATTTTGAATTTCTTGGTTGGCAACCCTAAAAACATCTCCCATCGTCATTTGTTGCACGATTTCGATACGCTGTGCGCCACATTGGTACAGCTTGTTTTTATCAATGCAACGTTGTTTATAAACTTGCGTCAGCGGATTAATTTCAAAAAAATAAACTTCTTGGTATGGTGATGTCAGCCCCATCCCAACATAGTACCACATAAGCATGTCAATAGTATTATCGGAAAAATGAATCACAGGCAGATGTGTTTGCAAAGACACTCTTGGATGCGCGGCTCCTGATTTAGAATACCACTGACACCATTCATAAGGTTTTCCTTTTGCAGTAAATTGGCGTCCTGGATAAATATCTTCAATCTCAGATATGTAAAACTCGTCCATAAAACGAGAGTTCTGGACCGATACCATCTTAAAAAATCGTTTGTTTTCTTGCTGTTTCATAAAAAAGATGGTATACAATTATGTTTGTTTGTCAAGTTGTAAAAAGATAATTTTTCCCACTTGCAATTATATTTATGATTATATATAATACGCAACGCAACCACACGGAGCGTTGGCAGAGTGGTAATGCAGCAGATTGCTAATCTGTGACCGGTATTATCGGTCCATAGGTTCGAGTCCTATACGCTCCGCCATAAAAATTCAACCCACCTTTTGGTGGGTTTAATTTTTATAAAGGAAAGTTGGACGAGAACCGTCAAGGTTCGATACGGAGTAGATTTGGCAAACGTAGTACAGCCAAATCGTCACGAGTGGAGAGGGGTATCCCCGCCCACTGTGTGGGCAGGGGAGTCCAGTCCTATACGCTCCGCCATAAAAATTCACCCCACCGCAAGGTAGGGTTAATTTTTTTGTCTCAGAATTATTTACTTTGTTGCCTGGTTTTTTATTTTTGCACAATATGCAATCATATCATAGTGTGGATATCGTGCGATTATTTCTGTGGGGTTTTGTGCTATTTCTTTGCATGCGTCTTGTGCCACCTGGGCCAGTGTGGTTTCCCTGACTATTTCAATTTTATTACATCCACATTGCCACAGTCTTGTTTCATCTGGAACGCGATTTTTATACACTTTCCCATGTGGTTTTATTTCAAAAAAATGTATTGTTTTTTCTGTGTCCTCAAAGAAATCCATAACTTCCCAATACCACATCAGTATATCAAGTGCGTTATCGCAAAAATGAAACACAGGCACCGATGCCAATACGCCAAAACGTTTGTAGGTATCTTTGAATTTTGCAACAAACTGACGTCCGGGTGTATATTCTTTGAAATCAGTAATGTTAAATGCTGCGCTTAAACCATCTATAATGAATGGGTCGCGCCACATCATTTTATATGACTTGGTCATCAATGGTTTTTGTGTATCTATAGTATTCTTAGATTGTGTCATTTTTTATCTTTTTTTGTTGTTGTTCTTACAGAATAAATGTTTTTGTCAAATTGTCCAGCATAATTTTGACACAGGGTCTTGTGTATTTACCCGTTGCTATATTATTGCAAAAGGAATATAATCGTAACATCTGTCGCATATTCTAATATGCACGTTCGGTTTTTACAAAAAAAAAGAAAGGAGAAAACATGAAAAAAACAGCGTTTTTGTTATTGCCACTGGCATTGGCCGCGTGCGGAACAACATATCATACGGGTCGTATGGGTGCTACGATTGGTGGTGTTGATATGCAATTTATTCCGAAACAGGCAAAAATCAATGTTGATACAGACAAAAGAATAACAGGAACTGCTAAATGTACGTCAAATTTCTGGTTTTTTGAATCTGCACCCGAACGTCAAGCGTATGGTCCAGGCCTGCAAGAAGATGCTGGTAACTTTGCATCTAAGGCATGTATGGCGGCGGCAATGTATGACGCAATCAGTAAAACAAACGCTGACATCTTGGTTGCGCCACAATATACCGCGGTTCAAGATGGTGTGTTCTGCTTTGGTCGCAGATGTTTGCACGGCACGACCCAAGTCATAGTTTCTGGTTTTTCTGGAAAAATATCATCTGTAACAGACGTTGACCCAGAAGTTGTCAAAGAATTACAGAAAGGTGCCGCTAGCAAAGAAGAAAAATCCAGTTTTCCATCGTTGTTCTAACAATCAAGAATAAGGATAAATAATGAAAAAATTATACACATCTGTATTGTGTATGACTTTGCTTGCGCCAATTGTGGCACAGGCAGAAATCTGCACAGATTTTGACGAAGATTTTAACATTATTGAATTTGACTGCGCCGAAGGTGTTAATGCTGCCCGTAAACGTATTGCCGCAGAATCCAAAAAGGCACAAGAGCAATATCAGGCGGTTGCCGAAGATTTGCGCAAAGCAGAAGAGTTGTTAAAACAAGAAAGGGAAAAGCGTGGGGCGTTGGAGGCTATTAGTGTCGAATACGAAAAACAGGTGGCTGCTGCTCGCGCTGAAAGCGACAAACAAGTCAAGCTTGAATCAGAACGCCTTGCCGAAGATTTGCGCAAAGTCGAAGACCAGTTAAAACAAGAAAAAGCAAAACGCAGAGCCTTAGAAAATGAAAAAATTGTATCGGATTTAGCCAAAACTGGCGGATGGAAGGTTATCGCAGGTCTAGGGGTAACTGGCTGGGTTGGTCCCAATGTGACCGCAGATGCTTTTCAGGGGCGTGATGTAAGCGGTTGGACGGTTTATAACGCAGACTATAATGCGAATGGTATTGGTTTTACAGCGTCATTGGGCGCGCGATACTATTTTAATCAAAGCAACAAATGGTTTTCTCAGATAAGTTTGTCTGTTGCTTCTGGCTATAATCATGAGGTTCAGATTAACACCATCGAGCCGCCTCAGGGCGTCATTTCAAGCGCGCCGCAATTGTCTGAAATCAAAATAAATGATTTTATGTACATTGACGCAATCGTTGGGCGCCTGGTTTTGGATAAAACCTACTTATATGGTCGGTTTGGGTTTGGTGCAATGGATTATGATATGGGCGATTACGAGACAGCATATCCAGATTTCGAGCCCTATGCAGGTGCATGCATGTTTGGTCTTGGATTGGAACATAACGTGTGGCAGGGGTTGTTTGCTTATGCTGAAATGAATGTGTTGGTTGGTGACTTCTTTTTAGGAGATCATTTCTTGAAATTTGATTTAGGCGTCAAATATCAGTTCTAAGAACCACATAACAACCCGCCATGTGGCGGGTTTTTCTTTGACTTGACTTTTATTGGCGGTCTGTGCCAGAATGCATCTGACATGACAATACGTTTTATCAATTTTTACTGTTGTTGTTAATCATTGCATTTTTGCAAACTGATTTTGTTTGCATTTAAATAACCTGTTTACTAAACTCTACACATAAAATTAACAAAGGAAGAACGCATATGACAATCAGATTATATAACACATTGACGCGCAAGTTAGAAGAATTTAAACCATTGGTTCCGGGTAAAATGGGCTTCTATACCTGTGGGCCAACGGTATATTGGGATGCGCACATTGGTAATATGCGTACTTTTGTTAACAGTGATATTATCAAGCGTGTATTCATTGAAAACGGTTATGACGTCACACATGTCACAAATATTACAGATGTCGGCCATTTGACCAGTGACGAAGACGAAGGCGACGATAAAATGGAAAAGGGGGCTGCCCGTGAAAATATGTCTGTATGGGACGTTGCACAAAAGTATATAGACGGTTTTTTATATGATGCGGATTTGTTAAATATTATCCGTCCAACACATATGCCACGTGCGACCGACCACGTTAACGAACAAATCGCATTGGTTAAGCAACTAGAAGAATTGGGCTATACATATGAAATTCCGGGCAATGGAATCTATTATGATACGTCACGGTTTGCATCATATGGTGCATTGGGGGGACAAAATTTATCGGAATTACGGGGTGGGGCACGTATTGATGATACGGGCAAGCGTAATTCAACAGACTTTGCTTTGTGGAAATTTTCCCCAACGGATACCAAGCGTGCAATGGAATGGGACAGCCCGTGGGGCGTTGGATTCCCAGGCTGGCATATTGAATGCAGTGCAATGAGTATGAAATACCTGGGGCAGCATTTTGATTTGCATGTTGGTGGCAAAGAGCATGCCAAGGTTCATCATTCCAATGAAATTGCACAAAGTGAACCGGTTGTTGGTGCGCCTTGGGTTTCGTATTGGGTGCATTTTGAATGGCTTTTGTTAAAAGACGGTAAAATGTCCAAGTCGGCGGGGACGGCATATACTGTTCGTAATTTGGTTGAACGTGGATACGACCCGATGGCATATCGCTATTTGTTGTTACAGGGGCACTATCGTCAGCCATTGGAATTTTCGTTTGAATCACTGGATGCTGCAACCACAGGTTATAAAAATATAGTGCGTAAATTAGCAGATTTGATTCAGTCAGAGAATCCCGGGGAAAAAGATTCAGTAGCTTATGACATGTGGCATGATAAAATTTTGGCACCGGCATCTGATAACTTTAAAACCGCAGAGTCATTGGTTGTGGTTCAGGAATTACTAAAAGACGGTTCGGTCAATCCTGCAACTAAAATCGCTTTGTTTGAATTTATAGACCGTTTGCTGGGGTTACAACTTATTGACCGTGCACAAAAATTGATTGCGCTGGAATCAGCGGTGGCACCGGCTGAAATTGTTGCGCTGGCCGAATCCCGTGCAGCTGCCAAGGCGTCCAAGGATTGGGTAACCGCGGATGCGTTGCGCGCCGAAATCGATGCAGCGGGTTGGACGGTTTTAGATTCCAAGGACGGTTATAAAATCGTCAAAAAGGCATAAACACCCAAAATAAAAAAATAATAAAAATCGGTTGAAATTGGGGTAATATTGGTGTATATTACCCCCGTAATTACAAGAGGAATTTTCCATGAACTATCCATATATGCCAAAATCGACCGCCCTGTGGTTAATTGAAAATACAGCATTAACATTCGAACAAATCGCAGATTTCTGCGGTATGCACGAACTAGAAGTAAAAAGTATTGCTGATGCAGAAACATACAAAATTCAACCATTGAACCCAGTTTTAAGCGGTCAATTAACACGCGAAGATATTGAAAGATGTGAAGCCGATGCGGACGCTCGTCTGACTTTGCGTTCTGAAATTATTGCGGCCCAGAACAAACAAAACAAACGTGGTGTTGGTTATACGCCAAAATTACACCGTCAAAATCGCTTGGGTGGGATTTTGTGGATTGTGAAAAATTATCCAGAATTATCCGATGGTCAAATTGCGCGTCTGATGCGCAGTACAAATCCAACGGTTGCATCTGTTCGCAATAAAACACACAATTCATATTCCTTGATTCAAATTCAAAGCCCGATTGTGTTGGGTTTGGTGTCTGAATCTGCGATTCACGATGCAGTGGCTAAGGCGCAAAAAGCGGCCAGCAAACCTGCAAAAAAGAAAAAGAAAAAATAATAATTCTTTGCTTAAATCATAAAATTCAACATTAACAAACTGCACTGGGGTTTTATTGATGGAAAGAAAACTGGATGACGCAACAAGACTGTTAATCGAGTCTTTGCCAGAAAATTTGCAAAAATTAGCTGAATCCGCAATGGAAGTCGGCTATATGTCCCAAATGGACTTTGCGGCTGCGACTGCTGCGGACGAAGTTCCCGATGAAGAACAGGACGAAGTTCTGGACTTTTTCCAACAGGATTTGGGCTTAGAGGTTTTAGAATCTGATTCATATCCCCGTGATTTGGGTAAATATTATGACGAAGACGACTCGGATGAGCCACGCGATAAAACACGTAATTTATTGAATGCGGATGCCGAACAGGTTGACGTCAACGATGATGACTATGAACATTATGCCAAACAATTGGAACGCAGCCAGACGGGTTCGCTGGTTTTAGGGGTTCAGGATTCTGTTCAGTCTTATTTGAAACAAATTGGCACGGTGCAATTGTTGACCGCCGCTGGCGAAGTTGCAATTGCCCAGCGTATTGAGGCTGCATCACGTTTAATGGTATACGGCCTGTGCGAAAGTCCAATGACGATTAAAGCAATGTTGGATTGGTATCAACAGTTGTTAAACGAAGATATTCGTCTGCGCTATATCGTCAACCTGGAAGTGATGTATTCCAGTGATTCTGAACAAAAATCATTGGCTGCATTATCCGAAGCCCTGAAATCTAAAGGGGTTGAACACGTTGATGAACTGGACGATGATGATTTAGATGATTTAGCAGACGCCACCGTTGATGACAGCGAAGATGACGAAGAAGATGATTTAGATGACGAAGAAGACGGTATCAAAAAAGAAGATACACCACGCAGCACGTCTGGGGTTCCAATTCCTGTGATGGAAGAATCTTTGATGCCGATGGTGACGGAACTGTTTACCAAGATTAAGCGTATCTTTAACAGTATGCAGAAATTACAGGCAAAACGTTTGGAAAATCTGTTGACATCGGATACGCCGGATGCGGCCCTTGAAAAGAAATATAATAAAATGCGTCTGGAACTGTTCGAACACGTCAGCAAGATTCGCTTAAACGATGACCGTGTTGCAGAAATTCTGGAACAATTGACGAAACGCGACCAGTTGTTGATGGGGTTGGAAGGCAAGTTATTGCGTCTTGCCATGGCGAACAAGGTTAAACGCGAAGATTTCTTGGCCGAATATGCTGGCAATGAATTAAACCGCAATTGGGTTAAAAAGTTAGCAAAACATAAAAATCCAGTATGGTCTAATTTTGCGAAAAAACATGAAAAAGATATCTTGAAAATCCAAGAAGATATCACTGCAATCGCAACCGAAACAGGCCAGCCAACAACCGAATATAAAAAGGTCGTTGAATTGGTTCGTCGTGGCCAGGCCGAAGCTGCCCGTGCTAAACGTGAAATGATAGAAGCAAACTTGCGTTTGGTTATCAAATTTGCTAAAAAATCCAGCAATCGTGGTCTGGGGCTGGATTTTTCTGACTTGGTTCAAGATGGTAATATCGGTTTGATGAAGGCGGTTGATAAATTTGATTATCGTTTGGGTAATAAATTTTCAACCTATGCGACAAACTGGATTCAACAGGGGATTTCACGCAGTATCGCCGACCAGGCGCGTACAATCCGTATTCCTGTGCATATGATTGATAATATCCACAAGATTCAGCGTGCCACACGCCAGTTTATGCATAAATATGGTCGTCAACCAACCGCCGAAGAATTGTCCAAGATTATCTATCTGCCGGTGGACAAGATTCACAAAGCGATGAAGGTTAATCTGAAACCTATTTCCCTTGAAGCACCCGTCGGCACCGAAGACGACAGTTCGCGTATCGAAATTATTGCGGACGAAACGGCGAAAAATCCGTTCACATCGGCCGCACAAAAGAATCTGCGTAAAATTGTTACCCAGATTCTGTCCGAACTGGATCCTAAGGAAGAAACAGTCTTGCGTCAACGCTTTGGTATGTCGACGAACAAGACCAGCACCCTGGAAGAGGTTGGTGAATACATCGGTGTTACCCGTGAACGTATCCGCCAGATTGAACAAAAGGCGTTGAATAAATTGAAACACCCAACACGTGCACGCAAATTGCGCAGTTTCTTAGAGGATTAAAAGGAGATACAGGTATGAAGAATAACTTTAATTCGGCAAATCAGAAAATACAGAATCTAATGACGTTTTATGACAAGTTGGATCATTTGCCAAATCGTAATCAATGGCATTTTGAACCACAATACCAAGATGGTATTTCCTGTGCGTTCGTGTTTTCTCATACAACAACCGATGTGTCAAAGCGATGGGATGATTTGAATCTGTTGGCGAACGTATTATCGCAAGGCGGAATTAAGGCTGGCATTATTGCCAGGAACGGCCTTGTGTCGGATGTTATTATTAAGCCAGAATATACTGAACTGGCCCGAAAAATATTCGCTAAATATCAGATAGGCGAACAAAATTCTGGCAAGATTAGTCATACGTTACTGGAACAGGAATGGTTGCGCAAGGTTCAAGAGAATCAGCTGTAATGGCTGATTTTCTTTATTATAAAGGTGGATTAAAATAGATAAGAAAACGCTTTTGTTTTGTAATGGTTTATCAGGGGCTGGCAAAACTTATTTTATCCAAAATACATTGCCCGATGGGTTGTTTTATAATTTGCGATCCGCGACAACACGCCCAATGCGTCCAGGTGAATCCGAAGGATTACCGTACTTCTTTCGTGACGAAGCATATTTTGATACTGCGCCTTTGGCAACACGTTTGTGGGTAAATCGTGATTTTTGGACGCCTGGGACACCGAAATGGATGTACGGAATTCCAGAATTTGAAATTTATGAAAATCTGGGGAAAAATTTAATTTATGATGTTATCCAGCCATGCTATACCCGTCAATTAATTGATTGGTTCAAGTCGCACGGTCTGGATTGTGAATATAATTTTCGTGTTGCGTATTTTTTATCGCCAGAACAAAATCTTGAAACTGCGCGCGCTCGCGCAAATATGCCAAACGATGCCGCTGTACGCCAGACAAACACCTGTGACCCGATTGATTTTTTAAAAGCGGGTATTGACCCAGATTATATATTAATGCCACGCCTTGGGCTTTATAATTCGCGTTTGGCGGCACATATTAAACGATTACAGCATAATAAAACAAAATAAATATCCCGATAAAATTTTGTTGTATGATTTCACAATCAAAATTATCCCCTTGCACAAGGGTTGAATATTTAATACCATACACACCAAGAAAGAAAGGGGATATAAATGAAGCGCATTTTTGTTTTTCCTGCTTTGCTGTTATTGGCTGCGTGTTCCAGTGCGGGTGATGCATATAATATTGGTCGCAATATCGACAGTGTTGGTGCATCTAATGCCCGTGTAACAGGTATGCGTACCTCGGTTGACAACCGGCTTGAGGTTATAGATTATGCGCAAAAAACCGGTGTTTTATCTCTTTCGGAATCTGCATCTGATAATGGTGGTGCTGGCGTATCACGTGTTGGTTTTTATGGGCCTGGACTAAATCGTGAACCAAACGTTCGCGAACCCGAAAGTGAAAAATTAAGCACATATTATCAGGCTGCTTTGACTGCGTTCCAAGATATGCTTAAAATTCACAACGATGGAATTTCTGATGATATGTCGGTTAACGCTGTTAAAAACGCATATTTAATCGCGGGTGGTACTGACACATTCGAAGATTTAACAAATGATGAAGTTAAGGGCTTTATTGACGCAAATTATGAATCTGTCTTAGATAGGTTTTTTAATTTTGATTTACAACAATCTGTCTGGCAGTTTGAGCCTAAACAACAATCCTTGCAAGATGTAAAAATGAAAATGGTTTCTGGGGATGATGTTTTGACATTTTCATTGGATGATAACGGTCAAATCATCGCCGCATATTTTGGGGACAACGGATATACCCGTACAGGTTCAAATACACACGTTTTCTGGCGCAAAGACCCTGATTCAGGCGATGAAACAACAATGACTTTATCGGCGGGACATAAATTAAAATATTCTGATTATGGGCAAATTGTCATGACGACCAATCACACAGATTCATCCCCAAAAACTGTTGTGCGTAATGTGTTTGCTGGCGGTTATGATTTGAAAAATATCAATCGTGAAAAAGTGCGTGAAATGGTTCAAGAATCCGATGCGCTTTATTTCACTGGCACCGCATTGGGTATGGTTAGTGGCACAGACGGTTCTGTATTGCCGATAAGTGGTGATGCAACCTTAAACGTTATGAATGATTCATCTGGAACAGAACGACTGGATATTAAATTTTCTGACAAGAATTGGTACGATGTTGTTGTTGTTAATAATGGTCTGACCCAAGTCATAGAGTTTAAGCCAAATGATTCTGTTGCGACAAAATATACCCTTACGGAATTAAGTCCATCTGGGACATATGACGGAATGAATCTAGAATATTATGGTGACCGTGGTGTTCCTGGGGAATTTGTTGGCACTATGACGTATACCGATGGCACAAATGGTGTTTCGATGAACGCTGCATTCGGTGGCACACTAACAAAACCAGAAACCACAACACCATAACATATGTGTATTTAGATATACTGTACCAGACATCATTTTGTTATCATGATGTCTGTTTTTTTATGTCTAAATACAGTGAAAAAATATGTAATTTTTCTTGTTTTTTTCATGATATTTTGCTTGCTCGAATTTTCTTAAATTTGCTACACTATCACATATAAGGATGAAGGGATTTAAGTTGCTTTTTGCGCTGTGCCTTGCGTTGCCTGGGATTGGTGGTGCGTGGGGTGCTGAATCAGACGACGCTGTCCGCGCCGCTACACGTCGTGGTGCAACAAATACTGTTACATCCAGTCGTCAAAAATCAAACACGCCAACCGCCGCCCAGAACACTGGTTCGATTGCCCGTATTACAAATGTAAATGACACATCGGGTACAAATGCCCGCGAACGTGCGGTATCATCGCGTGGCATTTCAAATGTTTCGCGTTCGGTTGTTGTGCCATCGGATAAATCTGTGTCATCACGTACTGCAACAAATGGTGTATCACGTCCATCGGTTGCGACGCGCGCATCAACAACGGGGTCTGGGGGGCGTTCATCTGTGGCGGGTCGTGTGGCGCGTACGGCGACGACTGCATCTGCGACGCGTTCTGGGAACACGTCGACTGGCACGACGCGTCGCGCATCTGTATCACGTGGCGCGATTATTTCCGACACGGTTCAGTCAATGCGTGATGCGATTATGAATTCCAACGCGACAGAATGTCGTAATGTTTATTACCAGTGTATGGATGAATTTTGTGCCAACAAAGACAGCCAACTAAAACGTTGTGCATGTTCATCACGTCTGCATGAATTTGACAGCGTGAAAAAGCAACTTGAAACAGTCGAAGACAAAATGTTGGATTTTTCCCAACGTCTTTTGACGGTCAGTATGGATGCCGAAGATGCAGCGGCATTAAACATCGCCACCGAAGGGGAATTGGCGTTCAATAAAAAAGACACATCCCAGTCAAAAAAAATATTGGATGAAATAACCAAAAAATTAAATACAAAATTTGATGATGAATCATTTGATCGCAATTTAACTGCGATATCATTGTCGCTTAACGAAGACGCCGCATTTGATAATGTAGATTCATTGATGGGTGCGTCAACAACATTAAAAACAGGCACAGCGTTATACAGTGCGGCATTACCTGTGTGTCGTCAAATGGCCTCAGAAGTATGCACCCCTGACCAGTTATCCATTGCCGAAAGTGGTTATCAAATGATGATTGAACAGGATTGTAACACTGTGAAAAAATCATATCAAACACAAACAGACACCGCCCGTGCCAAGGTTCTTGAAAACAGTGCCTTGCTGGATATGTCCCGCCTTAGCACACACCAAGACAGAAATTCTGACGATATCTTAACATGCAAACGCAAAATGCTTGATATGTTAAGTGACACATCAATTTGTGGTGATGATTTGACCAAATGTCTGGACATGACTGGGCAATACATTGATCCGCTAACAGGGCAAGCATTTTTAACCACAAACCTTGCAAATCTTAGCCAACTTATCACGCGTCCTGGTGCGAATGAAACATGGTCTGGGGTACCGGGCAACGAACCGTTTGTTCGTCATCTGAATTCTAAAAAGAAATTTTTAGAACCTGCAATGGCGCATTGTGAAAATATTGCGGATTCTGTTTGGGACGGTTTTGTCGAAGATGCCTTGGCGCAAATCAAACTGGCCCAAGATGCCAAACTAGAAACCGTTCGTCAATCATGTACAACCTTAACGGCCCAGTGTTTATCAGACGCAACAAAAACATTGGCTGATTTTGATGCACGCGCATTATCAACATTTGGCGTTATCGCTGACAAAACCGTTGGCGCGATGTGTGCAGATGTGAAAAACGCGTGCAGTGCGCTTATGAAGGGAACAACCAGTGACCGCGACGACAGTTGGACAGGCGGTATAACCGAAATCGCAGACGATCAAACATACGATACGATTATCAAAACCTGTCGAGAAGTTGGACGCAACTGTATCATCCAGGCATGTAAATCTACGTCTGGTAATTTTGGTTTATGTGAAGATATTGAAAATTCCGTTAATCGCCAGTCGATTATTAACGGTACCGCCTGTTGGCAAGAAGTTTTGGATTGTGTTGCCACCGCAGACAGTAACGCCATTGATCGTATTATGGAAAATCTGCTTGATCGTGAAATTGTAAATTCCTGGAAATTTCATCGACAAGTATGGTCTGGCACTTATAATGAAAATTCATTAATTACTCCGTTATATTCTTTCTATAATAATTTATACTTTAAAAGAGGTACTAGCACATATTGGCCATCAAGTGTTAGCAATTCTTCAACTTGCATATCAAAAGATAAGAATTGCGTATATGATTTATGTGTCGGCAAAGGTGAATGTAAACCAATTAATGCATCTGACGTAGAACAAAATATCAATACAAGATGCAAACGTTGTCGTATTGCCGAACGTATCTGGGGTAATTGTGAGGTTGAACCACATACTCCTTTAACACTAAAACAAGATCCGAATAATACAATTATACCGCATAATAAAATTAAAAAAACAATAAATGGTGATGATACATTGTTATATTGGTTTGCATTAAATACTGGTACCGAAGATGCAAACAATTCATGTGTGGATACATCATGTGGACCGGGGTATCGTAAGTATACAAACACGGACTTAGGCATAGAAGATATGTGTGTCAGCGAAGATAAGTTTACCATAGACGGCAAATTCTGTATGTCAACATCAACAGGTGAGGATTCCGAAACAGGTGAGGCTGCCGAACCCACTACCGATGCAACTCTAGATGCGTTGACGCCTTTTAGTGTAGCCGCTGGGCAAGCCAACTGTTGTACAGAAGGCATACTGGATGCATGGGGTAATTGTTGCAGTAATTCTGTTACTGTGTCATACGATGCGGGTGATTCAAACATATATGGTAGCGTCGTCAATACTATTGAAAACGCCAAAGTATGCGTGCCAAATGAAAATGCGGAATACGTATTAACGTTTGCCGTTGATCATACTGCTGATACTGCTAAGTATTACACTGGTGATCAATACGCTTTGATATGCATAGGTACATTGAATACAGATGGCGAAAACATAGAATGTGTCGGAACATACCTGATTGTAGATATTAATAATGGTCGTTATTATTATCCAGATTATGATGAACCAATCCCAGGATTTAATATGTCATACATAATTGATAACGGAAAACTAAAATGTCAATATGAATATACTGAAAATAACGACAACACGTACTCGTGGAAGTGGGTTGCATATACCAGAACTAACATAAATACCGAAAACTGGAGCTTAGCCCCCACCAGAAATACTGAATGTAAGTCTGTATTTAATGCTACTAATACTGACGGTGACCCTTCGTATCAATACAATATATCTTTTTAATCATACCAATAAAAACACCTGACAAAAATGCCATGTTGATTACACGGATTTAAGTTCAGGTGTTTTTTATATATCCTCAGAATTGAATTTTTGGATATAATTGTTTCGTGTTTTCTTCCAGAATATGTTCCAGTTCGGATAATTTTACCCCCTTAACATCGGCCAGTACACGTGCTGTTTCAATAACCATTGCCGGTTCGCATGGTGTTCCGCGATATGGAACAGGTGCGCAATATGGGGCGTCTGTTTCGATAACGATACGATTGATTGGAATCTTGGCAAACGTTTCACGCACTTCACTTGAATTTTTGAATGTTAAAATACCGCTGGCTGAAAACATAAAACCACGATCCAGCATTTTTTTTGCCAAATTCCATGAACTGGTATAGCAATGCATAACACCACGAACATCACCGGTCAAGATATTGGCGGTGTCATCTTCGGCTTCACGTGTATGGATTGCCACGGGCAGGGCGCATCTGCGTGCGATATCCAATTGGCGTTCAAACAATTCGATTTGTTGTGTTCGTGTATCTGCGCCATAGTGATAATCCAGTCCGATTTCACCAATTCCAACAACACGCGGATCGTTCAAAATATCATCTGTTAAAAACAAGTCTGGATTAGCATCAACATATTCTGGGTGAATACCAATGGTGCAATAAACATTATCGTGCAGGTGTGCTATGTGCAGTGCGCTGGGGATGTCGTTTGGATCGGCGGTTGGGCAAATCATAATTCCGACCCCTGCTGCCATTGCGTTTTCTATTGCGCGGTCTGCGTCGCCACCGCCGCATAATCTGTCTGTTAAATGACAATGTGTATCTATAAACATTTTTTTATTTCGCTTATTATTTTGAATATTGCAATTTCTGGTTCCAGATATATACGATTAACGTCTGCGATTGCATGTGTTACCATCGGATATAAATCGGCTAAGCCAAAATAAGCCACTGCATCCAACAGTATTGGATATATTTCAGGGCTTGGTGCGATTTTTTTTGCGATTGTCATCATGTCGCCCGCATTTGCGCGTGGATTGTTTAATGTCGCAATCAAATTTTCATACAGCACATCCCCGCCTGATGATTTTAGGTTGGCAATTTTACCAAAGCATCCATTTGCCAACCGCAATGTATCTGTGCTTATGTCTTCTTCGGGCATAAAACGTGCGCACAGTTCCCGCATCTGGGATATTGTCAATGGGCGCATTTTTTCAACGCGCGCACGTGAACGTACGGTTGGTAAAACGTTGGATAATTGGTGTACAACCAATAAAAACAACGTCTGTGCAGGCGGTTCTTCCAATAACTTCAAAATAGCATTTGATGCCGCCGCGTTTAATTCATCGACCGAGTCTATTAAAATCACGCGCCATCCCCCCGACATAGACGACATCTGCATTTTATCAATCATTGCGCGTACGGTATATACAGAAATTACTTTGCCATCTGGCTTTGGTTTGCCGTCTTTATCAATATTTCGTTCTTGGTCAACGATAAAGAAATCTCCAATATTTCCGTAAACCATTTTAGCGATTTTATATGCCAATGTTGCTTTTCCGATACCGCGTGGCCCAGTCAGCATCCATACAGGATGAATTGGGTGCTTGTCGCGATTGTCCCACGCGTCCATAAATGTGCGCAGTGTATCCGTATGTCCCACCAATGACTCGCATTCCATTGGATGTGGAAAATTGTATTCAGAATTCTTTTTTTTCTTTGGTGCCATTTGTTTATATCCCGAAAATTACCCTGATGTTTTTAATTACACGTCCAAAGAACTGAATTTTACGTACTCTGTCCTTGGCAACCAGTGGTGCGCGCGTAATAACACGACCATTTTGTTCTGCGATTAATTCGCCAATTTGTGCCCCCGCATCAATTGGTGCAGCAATCGGATCGTCAAATCGTGCTAAGACGCGAATGTTTTTCATTCCATCTTTTTTATCGACTGTAATTGCAAATGGCTTTTCAACAGTTGCAGCAACAGAATCCGCCTTGCCATACCACACAGGGATATCAACCACTTTGTCGCCCGGTCGATAGAATACTTTGGTTGTTGTGGTGTTGAATCCGTGTGTTAACAGTTTTTTCATCTCGTTGGCCAGTGCATCGTGTCCTTTGCCGTTAAATCCATTTATAATCCCGACCAGACGACGTCCGCCAACCTTGGCACTGGCGACCATTCCATATCCGCCATCGTTTGTATGTCCTGTTTTCAGACCGTCTGCCCCCGGCATAATGAATAACAGTTTGTTGTAATTTACCGTATGTGTCCGTCCCCATTCACGACACCAGTCGGTCTGGTGTTCATCAAATTCGAAACGTTTTGTCGCGAACATCGGGTACAGTTCTGGATAATCCCCAATCAGGTGTATTGCCAATGTTGCCAATTCTCGACTGGTCATCAGATTGTTTGGGTTTGGTAATCCACTTGCGTTTCCAAACGTTGATTGTTCCATTCCGATACTGCGTGCTTTTTGTTCCATTAATTGGGTGAATGCCTGTTCAGAACCGGCTAATTTTTCCGCCACCACCACAGATGCATCGCCGCCTGATAAAACAATCAACCCCAAAATCAAATCACGTACGGTAATTGTTTGACCCGCAACCAGACATATTTTACTGGCTGGATACCATTCTGGGCGATTATAGTCTGCATTTTCCCCAACCGTAATACGGTCATCCAGCGTCAGGTTGCCTGCCTTAACTTCATCAAACAATACCGCCAACGTCATCAGTTTTATCATAGATGACGGCGGCATCAATTTGTCTGCATTTTTTGCGACAATTTCCGTCCCAGAATCATAATCGATTAAGAATGCAGATTTTGCCTTGGTCTTGAATTCTGTGGCATTTGCCACGCCACAAACGAATGTTAAAAATAATATAAATAATTTCTTTTTCATGCTTTGGATAATAGCAATATAAAACGCCATTTCAAACAGATTTTTTATAAAAAAAGAACCCGCATAACGCGGGCGATTATTTTTGCTTTGATTTTTGTGTGTTTAACATATTGCACAACTCTTGATAACGTGTTTCAACACTGTCGCGCGCATATTGATTAAGCATTGTTCTGTATATTTCCTGGGTGCGTGGCGCGCAACCGCGTGCATTTTTGTATTTATTGTGTAATTCTTCATATCGCACCATGCGCGCGTTCAAGACTGAATCTTGTAACGTTTCAACTGTGGCTCGTTCTTTTGGTCTGATGGTTTCGCCCGGTGTGTAAAAGTCGGTTTTGTCAAATTGTTTTTGCATCTTGCCCATAGCGGCGTATATCGGCAATACAAAAATAAGTGCAACGAATAACCCCGCTGCATCGTTTGAGTTTTGATTGTGTTTGTTTGTCATTCTTATACCTTATGTGCGAAAAAGTAATACAGTTATTTGCGTTTGTTAAGTGTTAAGGGTTCCAATAAACGTGTCACCAACAACATCTGTCAAAATTAAATCACAAATTGTACGTGGTGGGATATGTGCGCCGTCAATTTTTACAGAAATGTCGTGTGGACAACGTGCAATATTGTTTTCTTCAACTAACACTTGAACGTGTTGCCGCAACTGTTTTTGCATAAATTTAGCGCGATTTGTATTTGCAGCATCGTTTATTGTCTTAACTCGCTGTTTAGAAATGGCGCGATTCACTTGGTTTGGCATAGTCGCCGCCACAGTGTCAGGGCGGGGCGAATATGGAAAAGCATGAATTTTAATTGGCTTTAATTCGTGAACAAGATTCAGTGTTTCATTAAACAGTTCTTCTGATTCTCCTGGGAATCCACAGATTATATCCCAACTAAATGTAATATCATCGCCCGCCATTTGAACCCATTTACGAACTGTGTCTGCTGTGTGACGGCGACGCATTGCGCCCAGTATTGTATCTGAACCCGACTGCATTGAAAAATGCATATGTGGCATCATACGTTTATCAGATTTAATCAGTTCTATGATTTTTCCAACCTCACTCACCGCTGGGTCCATAGACGACAGACGCAGTCTTTGTATCCCCGGCACGTCGGCCAATAACTTTTTGCACAAATCAGAAATCATAAAAGCCTTGCCATCATCAAGACGTGCGTATGATGCAATATCTACGCCGGTCAGAACGATTTCGCCAAAACCGTTATTTACCGCCGTGCGTACATCTGCCAAGATTTCGTCATATTCAAATGAAACCGCGCGTCCACGCAACAGGCGTGTCACACAGTACGTACAATCGTGATTGCACCCATTTTGAATCTGAATAAACTTTTTAGATAATTTTTCATCTGTATCACGGAAATTATCTATGCGGGCATGCCCAACGATGTTACATGGTGTGCGTTCCATTGCATCTGTGTACGCGTTAATATTTCTTTTTTGGAAATTATCTATCACTATTACGTTTGGTATATCACAAAACAATGCCGGGTTACGAGTTGCCGCACATCCCGTCACAAAAATAGGGGTGTTTGGATTTTCGCGTGCGGTACGGCGAACGAATTGTCCAGATTGACGTTCTGCTTCACCGGTCACTGCGCATGTATTGACTACAATTGCTGTATCAACAACGGCTGCCAACATATTTTGAATCTTTTCAGATTCTAATGCATTCAATCGACATCCAAAAGATAGTGTTTTTATACTCATTGTTGTTCAATTATACTTCTGTCTAAAACAAATTCAAGTCCCCATATGTTATTAAAAATCCCCTGACGGGGGATTTTTATCTTTGCTTAGAATCGATATTTGCATATTTATACTTGGCGCGTTTTCTGCACTCTTCTTTCAGGGTCTGTTCATGTCTCAGAATTAATCTTGAATACTCTTTTAATGTTGGTTGTTTTCCATAAATTGGTTTGTATATAAGGCTTGCGCTATCAACAGGTTGTTGCCGCCATGTCAGTTTTTCCACCATGTTCAGTTCATTACGTATACGATAAAAGTCTTCAACGTACAATGTGTGACTTTTAATACTGGCCTTAATATCCTTGTCCTGAACCACGATTTGACGCTGTGGGTTTGGAACATTTTCAACTGGATTAAATTTTTCCAATTGAGGTGTGGCAAGTATTTGTCTGCCTACCAGATTCAGCCCCAGCACAGATGCTACAAAAATCAAAGCCGGACGAATGTTGTAATTACTATTTCTGCCCAGTCTGCGCTGCCAAATATCATTAGTGTTTTTTGTCATTTTTCGCCTTTTTCTTTATCGATACATAATTATTTTAGTGCAAAAATATATTTTGTCAATATTTTGTAAAAAATCAAAGCATTAATTTTTTTAGAAATTTTTATTTTTCTGCTTGCATTTTTGCTATCTATAAGGCATTATAACCAGGCTAAAAATTATTTCAACAAAGGATATAAAATGGCCCGTACAACAAATTCAGACACATTACCATATGTAGAAAGCCGTTATGAACTGGGGATGTTGGCATCTCAACGCGTTCGTGATTTGAACGGTGGTGCGGAACCGGTTGTGGAAAAAAACAAAGATAAATTGACAGTTGTTGCATTGCGCGAAATTGCCAGTGGTAAATTGGATGTAAACGCTGTACGTCACGAATTTGTTCAGTCTTACAAAGAAGCACCTGCTGTTGCAGATGGTGAAGAATCTTTGGAAATCGGTACCGAAGATCCATTGTTGCGTGAAATTGATGCGGAATTGGAAAATGCGTTGACTGATGATGCGCCAATTGCGGATGCAGGGGACGTTATGGACGAAGTAATGGCGGACGATGTCGCCATTGACGAAGAATAACAAGGTCAAAGACTCGGAGTCGTCGCATAGTTGGTCTAGTGCGCTACATTGGAAATGTAGTATACTCGCAAGGGTATCAAGGGTTCGAATCCCTTCGACTCCGCCACAAAAATCAAACGCCCAAATTGGGCGTTTTATTTTTGTGTTGACAGTTAAGAAAAAGCATATTAACATTAGTAGCGTGACTTGTGATAATTAATATTATCATAAGCATTGTCCACTAATGTGGATAGATATAAATAGGGTTCATCGCCCAAAACTCAAAGGAGTTAATGATGAAAAAAATTTACGACGATCCCAATGTCGTTATATACTCAAAAACTGAAACAGATCCCGTCTTTCAAGAAATAAAAACCTCTGATGGCAAACTTTTTAATACGCCAAAACCAACGATTTATGACCTGGGAATTGGGCTGGGGGCTGCGGAATTGATGTTTATAAACCCAAATACCGGCGAATGGCTACATGGTGGCGATGGTGAAATTATACCAATAAGCAAAAAGTCGAATAAAGTTGTGTTTAACGAAAAAGTCTGGTCGTTAAGTGGTTTGGCGACGCATTTGCAAAGTAAATACCCCGAATCTAAATGTTCGGATGCCCAAGTGTATGATTTTTTTGCCTACGTATATGAAGGTCGTACATTGGCAAAGATGGAGCGTGAGTTTTTGGAAAAATACTATAACATTTCCATACAAAGGGGGCGTTTTGAATTGTTGGCAGAACAAAGGTATTTAGCAGAACAAAAACAATACGACGCAAATGATTTACATAACGATGTATATAAAATCGTAGATTGGCAAAACGATGATTTGACATCTGTAAAAGGGTTTAAATGGACTATAGATGGTACAAAATTTGCTGGCGAAACACGAAAGTTTAAAGAAATGTTCAAGCAAATCATTTCTTGTTTATATAATCATGCTCCACAGGTTTTGGATGTTGAGATGATACGCATCTTGTCGAACTCCGACGCATTATTTAATCCTACAATTAAAAAAATTATTAGTGTTTCTGGTGAAGTACCTGTGGTAAATGGTAATATTGGTGGGTTAGAAGTTTCAAATATGCCAAATAATCATAGACATATTGATACGTATACCGATAGCATGTGGATAGAGGTGGTGTCTGGCTGGCTTTACATTTGGGGGCTATATTCCAATAATGATTTAAAAAAGAAGCTACAAGCGCTATTAAAGTTATACGGAATAGAGCCGAATAAGCTTACAATATCAATTCAAGAACGCTAAAATAAAAGACATCGCTATTTGGCGATGTTTTTTATTTGTGCAAAGTGTAAAACACGCCACGGGTTGTGCCTTGCTTTGATATGTGTCCCCGTTTAACCAACGCTTGTACCGCCTTGCGAATGGTTTCTGGATTTTTATCCATCGCAGATACAATCTGTGGCATGGTCAATTCTGGTGTTTTATGAAACAGTTCCAAAATCTGATTCTGTGTTGCAGACAGTTTTGCAACACTTGCACCACGTGCCTTTGCGATTTTGTCTTCCAGTTGGCGTTTTTGTGCAACCAATGCCCGAACAAAGAAAGTCAGCCATGGTTCATAGTTGATCTTGTCGCCCCAGATGGTTTTTTGCGTGCCACGTAATGCACGATAGTATGCGTCCTTGGTCGCTTCTATAATAGACTCCATAGATGCATATGGCATATATGTATATCCACTTTTCAGCATCAGCATAACAGTCAATGCACGCGACAAACGCCCATTACCATCGGTAAATGGATGGATGGACAGAAAATGTATCACAAACACCCCAATAGCAATAATAGGGTGAAAGAATTTGTCGGCCAACGCATCATTGGTCCATTTTACTGTTTCACTCATCAGGCGTGGCGTATCAAATGGTGTAGCGGTTTCGAATATAGAACCGATTTCATTACCGTTTGCGTCAAATGCAGCGACACGGTTGCCGTCTTTTTTATATTCGCCACGATGGCGGGTGTCCTTGTCAGAGTAATTCAATAATATTTTATGCAACTGCTTAATATAATTCTCACTAAGCGGTATAGACGCATAGTTTTCAAATATGGTATTGATTACATCTGAATATCCGGCAACTTCCTGCTCGTCTCTGGTGGCAAATGACTGACGATTGATATTGGCAAATAATGCCTCAATTTCAGTATCTGT
This sequence comes from Candidatus Enterousia sp., assembly GCA_045645065.1. Taxonomy (GTDB): domain Bacteria; phylum Pseudomonadota; class Alphaproteobacteria; order Rs-D84; family Rs-D84; genus Enterousia. The sequence continues at coordinate 91,274 of JAZRIB010000005.1, forward strand.
CATACGATTGCCTTCTATACGATTAGATGACCCAACAGATTCAATTGTTGCAACACGACGCATAACACGCAGATCATCTGCGGACAGTTTTACTGCCCCGCCAGTCCACGCACCATTAAATGCATCAATCTCGGCAATGCCGTTCAGCATTTCTGGGGTTATAATAATATCTCGATTATTAGGCATACCAAATCCTTTTTATGTTTTACCAGATTTTACCAGATGATTCCCAGAAAGTCAATATTTTTCCCAGATAGCACATCGGCTTTATTGCGATATAATCATTCTTCTATGTTGGAATATGATATGGCTTCATCTATTTTGTCCATCAACAAGCTAGCAAAAATCAATCGCTTTATAGCCATGTCCTTCGATATGATCTGATTTTCGTGTGCCTTGGGGTTTCTTATGCCTGTCATTGCGCCAGCAAATATGTTCATATATCCAATTTGGACATCTTTGCCAGTCTGTGTTTCTATGTTCTCAAAAGTTAACAGTGGGTTATTAGGCGAAAATACATGATTCATTAGGGCACTACCGTCTAGTTCCTCATTTCGAAATTTGCGATATAACTTCTTTAATCTAGAGTTAATTTCCTTGAATGCAGACTCTACACAATCGGCATATTGTTGTGCTAGGAATTTGGGTTGTATAATTGGCAACAATAAGGGGTGAATACACTTCCAGAAAGGTTCGTCCCGAGCCTGTAAAATATGACGTCGTAAAAGCTCTAGATTTTTTGATATAATGCCAGCTTCTGGTAGTGTCATATATTCCGTTGCTGTATACAATAAATTGTCGGATATTTTCTTCCAATACATAGTGTCTTCCAGGTGGTTTTCATAGATAAAATCCGTAAGACTCCTATGGAAACTGACGTATTCTGGGGTATTAAATCTGAACTTTCCCTTATAATCATGCAGTTTATAAAATTCGTTTATAATATCATCAATATTCATGTCTATTTATCCTTTATTCTTGTATATAGGATTTTATATGAAAAATACAAGAGTTTTATAGTGGGAAAATCCCTGTAAATTCCTTGTAAAAATGGAATTTGTATATGGTTGTTCGTGATAAAATCATACTCCGCCAGTATTCGGGCATGTATGCCGATACAGATAAAAAGCCCGCTCTCTAGCGGGATTTTTCATGCATTGACTCTGGTATGGACGAAAACAGCCCATTTTTAGGCGGTGAAATACGGTTTTCTATACAACGCCCTTTTTTCGATAGTCAATGGTAAAAAAACAAAACTTGCACTTCTGCAAGTTTGTTATTTAACGGTTATTTTTTGTCATTGGTGTATTTTCCAATTTGGATATATATGAATGTCGCGATAATCCTTAATACCGCCAATATTATAAGAAGATACGGTAATATGTTATATCCACCAAACATACCAACATACATCAATGCAATAGTTCCGCCCCATCTTCCAATAAAAGACATAACCTGGCGCGCGGCAAGGTATTCTGCGCGATATGATTGTGTTACTAATTTTGTTTTTGCAAGGTTTAATATATTAACCGAAGACACTTGATCCATCGTCGCAACACCTAATGATACAGCACCTGCATATACCAATGTGCTAAATCTGTTAAGTTCAGACATAAGGTATATTATCGATCCGATTAGTAATATTGAACAAAGTCCTACGACCCATTTAAAATCTCGATTTGAACAAAAACGTCCAAACAACCACATAGCCATTGCAGTAAGAAGCGCAAAGAATGTTGTCCATGCACCCAAAGTTATATCTGTGTGAAAAATATAAACAATGTACAATATTCCCACACTTTCTAATTCATATGCAAGCCCCCGCAAGAATTCTGCTAAAAATAATTTCCTCATACATAGTATCTTCACTGATTTATGCATAAAACCGACCAGATCAGCCGATTTTTTAGCATAATTTTGTACAGGCGGCATTATAAATAGTAAATAACATTCAATTACTCCCATAAATACTAAAAGCCATGCTATATTTTGCAACGAACCTATCGTTATCAACACCCCTAATGTAATCGGGAGCAGAATTTTTACAATATTTGTTATCGCGACATCGGTTCCATAGAAAAACATCATACGGCATGCAGATACTTTATCTATCACCATTTGCTGTTGTGCCATACTGTATAATGCATGTTGTATACCATACAACATCCCTAAAATCATAATCCAATTGGCGGCATGAACACCTAACAATGCAATCAAAATTACCAGAATAAGTTGCACAACTATGTGTGATCCAAAAACAACCTTGATATTACCATGCTTACATCGGTTTATCATCAAAACAAATGAAGCCATAATGGCAAAATAAAAAAATAAGTCATATATAGATACTGATATAAATTCATTAATTGAATTACGTATCAAAAAAGATACAACAAATGTCCCTAAAAATAATTGTGAAATACCACGAAACACAGAAAAACTGATTAATATCCATTCTGTTTTATTTAGTTTATACGTGATATCTTTCTCTCTCATGGTATGAGAAAAATATCATATATAAAAATTTAAAACAATAAAAAACTTATTTAGGTATACCAAATTGTGCAATAGAATTTTAGTCCGCCAGAAATAATCAAACGCCCCATTGTGGGCGTTTTATTTTTGTGCCGAAATCGGGGTTCGAACCCGGTAAAGCCACGATAGTGGCGTGGGTTCGACAAAGAGTAGGTTTTGCAAACATAGTACGGCAAAACCGTTAGGAATGCCCCACAGCACCGCCGTCCGCGGGGCGAGGGAATACTTCGCCCCCGCCAGGATAATAAAAACACCCCACAAAATACTTGTGGGGGTTGATTTTTATTCTTGGGCGGGACTATTGTGCTGATTCCAGCTGACCCAAGGTTATATCACACACAGACAATTCATCTGCAACGGTATAAGATGCTGCGTCTGTGGTCAGATTTCCAACATTAACCAAGTCTTCTTGACCCTGTTTGATTACATCAATGATGCGGGCAGGCGCCTTAATCTGAATGTTTGTAACAGGTGTTTTCAGACTAACATTAGCGTTGGTTTTTTCTTTTCTGATTTCACTGCTTATGACACTTAATGCATCATACAGTTCGGTATCGTCTGATATAATGTTTGCAAATTCATCCATATTTGGCCATGGTTCCAAATGGATTGTTTTGCCGTTTGTCCAACTGCATGCTTGATATATTTCTTCTGTAACAAATGGACAGAATGGTGCAAACAACTTAATAAACGTATCCAGTGTAAACATCAACGCGTTGACCGCAGATTTATTTTCGGAATTATACGCGCGTCCTTTTACTATTTCCAGATAGTTATTACAGAAATCCCAAAAAGCTTTTTCGATAATATCTAACGCTTGGGCATAATCGTTTTGTGCAAAACTCTTACTCGCGCCTTTTACTGCATCAGACAATCTTTTTAACCAAGATTTATCAGTTGCTTCTGTGATATTTGTTTTATAGTCATCGTCAATATTAATCTTAGAATTTTCAACGATGTTCATAACGAACTTGCTAGCATTAAAGATTTTTGTAACTAATTTTTTGCCTTGTTCCATTATTTGTTCTTCAAATATCGCGTCCGCCCCCAGTTTTGAACGTGCCGCCCAGTAACGAACCGCATCCGAAGAATGTTTTACAATCAAATTCATTGGTGTAATAACATTCCCTTTGGATTTGCTCATTTTCTTGCGGTCTGGATCCATAATAAATCCACTGATAAAACAGCGTTTCCATGGGATAGTATTTTCATGCAATAACGCCTTGGCTATTGTGTAAAACGCCCATGTTCTGATAATGTCGTGTGATTGCGGTCTGACATCAAATGGTAACGACAAATTTGTCTTGTCAGAAGCACAATTGATTGCAATTTGTGGTGTCAGCGAAGATGTCGCCCATGTATCCATAACGTCTTTGTCGCCAACAAAACCATTTTTTTGTCCGCGTTGACTTTCTGTATAGCCTGCTGGGGCGTCTGCCATTGGGTCTACGGGTAAATCTTTTTTGTCTGCGAAAATAGGGTGGTTATAGTCGACGTTGCCATTTTCGTCTATTGGATACCAAACAGGGAACGGAACGCCAAAGAAACGTTGGCGACTGATACACCAGTCTTGATTTAATCCGCGTGTCCAGTTTTCATATCTGCTGTGCATGTGTGATGGGAACCAATCGATTTTATTGCCCGCTTCAATCATGCGTTCTTTTTCGTCCATCAAATTAACAAACCATTGTCTGGATGATACGAATTCCAGTGGCAAATTACCTTTTTCATAGAACTTAACAGGGTGCACGATTTCTTTCAAATCGCCTTTCAAAGAACCGTCCGCACGCAACATTTCTACTATTTTGTCTTGGGCGTCTTTGATTGTCAGGCCTGCAATTTGATTAAAATTACGCTGTGCTTTTTCTTTGTTTAATGTAACAAATGCGCCTTCGCCATATTCAATGTTTGCGATTTTGCCATCTTTGTTAATGATTTGTTTGATTGGCAACCCAGACTGCTTCCACCATTGAACGTCTGTGATGTCGCCAAATGTGCAAACCATCATTATACCCGTACCTTTGTCCATTTCTGCATTTTCAGATGCAACAATCGGAACAGGAATATCGAACAGTGGTGTAATTGCGCGTTTGCCAAAGAATTTTTTATATCTTTCGTCTGCTGGATTTGCGACGATTGCAATACATGCCGGCAATAACACAGGACGTGTAGTTGCAATTATAAATGTGTCATCTTCGCCTTCTATTTTGAATTCGATATCGTGGAAGTGTCCTTTGACTTCACGGTCTTCGATTTCTGCTTGGGCGATTGCAGACTGGAATGTAATATCCCACATTGTTGGTGCTTCAACAGATTGTGCCTTGCCCGCGGCGACTAAATCCAAGAAAGATGCCTGGGATATTGCGATTGAATCTTTGCCAATAGTAGAATATTGCAAATCCCAATCATAAGAATTGCCGATTTGTTTGAATATTTCTTCAAAAATCTTTTCGTCTTCTTTTGTTAATATCTCGCATGCTTCGATAAAATTCTTTCTAGAAATTTCCGTACGTGGTGATTCATCGCCTGGGTTGTGAACTGGCTTAAAATTTGGGTCGTATGGGATTTCTGGGTTGCATGCAATGTTATAATAGTTTTGTACGCGACGTTCCGTAGGCAACCCGTTATCGTCCCAACCAATTGGAAAGAATATGTTTTTCCCAGACATTCTTTGGAAACGTGCGATAACGTCTGTTTGAACGTAACTGAATATATGACCGATATGCAAAGAACCAGACACGGTTGGGGGTGGTGTATCAATCATATATGTTTCACCACGTGGTGTGTTCGGATTGTATTTATAAACCGCATTATCAGCCCAAAAATTAACGCATCTTTGTTCGATTTCTTCAAAGTTGAGTTTTTTATCTAAGCCTTTTTGTTCTTTGTATGTCATATCAAAATCCATAAAATTTATTTGTTGTTAAAAAAAGTTTCGTTTATTTTACAAAAAAAAAGCCTTAAAGCAAGAAATAATTTGTCAAAATCCCACAAACACGCCACTTGGTTTCGTGAGATAAATATTCTTGTGCAACGCCACACAGAACAGGTCGTATCAGGCCTGAAACAGCGAGAAAAAAGACTTGTGTTACATAAAAATACTGCTACTATAAGCGCAACTGCTCCAAAGGTTTTTTCAATGTCTTTATCGCATTACGTTGCCGGAATTGATTTCGGGACGACTAATTCTGCGGTGTCTGTCTCAGATGGTGGTACGCCCCGTATGGTTCAGATTGCCCCAGCCCAAGATACAATTCCATCAGCATTATTTTTTGATGATAACGATAAACAGGTTTATATGGGCAACGCTGCCCATGACAAATATCGCGAACCTTTTTCAGAGGGACGCTTTATGCGCAGTTTGAAACGTATATTGGGGACGTCTGCGATGACAACTGGCACACAAATACGTGGTCGATACGTAAAATTCGAAGACATTATCGGATATTTTATTCGACATTTAAAAGAAAAGCTTGATGAATCAGTGGGGCAATCCGTGGTTGATGTGGTTTTAGGGCGTCCTGTACATTTTCGTGACAATGATTCTGATGGTGATATGGCCGCCCAGAATCAGTTGGAACAAATTGCACGTAATGTTGGTTTTCAAAACATTGGTTTCCAGTTCGAACCAATCGCTGCGGCATTTTCGCACGAACGTCAATTGACGTCTGAACACCTTGCGATTGTTATTGATGTTGGTGGCGGAACATCTGATTTTACAGTAATTCGATTGGGGCCAAATTTAATGCATAAAATGGATCGGTCTGATGATATTCTGGCGAACACCGGCATCAGGATTGGCGGAAATGATTTTGATCGTGCTTTTGCGCTTGATAAATTTATGCCGTTGTACGGTCTGGGAACGTTATATCGCAGTGGCGACAAAGTGCTGCCTGTGCCAAATGCCCCGTATATAGATTTATCGACATGGTCTTTTGTGAATCGTGCCTATGCCCCTAATGTATTGTCGCTGATGCAGGGGGGTATGATGGGGGCTATGTCACCCGAAAAAATTCAAAGAATACTAGACATTATAAAAAACAACCTTGGGCACAAGAATCTTGATTATGTTGAATCAGCAAAAATCGATTTATCAAACCATAACACAGTTAAACAATCACTGGAATTTTTGTCTGATTGTCCTGTTGTTACAACAGACGTTTCTGAATTTGTGAATGCGATATCAAACGATGTATCAAAAATACAATCGGCTATGAATGAATGTCTGGAAATGTCGTCTGTTCGAAATACAGATATTGATTTAGTTGTTTTAACAGGTGGTTCGACCCAGATTCCATACGTGTCTGGGATGGTTCGGGATATGTTTCCAAATGCAATTATATCTGATTCTAATAAAATGGCCAGTGTAGGGCTGGGGTTGGCATACGATGCCATGCGCCGATTTTATTGATTTGTCATTTGTCAAATGTTAAGAATGTTGTTTTGTGTATAAATTTATGATATAATGCATACTATGAAAAGAAGTATTGTTGCAATTTTATTGCTGGGCTTAACCGGATGTATGTCTGGGACGCCTGACCAAGAATATATGGACGTATCCATAGAATGTGCGGGCGATTGTTCTGCTGTAAATTTTTCGATGCCAAATAAAAATGATTTGAAACTGGAAACAGATCGTCACATTGTACACGTAACATCTGTTCCTGATACTGGTTATGCATACTATGTATGGACGGGGGACAAATCGTATTCGGACGACCCTGATATTGTGATTGAAAATGGAACGGCATACGTTTTAACCCAAGAATAAAGAAAATCCCGCCAATTTGGCGGGATTAATCTTGGTGGGTTAGGTAGGACTTGAACCCACGACCAAAGCGTTATGAGCGCTCCGCTCTAACCACTGAGCTACTAACCCACGGCGCCCATTATACATTATTTTTAATCACGTGCAAGTGAAAAATAAACACACCCGTCTGGGTGTGTTTATTTGTTTATTTTTGTTTTTGTTTAGTGACGACGACCATGTCCGCCGAAACCACCGTGCTGCGCACTGTTGCTGGAACGTTTTGATAAATAACGTGCTGCAATCAAAATCAACCATTCCAATGACAGCATTGCCAATCCAATCAATTTATTTTCAATACCATTCATCCAGCCCAATACATATACCAACTGGGCAACAAAAGAAATGTATAAAACACCGAATACACCGGTAAAGAATACTTTTTTGATTTTTCCAAACATTTTTTGTCCTTATGTTCCGTTTTGTATAATAAATTAAGAATGCCGGGTTTCTGGTGCCATGTACCCGGCGAACACCGCAATTGCTTAAACGAATACGGTCAACAATCGCCAACCATATTCAACGCCATATTTAGGCAGCCATTGCAAGGCGAACATTGTCGTTCGCAGCGATTCTATCGCCATTCAGTTTTTATTTGGCTTTTAACGACACCACGTCGGATTCACCCAGTTTGTCTTTCATCACCTGTCGAATCTATGTCAGCCCCATAATCAAATACGACCACAAATCGTATCAGATAATGGTGGAGCTGTGGGGTACCGCCCCCCAGTCCAAAATGACTATTTCACAACGGATTCAGAATCATCATTGCTTGCGCAACGTGTGGATTATAGTCTTTTAGACTGGAAATTGCAAGTTTTTAGATTATAATAACAATAAAAGGTGTAAAAAATGAAGTTTTTAGACAGGGCAAAAATATATATCAAGGCTGGTGATGGCGGCAATGGTGCGGCCACATTTCGTCGTGAAAAATATATTGAATTTGGCGGCCCAAACGGTGGTGACGGTGGTCGTGGTGGCGATGTTGTTTTTGTTGCTGTGCCGAACGTAAATACATTGATTGACTATCGTTATAAGATGCACTTTTCTGCCCAGCGCGGTCAAAACGGTATGGGTAAAATGCGTACCGGCGCATCGGGCGAAACGTTGTATTTACCGGTTCCGACTGGCACGGTTATTTTATCTGAAAATGAAGAAATTGAATATGCTGATTTGAATACAGACGGCATGGAATATCGTGCGGCACGTGGTGGTAATGGGGGGTGGGGCAATCTGCATTTTAAAAGTCCAACAAACCGTGCCCCTAAACAGGCAAATGACGGTCTGCCGGGCGAAGAAAGAACGGTTGTGTTGCGTCTGAAATTAATTGCAGATATTGGTCTGGTTGGATTCCCGAATGCGGGCAAATCAACGTTGCTGGCGGCGGTGACGGCGGCACGACCAAAGATTGCAAACTATCCATTTACGACATTGAATCCGCAATTGGGTGTTATGTACGCCCACGATCGTGAATTTGTACTGGTTGACTTGCCAGGACTTATTGAGGGGGCGCATACCGGTGTCGGTCTGGGTGATAAATTCTTGGGACATGCCGAACGAACCAAGATGATTTTACATGTAATTGATGGCACAGAGCCTGATTGGGCTGCGCGCTATGCGGCAATTCGTCACGAAATGGATTCATATGGTGGTGGATTGTTGAACAAACCAGAAATGGTAATCATTAATAAAATTGATGCGATTAGCGCAGATGAATTGTCGGAAAAAATGGCCGCGTTCAAAAAATCGTTTGGTCGCAAAAAGAAACCAGAAATTTTAACCATCAGTGCCGCAGGGAGATTGGGGATAGACACACTGATATCATCAATAGAAAAAAACTTCCTAAGGTATGAAAAGAATGGCTAAATACGAACCAAGTAATAAATTTTCTACACATAAAACGTCAAATGAAAAACTGTATGATTTCATGCATGCGCGTGCGAATGGCGAAATTGCATACAAATCGGACGGTTCCCAGGTGCCTCTTAAACATCTGTCGGTACACAGTGTTGAATTTATCGGCGGTCATTGGCGTGTACAGAATTTGTTTCATCATAAAATACACAAGATTCGTGACAAAGAATTTGTATTGTCGTCCAAACTAGAACGCCAAGAAAGCGTTCCGTTTGAATATTATTACGCATACACTGTATCTGAAAATTGCTATGGGAAATATCTGTCGTCAAAACCAGACATTATTGTTGCCAAATACGCAACCAAAGATGGCGTATATTGGGGATATGGCAACACCATTGAACAGGCGCGGGCGTTTCTGGGGATAAAATTATTTGATACATACCAAGACGTAATTTGCAATGCGATATCTGTCAAAAAAACAGAAAATCAGAAAAAATAAATTTTGATTTTTAGTACTTTCTCTGCTAAGATTTTCTTACGAACAAAACAAAAACAGAAGGAGAAGTACACAATGGTATCATTAAAAGGTACACAGACAGAAAAAAATCTGTTAATTGCATTTGCCGGTGAATCCCAGGCACGTAATCGTTATACATTCTTTGCCAGCGTGGCCAAGAAAGAAGGTTATCAAGCGATTTCCAAAATCTTTTTAGAAACCGCAGACCAAGAAAAAGAACATGCATCCCGTTTGTTCAAATTCTTAGAGGGTGGGGATTTAGAAATCACAGCATCTTTCCCAGCGGGTAAAATCGGTACAACGCTGGAAAATTTGCAAGCGGCCGCATACGGTGAACACGAAGAAAACACCGACATGTATCCAAAATTTGCACAAATAGCTGCGCAAGAAGGCTTCCCAGCAATCGCAGAAATCCTGAAAAACATCGGCTATGCGGAACGTTATCATGAATCACGTTTCCGTGCATTGGTTGATGCAATTGAAAACGGCACATTGTTCAAACAGGATAATATTGTTATGTGGCGTTGCACAAATTGTGGTATGTGGCACATTGGCACAGAAGCACCAAAAGTTTGCCCAGCATGCCTGCACGAACAGGGTTATTTCATCAGCGAAGGCACCACATCACGCTGTGACACGAACGAAGGTTTCTGTGAATACAGCATCATTGATGACTAATTAAAAAAAATCCCGCGTTTGCGGGATTTTTTATTTCTCTAATTTATCCAATATTCTGTCCAACTTGCGCAATGTGCTGTTTGCGCAACCGCGTCCAGTCCAATTTAGAATTTCATTGCCGGACTGTTGGTCTACAATCGACATATTAAAATTCCACCACCAAAACCCGTTCAGCGCACACCAGATTGGACGGAATTTTTCGTTTCGTTCAGAAATTCTAAGCATATATTGTGCGTCTGCTGGCACAGAAAAACGTTCAAAATCAACCAAGTCAGTTTCAATTACATTATTTGTATTTTCAATTTTTCCAATTTTTATGTTGTAACCACGTTGTTCCAGATGTTCTTTTGTCGCCATGCGCATATTGTATCCGCCACGCGTTGTGTACATGTCCTGTGATTTATCCAACGTTCCGGGTTTCATGTGTACATGATTGCACGCCGTCAGAAATACAACAGGTAATAATAAGGCTAAACGTATATGCATAACACATCCTTAAATATATCTCAGCTTAGTCAAATATTCTTATGTTATCAAGGGGATTTTACGACTTGCAAACATTTTCATAATGATATAAAATTTGTCTCAGAATCCCTTTGGATTGGGGTTCCAGGGACGTAAGACATCCTTTATAAGCGTGGCGCGATGCGCTGTAATCCAAATGCATGATGCGTTTGCGTCATGGTTCTCGATATATTTTATTACGGTATGTCGGGAAGCCACTGGTCATACAACAGGGGTTACTCGAAAGCCAGCGGGATCATTCGCTTATATGATTGTCTTAACTTCCCGACTGTCAACACGACAGTCGTTTCTTTTTTGTATCAATGCATAACCAAAAGGGGGAAGTAATATGACAAAAGTATCGGTTGTTGTGCCGTGTTATAATGTTGAATTGACCGTCCCATCAAACCAGCGATGCTGGTTTTTTATTTCAATATTTTAATTCACTTTTGATTTTTGTGTGGTATGGTTTGGGCATGACTACGAAAACATATTCAGGATTTGTCGCCATTATTGGGCCGACAAATGCCGGTAAAAGTACATTATTAAACCAAATTATGGGTCGTAAAGTGTCCATTGTCTCGCACAAGGTGCAAACCACGCGAACCCGTCTGCGTGCGGTAAAAATGGTGGCTGATAAACAGTTGGTGTTTGTCGATACACCTGGCGTGTTTAAGCCTTCGCGCAGACTAGACCGTGCAATGGTTGCGGCTGCAATGGATGCGGTGGCGGATGCCGATGCGGTATTGCTGTTGGTTGACGCACAAAAGGGGTTAACTGAAACAATTCGTGCGCTGGCCGAAAAAATCAAGGACCGTCCAAACATCTTTGTTGCACTGAACAAAGTTGACGCAATCCCAAAACTGGAATTGTTGCCAATGGTGGCACAATTAACTGAAATTGCGCCATGGCGTGAAATATTTATGATTTCTGCGTTGAAAAATGACGGTATTGAAAAAATGTTGGCGTCACTGGCGGATGTTATGCCACAATCGCCATACTTGTTTGATACAGTGGACGCGCCTGATGTGCCTGATGAACTGTATCTGGCGGAATTAACTCGTGAAAAGATTTATAAATATATTCACCAAGAATTACCGTATCATATTAATGTTGTAACGGAACGCGTTGATGTTGATGCTGATGGTGTTTTAGATATTTATCAAAAAATTGCTGTTCAAAACGAAGCGCATAAAAAAATTGTTGTTGGCCGTGGCGGTGAACAATTAAAACGTATTGGTACTGCCGCTCGACATGATATCCAAGATCAATGGGATGTAAACGCGCGACTGCACCTGTTTGTGCGTGTTGAACCAGACTGGGAAGAAAAGGCCGAAAACTATATAGACCAGGGTTTGGATTTCAAGAAATAAAAGGATATAAAATGAAGTTTTATACCACAGCAATATTAACATTGTCGGCTATTGGTATTATGTCGACATGTGATGCGTCACATTCAGAATCTGGGGTTGTAATTGGCGTTGTCCCAGATAAACGTGCGCATACTACATATTGTCTGGATTGCAATTCAGATGGCCTGATTGACAGAAGTGTTCGCACGAACGACATTGTTTTGAAAAACAACATTCACGTTGGCGACACGCTAAGATATGAAACATATGCCTTTGATTCTGGGGATGTGAATTTGCAATCTGTAAATTCCAGAACATATTACGAATTATTGCGAATGCATCAATTTAACAGAATTCGCACTAAATTTGAAAGAGTAAATAAAACCAAGGAATAAATAATGCAATTTTATAAAAAGGTGTTGTTAACATTAACTGCGACGGTCACAATGTCTGGATGTGCCCCCAAAGAACATTTCCAGGGCGTGATTGTAAAACAGGAAGATAAGCCTTATGGTAAGAATTATTATTTGGACATTGATGGGGACACCGTTGCAGATGCAGAGGTAATATGGTGGACTAGCATAGGTCATAAGGGAATTCCGGATTATGCCCAGATTGGCGACACAATAAAATATCACACCCGTTATCCACAAGCCATAAAATTTATTAATAGAAACGTGGATTCTGTAAACAATCGTTCAGTAAACGATTTAGACAGGATGTACAGAGTGAATGTTATGCGTACTGGTATTGGTCATCCAAAACAAAGATAAACAATGTTAACACTGTCTGATTTTGATTTTGAATTACCCGCCGATTTAATTGCATCACATCCACTGGTGCAACGCGATGCGTCGCGTATGTTGGTTGTGGGGGACGGTGGCGCACTTTCGGATAAGCATATCCGTGATTTCTTGGACTTTTTACGCCCTGGCGATGTGGTTGTTATGAACAATTCGCGTGTTATTCCGGCGCGTTTTATCGCTGATGGAAAGCATGAAATCACACTGCACACTGCGGTAAATGATAAGACGTGGTGGGGATTGTGTAAAAAATACACAAAAATAAAAAAGGATTCTGTTTTAACACTGGATGACGGGACAAATGTTCGTGTTGTTGATAATGATTCTGAAAGTGGGCTGTTACTAGAATTTTTGTGTGATGACGTTTTTGCAGTACTGGAACGTGTGGGGAAATTGCCATTGCCACCGTATATGAAACGCGAAATGGAAGACGCCGACCGTGAACGTTACCAGACCGTCTATTCCAAGCCGTTGGGATCACTGGCGGCACCGACGGCGGGGCTGCATTTTACAGATGAATTACTGGACGAAGTTCGCGCCCGTGGTGCAAAAATTGTTCACGTCACATTGCACGTTGGGGCGGGCACCTGGATGCCGGTCAAGACCGAGAATTTGTCTGAACACAAAATGCACAGTGAATGGTGCTGTATTACAGCAGCGCAAGCAGACATAATCAACAACGCAAAACGTGTAATTGCGGTTGGTACGACATCTATGCGTACGCTGGAAAGTGCAGCGCAACATGCGTTGCCTGGTAAACGTGTTTCATCAACCTGTTCAGAAACATCAATCTTTATCACACCGGGCTATAAATTTCGCGCAGTGGATGTGTTGCTGACTAATTTTCATTTGCCAAAATCAACACTGTTTATGTTGGTGTCTGCGTTTTCAGGTCTTGATGAAATGCGTGCGGCATATAAACACGCGGTTGATGAAAAATACAGATTTTTCAGTTACGGCGACTGCTGTCTGTTATTCAAAAGGGGGATAAGCGATGAAATACAATCCGACCCTGCATAAGTTATCAAACGGCGTGACGGTTATCCTGGACCCGATGGATATTGAAACCGTCGCGGCCAAGGTTTATTTTACCACCGGATCCCGGGACGAGTTGCCAAATGAATATGGCATAACGCATTTTTGCGAACATATGTTATGCAAGGGGACAAAAAAATTGCCAAACAAGATGGCGATAGATGATTATATGGATTATTGGGGTGGTGCACGTAATGCGGTAACAGGCAATGCGCATATGGCATTGACTGGACGAATATTGGCCGACAATATAAATGTTTTATTGGATTTTTTTGCAGACCAATTGCAAAGTTCCTTATTTGACGAAAATAAAATAGAAATTGAACGGCGTGTGATTTGTGATGAACGTCGCCGTGCGCTGGATAATCCGGATCGTCAATTTGGGAATTTTATATCGGGGCGTTTATTTAACTATGCAACGTTTTCATATCGTGGTTTGGGACCTGTTGAAAATATTATGTCCTTTACGCGGGCCCAGATGTTGGAATTTTTATCACGCCGATTGTCTGCAAAAAATTGTATAATTTGTTTGTCGGGACGATTGGATAATCCAGACGCGATATTGGCGCATATTGAATCTGCGTTTTCGTTTCTACCTTCAAATGATGTGGTGCAAAATACTAAAATTAACTATACTCCGACGGTTGCACACAATTCGTTGCCGGATAAAAATAATGTTATGTTGCGCATAGTGTTCCCATATCTGTGGCCATATGATTTTGAATATCGTTTCAATCGTATAAGTTGTTCGCGCTTTGAGCGATTTATGAATAAAAAAATATCGGATATCCTGCGCCAAGAAAATGGTCTGGTTTATGGGTTTGGCGGTTTCAAGACGGGTAATGAGCTTTTATCCCTGCACGGATTTGCAACCAGCACCAGTGCTGAAAACATTAAAACGGTTATATCGTTGATTGCTAAAAATGCATACAGTATCTATAATAATCCCGATATTACCGCGGATGACCTGGACAGATATAATCGCAAAGACAGATTGTCTGATGCAAATTGGTTGGAATCTTCGACTGGGCGTTGTGATACATTAATTTCAGAATATGTTACATATGGTCGATTGTATGATTTTTATGATATTGTAAAGCAATATGATTCTGTAACACCGGCTGATGTTGTAAAATATTCGCGTGGGTATTTTGATGGCCCTATGTCAATATTGACCCAGGGTGCGGATTTTGACGGCGACTTAAAACAAATATGGATTGATAATTTCAAGGAATAGGGTGGATAAAAATGGCACTGAAATTTAATTTAATTGCAACGGATGGGAATGCGCGTCGTGGGTCGGTTGAAACCGCACACGGCACATTTCAAACGCCGGCATTTATGGCGGTGGGTACGGCCGCGACCGTCAAAGCCCTGACCATGGACCAGGTGCGTGATACCGGGACCCAGGTTATCTTGGGTAACACATACCACCTTATGATGCGTCCGGGGGGCGATTTGGTTGAACAAATGGGCGGATTGCATAAATTCGGTGGTTGGGACGGCCCAATCCTGACCGACAGTGGCGGTTTTCAGGTAATGTCGCTGTCTACCCTGACTAAAATGAGTGAAGAGGGCGTTCAGTTTACATCGCATTTTGATGGCGGTAAAAAGCATTTCTTGCGTCCCGAAGATTCTGTTCATATTCAGCACCAATTGGATTCGAATATCACAATGGTTCTGGATGAATGTCTTAAATTGCCGGCTGACCGTAAACGTGTTGAAAAAAATGTTGATATGGTGACACGATGGGCAAAACGCAGCAAGGATGCATTCGTTGACCGCCCAGGATACGGTATTTTTGGTATTGTTCAAGGGGCGGATTTCCCAGACCTGCGTGAAAAGTCTGCACGTGCATTGACTGAAATCGGATTTGATGGTTATGCGGTCGGCGGACTTGCTGTGGGCGAACCCCAGGACGTTATGTTTGATATGATTGCAACCACCACGCCACTGTTGCCGGCGGATAAACCAAGATATTTGATGGGTGTTGGCACACCACTGGATATTCTGGGGGCGGTTGAACGTGGAATCGATATGTTTGACTGTGTAATGCCAACACGTGCCGGTCGCACGGCCCAGGCATTTACCAGACACGGCACAATGAATATGCGTAATGCTAAATTTAGGGACGACCCGCGTCCATTGGATGATAAGTGTGAATGTCCGGCGTGCAAGCGGTCGCGTGCGTATATTCACCACCTGATTAAGTGCAATGAAATCCTGGGGGCGACATTGTTGACGCAACATAACCTGTGGTTCTATCAAGATTTAATGCGTGACATACGTGCCGCCATAGAACATGGGCAATTTGCCGCATTTAAACGTGAATTTATTGAAAAATATACCGGGGGCAGTCAAGAATGAGTTTTGTAAAAATAAACACCGATGATTTGATTCTAGAGTATCACTGTATACAAAACGATGTGTATACACTGGTTTGTCGTGCGGATATCAACAGGCCCGATAAATATAATTTGATTCCCAGTATGGATATGGTTCGGTTTGATATATGCGGGAACGAACGACATATGTATATAACGGGGCTGAATCAGGTAATGCGTATCCAAGAAACAAAATATCCAAAAATAAAAGAAATCAAACAACGTCTGCAACCAGAAATTGATAAATTTCATCAAACACTGGACGCAGTGTACAACACAAAAACAAAATAAACTATTGCAATATTGGATGTTAATCGTCTAAACTCTTTTACATACAGTAAAGGAGTTTTTTCATGGCAAAAAAACAAATCGAAGTTATCGAACGCAATGGTGCAAAAACAGTCGCAAAGAAAGCGTCATTTGTCACATGGACCAAACGCACATTTGCAATTGTAACCGTTGTTTGGTTGGCATTGGTCGCATGGTTTCCATTACATGTTAAAAATACTTATTCCCAGCCGATTAAGAAATCGATTGTTGTGTCAATGTTCTTTGACCTGCAAAAGGGGATTGTAAAACAGTACGAAGCGCTGTTAAAAGGCGTTGCAGATTCTATTAATTTGGAAAAGCCAATCGCCGCCGCCATTGATGCCGTAAAAATGGCCGAAGGGGTCATAGATAAAGCAACCGATGCAACGGCCAAGGCCAAAGAAAAAACAGCCCAAGTCACTGAAAAAACATCTGGTGTAAAAAAATTAACCGGCATTGCTAATAAATTCGGCATTAAAACAGACGGCGTTGATAAAGCGGTCGCAGATGTTGATGCCGGTGTAGCCAAGGCAAACGATGCAATCGCATCTGTTGATAAAACAGCGCAATTGGTGAACGAAAAACTGGATTCAGTTCAATCAAAATTAACCCGCGTTGCCCAAACTGAAATCGATAAAGCGCTGGATGCGGCTGTAAAATCTGCGCTGGATAAAAACAGTGGCGGTTTAGGTACGACATTACTGACAAATTATGGTGTTGAACACGTGTACGCATGGCGACCATCATCATGGGGTGTTGCGACAAAAATTTATGACGACTTGGCAAAATCAGACGTGGACACAATCACTGTAATCACACGTACGGTTGATACATATTTTGGCTATGTTGCGTGGGGATTGGTGATTGCAGCCTGGGCGGTTGGGTTATACCTGTGGTTTTTGGTGTCCAAGAAAGTCAAAGCAATGATAAAGCCATTTAACGTATGTCCGCGCTGTGGCCACACATACGCCGACAAACGTACGGCACTGGGCCTGTTAAAAGTTTTCCAACCATGGACATGGTTTTAAGCAAACAAAAAAGGGGTATTTTATTCCCCTTGCTTTAATTGTGAAAAATTGGCACAATAATATCAGGTTCTTGGGGGCTTACAGAACCATAACAAGCATAACAAAGGATACGATTATGCGTCAGGGAAAAGTAAAATGGTACAATGGTAAAAAGTGTTTTGGGTTTATTACTCCGGACACTCCAAACGAAAACGGTAACACAGATGATGTATTTGTTCATTCCAGTTCATTAAAGGCTGCCGGTATTCGCTTTTTGAATGAAAACGACATTGTTGAATTCGAAGAAGAAGTTCGCAACGATAAATTATCGGCCACAACAATTACATTGATTCAACGTGACGAAGAATCTGCGCGTCGTTTCCAGGAACGTCGTGCCGAACGTCGTCGCGCAATCGAAGACAGAAAACAACGCGAAGAAAAATCATCACGTCGCGGATTTGCGTTCTGGAAAAAATAATAACATCCCCCGTTACGGGGGTGTTTTTTTGTTTATAAAAAAAGATTGAAATTTTATCTCTTTTATTTCATAGTTGACCAGAAAATCACGTTAATTTTGTGCAAAGGAAAAACCAGTGGTCGAACATATTCCAGTTTTTTACGCGTCAAATGAAAACTATGCCCGCGCATGTGTTGTTTCGATGTTTAGTATATTGTCCAACACAAATCATCATATTGATTTTTATGTTTTAGATAATCGTATTCGTCGTTCTACAAAACGAAAAATGCGCAACGCATTGAAACGTTTCAATAATCATACATTGACGTTCATTCCAATTGATGAAAAACAACTGCATGGGATGCCGACGTATTTGTGGTTTACCTTAACCGCATATTTTCGTTATTACATTCCGGAATTATGCCCAAACGTAAATAAATGTATTTACTTGGACGTTGATACGATTATCAACCATGATATATATGATTTATGGAATGTTGACTTAGATGGACATATATTGGCTGCTGTGCCGGCCGAACAGGGCTATTTACAAGATTCAAACTTTCAAAAATATTTCCAAGATATGGGGCTTTCGAACGAACATGTGTATTTTGGTTCTGGCATTATGTTATTTGATGTTGATTTATGGCGTAAACGTCAATCGTTGTCGTCTTTGTTAAAAATCACCAGATATCATCATGATGTTATTAAATATGCCGACCAAGATGCGCTAAACATTCTGTGTTCGCCCAATAAATATAAACCCCTAGATACATTATGGGGGCGCGACATTCGAACCTTAGCAAAAGAAATGTCAGAATATAAAAGTATTGAAACAACATGTAAACTGGTTCATTTTGATGGCCCGATAAAGCCTTGGCACAAGAAATGTTTTGGTGATTGGTTGTTCTGGAAATATGCAAAACAGACGGGTTTATATCCACGTCCATCGTTATTCAAACTGCGTTATTTATATCTAAAATATAAGTTTTCAACACTTCGTACGCGCAGGTATAAAAAATATAATTACATATGCAACAAAACCAAATTTCGTGCATATTGTGAATGAACTATAAACGTATGGTTTGAATGATATTTTATTCCTATGTATAGGCTTGAACGAAAGTTCAAATTTTGCTATAATGTTGGACATGAAAATATCGCGTCGCAGCATTTTGAAAATTTCTGGTTTTAGTATTCTTGCGTTAACGGCATTACCGCGTATGGCGTTTGCTGCGCGCAATACGTTGCGCTCATTACGTACGGGGGTGCAACCCGGGGGCAAGACACGTTTGGTAATTGAAACTGCTACACGACCATCGTATTCGTTGTCGTATCCATCGGGTCAAATGATTGTTACATTGTCGAATACTTCGGCAAACACGGGGTTAAGTCCGAAATTAGCCTCAGGAACATTGGTAAAATCACTGGCCCAGGCCCAGTCTGGTGACACATTGCAAATTATTGTAAATTTGAATCAATCGATTACACCGGTTCAGAAATCCCAGATTATGGTTTTAGAACCAAATGGTGACAATGATTATCGTTTGGTTTTGGATTTTGTTGCGGGCAATGGTGTGGCTACGACGATTGCATCTGCGAACACAAACGCGGACAAAAAAACGGCTGCGAAATCAAAAAAATATGTGGTTGTGATTGATGCGGGGCATGGTGGCAAGGATCCAGGATGTATTGGGCGTGGCGGTACGCGTGAAAAAGATGTCGTGTTATCTGTGGCGCGCAAATTAAAGTCTCAATTGGATACGAACGGTTTTCAGACATATTTGACTCGTTCTGGCGATACGTATTTAAAATTGGCGGAACGTGCTGCGATTGCCGAAAAAAAGAAAGCGGATTTATTTATATCATTGCATGCAAACGCAAACCCCAGTCGCGCAATGAAAGGGTTTTCCATCTATACATTATCTGAAAAAGCATCTGACGAAGAAGCAAAAAAACTGGCTGAGGCTGAAAATGCCGCCGATAAAATCGGGGTAGAAGGCTTCACTGAATTCGAAGAAAATATTCGTATTGCATTATCGTCGTTACAACAGCACGCCGTTGCAGAAATGAGTGAAGAATACGCCACCGGCGCTGCCCGCGCATTCAAGAACAAATCAATAACCCAGCAACCTGGGCCTGATGTACGTCATGCGCCGTTTGCGGTATTGCGTTCAACTGTGCCGGGTGCGTTACTGGAATTGGGGCATTTGTCCAATGCGTCCGAAGAAAAATTATTAAAAACATCTGCGCACCAAGACAAATTGGTTGCCGCGATTGTAAAATCCGTCAAAAACTATAATTTTGATGTTTGATGATAAAAATAAGTTATTGATTTTTCTTTTTTTTTTTTTTTTTTTTGCCCCGTTTTTTTTCTTGCGTTGCACCAGGATTTTTTTCTAATATATGAATATAAGCAGTTTGTGTGTCCATTGGGGGGATTAAAAGTTGAAAATTATTTTTCTGTTTTTTGTGTTATTCCCATTTATGGCATCGGCTGGTGACCTGATGACTGTAACCGCCGAATTGTATTCCCAAGAACAAAACGCCACATATCCATCAGAGCAAGAAAAATCGGAATTTTTAGCAGAATTTTATGCCGCATACGAACAAGCGCGTGCAAAAGAGCATTCATTAGCGAACCGTATGCTTGGTGGCGCAACGATAGCGTTAACTGGGGCTGGCGGGCAAATGTTGGCATCGGCGTTGGCGGAACAGAATGTCGATTCAGACGCAGAACGTGCGATGAATGCATATCTGTCAACATTCAGATGTGATTATGGTGTTGGGAAAAATATTAAGGGTGGTCAAACAAATATAACTTTACCTGGTGCTGCGGACCTTATCCCGCTTTATACAGAATATGTTGCATTAGCAAACGATTTAAAGTTACGAAAACAGCAACTGGGGTTAAAGCCAGGTATTGAATCTGAAACAATTCTTGAATCATCCACAACTGGGTTGTATGACGATGTACCAACAGAAAGCGTATCTGGGGTATATGCATCACTGGCGCGCGCAATAAAAGATCCAGATGGCGAAGATGCAAAAAAATTGGCCGATCTGCATAAAAAATCAACACAAAACAAGACTGCTGGCGCGGTTATGGCTGGGGGTGGTGTGACGGTTGGTGGTGTTGGTAATGTGGTGATAAATCATACTGATAAAGAACGCCAAAATGAAATCTTGACGGCAACAAAAACAGGTTTAGAGAACGCTGTAAAAAAAGTTGTTGGCAAACGGGGGGCGAAATGAAACGGATAATATGTGCGTTATTCATGATGCTGTTTATTGCCCCGTGTTTGGGGAATATACATATAAACCCAGATACAGTCGTATCTGTTGTCCAAGAATTTGTACCATCTGACAAAGTAGAATCAACACTAAGCGAATATAACACCATGTTGAAATCATCGGGTGGCACTGGGATATCTGCCCAGAATTTATGGGATATTTGCGTTGTTGCTGGCTGGGATATATCACAGTCTGTCGACAAAGAACGTTGTGTGTCGTTTGTGAATACATTGGTAAAAAACAGTTCTCTTAAGGTTTATCCTGCATGCGACAAACAGTATAAAGGCAAAAGTGGCTATATTTGTGTTGATGACTTTTTTACAAACAAATTATATGGTGGCACCCAGGTCAATTTAACGCCGGCATTGGCACTGGCCAGAGAGTATGCAAAAATAAAATATAATGATACCAGTGTTCAATGCAGCCAAGAACCGCGTCAGATAAAAGTCGGGCTGGATTACGGTATTAAATGTGCGTCGCGGAATAAAAATTCATACTATGAATTTATTTTTGATGATGTCAAAGAATCAGATGACAAAACTATACAAGACAGCATACAAACCGCCGTATGCAAAATATATGACGCCAAGGCAACTGTTTCTGGGTGTAATACCAGTGGAACAAATATAAACACAACAACAACATGCTGGGGTGCATCATGTCAGGCAGATGCAAAAAAATGTGAACAAATAAACCAAAGTTTAGCCCAGTTTGGTTATTCTGCTGTATATCAAGATGACGAATGCAGAATAGATTTCAATGCCGTGCACGATAAAGCGGACTTAAAATCAGCATACGGCATAGATAATTTTGTATTCTGTCACGGGATTCAGGTTGCAAATACACCAAATGTTGAAACGTACCTGAAACAATATATTGCAGAACGCGCAGGTGTATCGGCATCATCTGTAAAATGCGATTCTGGATTCAACACATATACTGGGGACGGTTGTGCAGCAAATGGTATAACTAATTTAAAAGATGACATTAAAACGTGTCGTGTTGGCGACAATCAAATAGACTTTGTCTTTGATGATATAAACGAAAAATGGAAAAAGACGGCCCAGGGTGGGGTCCAGGGTATGTCTTGTATCGTAACCGGTGGCACATACAGCGGCAAACGTTGTGTCGGCCTGGGCGAACAGCAGTGCAACATCCTGCGCCAATCTAATTTGACCGAATGCCCCGAATGTCGGGCCGCAACATGGGACGATGAAACACAAAGTTGCATATTGCCATCGTCCAAATCCGCACAAAACCTGCAAAGGGGTATAAACATTACAATGATTGTTGGTGGTGCGATTGTTGGGATTGTTATCACTGTTGCGACCGTCGGGACGGCCACCGCTGCGGTTGCGGGTGCGGCCGCTGCGACCAAGTCTGCAATTGCATTTACCGCCATTGAAACCGTTGGTGCCGGTATCGAGGTTGCCGCCCAGTTAAAGATAGATGCAATTGCAGACGATTTCTTGGTTGAAAGTAATAAATGTAAAGATGCAACGTGTGCCAAAGAAATGCTGTCGCAAAACCTGCAACGCATGGCAAACGTGCAAAACGATATGACCGATGCCGAGGCGGACGCAGTTGACAGCGAAATGGCACGTCTGGCAAACCTTATCCCAGACGATGACGAAATCTGGGCAACCATGTTGGTAAATGGTACCGACATGGCGGATAATAAAGCAGGGTTCTTGAAATCCTGGGAACCGGAACAGGTCTGGCGTGCGGTTGGTATTGGCCTGCAACTGGCATCATTGATAACCGGTATTACCAAATGGGCGATTTCAAAATCCAGTCGCCTGGCCAAAAGTACCGCCGCCATTAAACAGAAATTCGACGCTGCGATTGAAAACATTGACCGTGCTGCAGAAAGCACCCTGACGGACGACAAATTGTTAGTAAAACACAGAATAGCAGCAGTGAAGACAGCGGACTCCGACTTATCCGATACCGAAGCGGCTTGGCGCGAACTGCACAGGAAATACGCCCCACGCAACCAGTCGTTGGATGATTTCAAAGCGATGGCAGACAATGATTTATCAAAGATGCAACAAATGTCAAAGGGTTGGATTTCTTGGGATAACCCATTGTATGATGAAAGCATGAAAGCAGCAATGAATGAAGCAAGAACAAATTTGCCCCAAGTAAAAAAAGAATTGGATGATTTTTGGCGGACTGCCCCCGATGAAGTATTGGATTTATATCTAGACAACCCAAAAGAATTTGCCAGACAATATCCAAAAATAGAAGTTTTAAACGCCAAAATGATCAGTTATGAAGAAGTCCTAGAACACGGTTTTACTGGTAATTATTCTACGCTAGATAATAATGTCCAAAAAAACATAAAACCAAACGCACAAAAACAAATAGATGAACTTAATGCCAAATATTCGGAGGTAGAAGACTATCAAAACAAGCGAGTTGAAGAAGGGCAAATAACATCCAAAGAAGCCAAAAAAATAAAAGCTGAAGCACGTGACCGTATCAAAACATTAACCACCGACAATGTGTTACACGACATAGGAAATACAGTTAAATTGTCCCGAGCGGATGAGGTCGCCCTTTTGCGTGCCGAACAAATACATGATATCATAGAGTCTGATGATTGGCTGACATCTATGAAACGCAATTGGTATAATTTAAGCACAGGTGAAAAAACAGTGTTTGCCCAGGAAGTTTCTGACAGATTGCTGGAAAAAAACGGCATCCCATTTGGAAAAGGTCCCAAAATATATGCAGAAGAACTACCAAAAGACGAGTTTGGGGGTTATAGTTCTGCATCAAATAAAACTAAAATAGATTTTGATAAACACAAAACTTTCGAAGAATTTATAAACACAGTGGCACATGAAAATGGTGGGCACGCAATTGACTATTTAAACCCAAATGCGAATGCAGTGGGGGCACAATTGCAGGATGCCTCCAAGGGTTTGTTTGGTGCTGACTATGATGCATACCGCGCAAAACCAACCGAACAAAGTGCGTGGGCTATTGGCGATTTTGCATCAGTTATAAACAGCAGATCTGCCGACGTCTTAGATGTGTTAACAGATATAGCTGACGGCAGAGGTGTAGCAGACATTTTAGATTCTTCAAGCGGACAAATAATATCATCATATGATAAACCTGCCCAGAATTTAGTCAAAGATTTGTTCTTGAATCCAAGCGACACTAAGGTATTGATTATGCTAAAACGAACAAAAGGAGCTGCTGATGTGGTTGAAACTCTAGAAAAAACTCGTTTGTTTAACATTGTCGACATTTCAGGAGGCTGGATAGCTGTTCCAATAAAACAATAAATTCCTATGTAAAAACAACCCGCCGTTTGGCGGGTTTAATTTCTGACCATCTTGCAACATCGTCAGCGAAAGCGGATTTATCTCGCTGTAGCGTAAGCGAAAGCGGATGGCGGAGACGAAGGGATTTGAACCCTTGATACGGGGTTGCCGTATACACGATTTCGAGTCGCGCGCATTCAACCGCTCTGCCACGTCTCCGTGCCCGCCATTATAACCGCCATGGGATTATTTTGCAAGACCAAATATTTGACTTTTTTACCCTAACTGATAAACTTGTTTCCATGGAAAAAACATTTAATGAAAAGGTTTATGATACTGTTGCCCGCATCCCATACGGACGGGTCGCAACATTTGGTCAAATCGCACAAATAATTGGCCGACCACGCTGTGCGCGATTCGTTGGCTATGCGTCAAACAATCGTGATTACTGGCATTTGCCCTGGCATCGCGTCGTGTTCAAAGATGGGTCGCTGTGCTGTGGTATGGCGACGGAACAATATCGCGCCTTGCGCGCCGAAGGGGTTAAATTCGACCGTGAAAAACGTGTGATTATGTCTGAATACCAATGGGATCCCGAACGGGATGGTGTGCCACTGGATTTGAAAGATTTACCGTTGGTGTTTTAATAATAAATCGGGGACAAATCCCCGATTTTATTTACGTTTTTTCCCAGTGTTATTCTTTTTGGTTAATCGTTCGTAAATCATATCTGACGACAATGGTTTGTACGACATAAACCATGCGCGCGAATCAACACGATGTTCGCGTTTTTGATCTGTGCGATACATTTCGCTTGTTGTTTGTGGTGACGACACCAGAACAGGTTCGCCCGGCACCCAATCGGCTGGGATTGCGACCTTGAATGCGTCTGCGGTTTGCAGACCAACAACTATACGCATAATTTCTGTGAAATTGCGCCCCAGAACTGCTGGGTAATACAATATCGTGCGAATGATTCCGTGTGGGTCAATAATAAATACAGCGCGTACAGTATGTGTATCTGATTCAGAATCGTGAATCATTCCATATGCTCGTGCAATATTTGTGTTCATGTCTGCAATAATTGGGAATGTGATTTTTGCACCACCATCCATTTCACTGATTGCGTGAATCCATGCCAAGTGTGACGGAATAGCCCCCATAGAAAGCGCAACTAAATCTGTGTTTAATTCATTAAATTGGCTAAGCAATTCTTGAAATCTTATAAATTCTGATGTGCACACAGGTGTAAAGTCGGACGGGTGTGAAAAAAATATTATCCACTTTCCCGCATAGTCATTTGGAAAATGAACAGGACCGTTTGTTGTTTCTGCATAAAATTCAGGTGCTTTGTCACCAATTAATGGCATTGTTGCAATTTCGGTTGTGTCGTCACATATGTCGAACATAATTTTCCCTCCGTTGTTGTGTATGTATTAAGCCTATCATGATGTGCGGTATCTCTGGCACAAGAACGTATTCATACATAAAACATAAATAAAAAACTTTACTCTTGCTAAAATGTGGTATGATATGAATAATATAGGGCAAACAAAAAAAGGATATATAGTTATGAAACGTTCTGATATTGTTCGGACAATCCAGGTCCAATTCAAGCATATGCGCGCATCTGATGCTGCGGCAATGCTGGATACTGTTGCAGATACGATGATTGAATCTGTGGCAAATGGCAATCGTATTGAAATTCGTGGTTTTGGTACATTCCAGCCACGTGCACGCGCTACTAAAATTGGATACAACCCATGCACAGGTATGCCGATGCCATTACCAGCCAGTACGACTATATTATTCAAGCCCAGTCGTGAATTAACCAAAAAGATGAATGGATAATAAATTATGTTGTTCGGTAAAAAGTCTGGTATAAGAACTCGTAATCGTGAACGTTATGATCGCATACGTCGATTGATGTGGATAAAGTGTACGTCATGCGGCAAATTGGTTTATTACAAAGACTATAAAGAAAATTTATACATATGCCCACATTGCAAGCGTGCGTTTATTATGTCGCCTAAACATCGCTTTAATTTACTGTTTGATAATCATGCGTGGGAAAAATTAACATTACCGACAACATCTGATGACCCGCTTCAGTTTGTTGACAGAACACCATATACAGACCGCCTTGAAGAAGCGCGTAATGACACAGGGTGTAATGATGCTGTTACGACTGCGGACGGTACAATTGGCGGTGTTCCATCGACTGTATGCGTATTAAATGGCGATTTTATGATGGGGTCTATGGGGCGTGCGGCCGGTGATGGCATTATCGCCAGCATAGAACACGCAATTGAATCAAAACGTCCATTTATTATGGTCGTGGCCAGTGGTGGTGCTCGTATGCAAGAAAATATTTTATCGTTAATGCAGATGGCGCGTACAACGGCGGCGGTAAACAAATTGCATGAAAATAAAATCCCGTATATTGTATTATTAACAGACCCGACATATGGCGGTGTTACGGCGTCTTTTGCAATGCTGGGCGATATTCATATTGCAGAATCCGGTGCGCGCATTGGATTTGCGGGGCGTCGTGTAATCGAACAGAATATTCGTGAAAAATTGCCGTCTAATTTCCAGACAGCAGAATATTTGTATGAACATGGTATGGTTGATATGGTGGTTGAACGTCGTGATTTGCATGATGTGATTGCCAAAATTTTGGCCGTATTGACAAAGCAAACGCGCGAACCAAAACAGATTAACATTGCAACACCTGTGTATGATTCGTCTAAAAAGATTCGCGGAATGGGTGAAACAGATGCCTATGACAAAGTTTTATTGGCGCGCCATGAAAATCGTCCGCACTTTTTAGATTATATTAACGGCATTGTTGACGATTGGACATATCTGGCGGGTGACCGTCTGTATGCCGAAGATGCAGCCATGGCGTCTGGTATTGGTTTTTGGCGTGGCATCCCATCTGTGATTATCGGTCAAGAGCAGGGGCGTACCATTGAAACACGTCAAAAACATCGCTTTGGTATGGCGAATCCGGACGGTTATCGCAAGGCCCAGCGTATGATGCGTCTGGCGGAAAAGTTTGAATTACCGCTGATATCATTGTTTGATACGGCTGGCGCATTTGCAGGCCGCGAAGGCGAAGAACGTGGTCAATCCCAGGCGGTTGCAGAATCAATGGCGGTTGGATTGTCTATTAAAACGCCATATGTTGCTGTCAATGTTGGCCAGGGCGGTTCTGGGGGTGCAATCGCAATCGGTACCGCAGACCGTGTCTTGATGCTGGAAAATGCGATTTATTCAGTGATTGCCCCTGAATCATGCGCGTCTATATTGTGGAAAGATAACAAGTTTAAGGCAACAGCAGCGGCGGCTATGAAATTAACGGCGCGTGATATGGCGAATCTGAACGTTATTGATGAAATTGTTCCAGAACCAGCCGATGGTGCGCATACGAATTGGCAAACTACGATGGAATTATTGTCGTCTGCGGTGGCGAATCACATCACAGATTTGCAACAGATTCCGGTCGATGAATTGCCATCGAAACGTGCAGATAAATTCTTTGCAATGACACGTGACGTTGATATTTTTCAACCAATCCGCGACACCGAAGATAATTAAAACAGATACCATATGTCCCGAATACAAAATATGTTTCGTGTTGGACATATGGTTTTTTTGTACAAAATACTTGATTATTTCAAATGTTATGATATTTTTTGTGTACAAGATTTCAAAATAAAAAGGTAATATATAATGAGAAAAACATATACAGAACCACAAATACGTGATTTTTTAATTGATGCGCTTCACAATTGTACTGGGTTCAAACGGATGTATATTTTAGATAATATGCATCGTGAATATTTTATCAAAGACGCGATGGGTTTGGATTCTTTGGATATCGGCACTATATTGATGAATATATCAGACACATTCAAGGTTAAATTATCTATTTACCAAGAAGAATTATTTGTTGGTTCTTGGTCTGGGGACAGACTGGTCCAAGAATTAACACGCTGGATAAACAATACATATACTTGTGTTAATAACAAAGATATGCGTGTTAACAAGGGTGACAGAACAATCTGCAGTTTAACAGAATTGCCATGTACCAATGAAACTAATGACGATAAACAGAATGGTCGTATACCGTGTTCTGCGACACAGTGCATATTGTTCAGAAATTTTATGAAACAGCGTTAATAATAACAAGAATACAGGTTCAATCATATGAAAACTCGTGATACATTGTGTTAAACCCACAGAATTACGTAATATTCATATGATTGACACTTGTTATAATCACAATACAACAAACACATTTTATAAAGTTTTTATACATTTTGCCGTTAAAAAGAAAGGAAGAAAAAAATGCGACTAAGATACATCACTTGTTCTGATCCGCGTGAATTTAATGATATTCATGATATTGTAAAACTAGCTGAAATGTCGCCACGTGCAGAAATCGCGGTGCAAATGCACCCGTCCAAGGCGTCCGTTGGTATGCCACGTAATCAATGGTTTCATGAATTGTGCCGCTATTGTATACGGGATGCCCATGATATAAATTTGGCGGTGCATGTAAATCAAGAATGGTGCGAAGAAATTTGTCGCACTGGCGAAATTCCAATGGAATTAAGGGAATTCTTTGGCTTTTATCGTAAAAACTTGGGGGGGGCGCCATTGGTTAAACGTTGGCAGTTAAATATGTCAAACACCGCTGTGCATGATATAAATTATAGTGCGGTAAAAAAATTATTTTTGCACAATGACGACCATGAATTTATTTTGCAGTATAATGACCAAACAAAAAATGCCACACGGGTATTGTATGAAATGGGTGCAAAGTTTTCACTGTTATATGATGCGTCTGGTGGGCGTGGAATTGCACCGAGTACGTGGAACAAGCCGGTATATGACAGTGTGCCGATGGGATATTCGGGCGGCATGTCGCCAGAAAATGTGGTTAAAAACCTTAAACAGATTTCATCGGTTGTGCCGAAAAACCGCGAAGATATTTGGATAGATGCCGAAGGTAAATTGAAAACAGATGACAAGTTTGATATTGCACGTGCCCAAAAATACATCACCAATGCGGAACGTTGGTTAAAAAGACAAAGATAAAAAGGGAAAACGAAAAGCGTGAGTTTTTTTGAGAAACTTGACCGGAACGACCCATTTCATGACCTGGTTAATCGGGTTATGTATATTGGTGGTTTGGCGGCGTGGACTGGTTTAATTGTCGGTCTTGTTGCGTTTGTGGAATGTGACAAGCGTAATAAGTGACTGCCCCAGCAAGATAATACACCGGTAAAGCCCGACACGGCATTTGTAATAAACAAAGATACGATATTTTATGCAAAACAACATCAACATGTAATAAAAATCCCGCGTTTGCGGGATTTTTATTACATATTGTTTTTTAACACTGTGTATACCTGACCTAAATCAGTTTTTAACAAACTGGCGGCCAGTTTATCCGGATTATCTGTTTCGCGTGATGTGTTCAAAATCTTGTCGAAACTGCGAACGAATTGTGTTGCCTGTGAACGAAATACAGCATCGGATTTCAACATAATTCTAACTTGCTTTTTGTCTGCTGCATTCATCATCTTGGCCAACCATTTTGAAAATATAGTTTTGTCACCAGCGTGATATTTGCTTAATACAACATCTGGAATATCTGCGCCAGTTGCGCGGGTCAGATCTTGGGCTTGCTCATGCAGTTTTTCGAACATACGTTCGCTTTGTGCCAAGAAATCTGATGAACTAATCTTGCCGAATGATTCTGCGGGTGCTGTTTTTATTGCGTCCATTGGTGCTGTTGCGCGTGCGACCATCATTTGTTTGTTTAATGTTTGCATTGTATTTACAGCCTTGGCATAGTCGGACATTAAATCAATCATTTGTTGACGTGATGTTCCTGCTAAATCTTCCAGTTTAATAGCTGATTCAGAAACAGCATCAGTGGTTTCGTTTACTGTTGTTTTCATCAGATTGACTTTATCGGTCAACGATGCGACTATCTGTTCCAGTTTTTCACTGGTTTCGACTGAATCTTTGCTTAAATCGGGCAGGGCTGCATAATATTTTTCGATTAATTCAGACAATGGCTGCAATTGCGCAGTTGTTTCGGCTGACATTTTAATCAGATTTTCGGACTGTCCCGACAGTTGTGTGTGTGCCGTGTTCATTTCAATCAATGTTTCGCGTACGCCTGTTGCCATTGCTTTTACAGAATCCGAAAATGCATTTGCGGCACCACGTGTATTTTCCAGTGTGATATTTGCAACGCCTGATACGGTTTTTAATTCGGACACCACACCTGTTGCAAATTCTTTGATTTCGCCATCAAAATGTTTAGTCAGTGTGGCGATTTCTGTTGAAATACCACGAACTGCACCTTCTGTAACGGTGGCCGAAGACATTAACTTTTCGACCGCATCAGTCAATTTTTTAATTTGTTTATCGATTGATGATTCTGCTAATCTGACTTGACCGCCGACTACATTTGCCGTGTTCGTCAGTGTGTTCATCTGCCCGGTTAATTGTTTCTTAGACTGTGTGCTGAACGTGTCTAATTTTTCCAAATATCCATCCAGCAATCTGTCATTGCGTATCATTATTTCTTCGTAATGTGCTGCTGAACTTTTGACGTCACTAAAACCGTCGGCTGTTGATTTGGCTAATTCAGAAATCTTGCTTGTCATTGTTTCTGATTCCGTGGTCAGATTTTTCATCTGTTCACAGTTTTTGTTAAATTCACAGCCCAGATGTTCAGACAATGTTTCGCTGGTTGCAATCCATGAATCAATCTGTGATTGTATTTGTGTTGTTTGCTTTGTTGTGTCTTCAGTCGTTGTGTTAATTTCGCTTAATAATTGATTGATAGTATTGCTAAATTTATCAGTCGCCGTTTCGACGTCATGCCATTTTTCCGAATTGACAACATCGTTCAAACCGCTGACTGTGTTGTCCAGACGGCTGGACATGTTTGCGATTTTTTTTGTCGCTTCATCGGCCATCGTGATAAGGTTTTTGTTCTGTTCATCCAGAATATTTTTTAGTGCGTTTGCAGATGCAATTTGTGCATTCAGCGTATCGCGCATTGTTGCAAAACTGGATTCGATTTTTGCAATTTCATCCCCCAGTATGGTGCTTAACACACGTGTTGCGTCTGTAATTTTTGTGCGGTCTGGTCGCGTCATAATGGCAAGTACGGATTCCATAACCTTTTGTGATTTGCGTGACACAAAAAACAAAACAACAAGTGTAACGAACAACAGGCCACCTAATATTGCGCCACCATACAGAAATAATTGATTGAATTCCATTCCTTTTCTCCCTAAACCAAATGCAAACTTATATATCTTGCAGTTCTCTTGGATTTATACTAGAATCTAAACAATAAAGCAAGGGCATAAATGGAAAAAAAACGAACGTTATCATACGAACAAGATATGGCGGCGAATCCACGTGAAAACGTCTGGGTCCAGGCGAATGCCGGCACCGGCAAAACAAGTGTTCTGGTTCAGCGTTTGTTGCGTATTTTGTTTCGTTCGTCCAAAGATTTAAGTACTGGGATTTTGTGTTTGACATATACGAATGCTGGTGCGGGCGAAATGCGTAATCGTATTTTGTCGTCTTTGCGCAAATGGGCGTGTGCGTCTGATGACAGTTTGCGTGAATTATTGGATGGGGTTTCAGAAACCAAGCCTGCGTCTGATAAAGATGTTTTACGTGCGCGCGAAATCTTTTTTTATTATATCGATAATCCTGATATTTTGAAAATAAAAACAATACACGGTTTTTGTGAAGAGATTTTACATCGTTTCCCAAGTGAGGCTGGTTTATCACCGTCATGGACATTGGTGTCTGATGATGCCCAGCGTATTTTATTACAAGACGCATTTGATAAATTGATAAATTCACCAACTGATGATAATCGGGTTGGGGCGGCATTTGCGCATATTGTTAATCGTATATCTGAATATTCTATGCCTGATTTGCTGATGGAATTAAGTAACCAGTACAAGTATTTTTTCGACATAACAAATGTTGTTAATTATCGCAAATACTTTGTTGAAACAGCGTATAATTTTTTAGAATTGAACAATCCTGTTTGTGTCGATGCAGATGTGTCTGCTTTGCAAAATATTGTGGCGATGGCGCGGGCTGCACAAAGCAAACGCAAATCGCCTGCTGCGTTCATTGATAGGCTTATTGATTTGACGCAACGATACATTGATAATTCAATTGGTTTTGAAGAATATAAAACTGCATATTTAACCCAAGACGGCAGGCCAAACGCAAATGTTGCGAAACTGGATTTTGTATCAGATGAATTGGCGCGTATAGATGCATTGAATCAGCATAATATAAATCGGTTGGTATTTGACGACACTGTTGCGATGTTTGATTTGTCTGCGGCGTTTGCGATGATTTATCGAGATATGAAATCATCGCGTAATCTACTTGATTTTGAAGATATGATTTTGTATACGCGAAAATTGTTTTCTAACCCAGAAACGATGGGGTGGGTGTTATCACAATTAGATTTGTCGTTGTCGCATATTCTTGTAGACGAAGCGCAAGACACTTCACCGGCCCAGTGGGATATTTTACGAATGTTATCTGGGGAATTTTTTGTAGAAGGCGATACGGCCTTGTCGACACATTCTTTGTTTGTTGTCGGTGACAGTAAACAGTCTATATACGGGTTCCAAGGGGCTGATTCGCGCGCTTTTGCATTAAGTCGTGATATGATTGCCAAACAGATAGAACAAAATTTGCGTACGATACGCGAAATTCCATTGACGCAAAGCTTTCGTTCCACACCCCAGGTTTTGTATGCCGTAGACAGTTTCTTTTCAGATGAAACAGTTTGTGAATCGACTGGGTTCGTTAACAATTCGCACAAGTGTTTTCGTCAGCACGCCCAAGGGTCGGTGGAATTGCATAAATTGGTTTCCAAGAAAACCGATGAAGTAAATGTTGATGAATACGTGCACGATGTTGCGACGCGTATCAAAACGTTAATCCAAGACGGTGTGTACAAGCCATCTGATATTATGGTATTGGTTCAAAATCGTTATCCGTTGGCGCCACGTTTAGTTCGTGAATTAAAACGTTTATCCATAGATGTCGCAGGCAGCGATCGTATCGTTTTGCCGAATTTTCCAGCGATATGTGATTTGCTGAATCTGGTTCGTTTTTGTCTTGATTCGTCGGATGATTACAGTTTGTGTTGTTTGTTAAAAAGTCCTTTTTATCGTATGAAAACACAAGATATTTTTAATTTATGCAAAATTAAAAACGACGAAAACAAGGTGCGCAAAAACTCTAATTCAGACTTTGTTCCGATGACTGTTTTTGATGCAGTTCGTGATATTTTCCCAGACGTGTACACTGATTTACAAAACGTCAAAGAATGGTCAAAAACCATGTCGCCTTATTCGTTTTTTGATGCGTTTTTGAATCACGATGATATGCGCACAAAATTGATTGCGGCACTTGGCAACCAGGTTATCGATCC
Source organism: Candidatus Enterousia sp. (assembly GCA_045645065.1). GTDB lineage: Bacteria > Pseudomonadota > Alphaproteobacteria > Rs-D84 > Rs-D84 > Enterousia. Next base: position 125,611 of record JAZRIB010000005.1, read on the forward strand.
ATTGGAAGAATTTATGACAATATGTCTGGCGTATGAACGTACAATGCCTGGCACGTTAAAACATTTTCTGAAATATTTCATTACCGGCAACAGCCAGATTAAACGCGATATGGATTCATCCAGTGGTGTGCGCATTGTCACCGTTCACGGCAGCAAAGGTCTAGAAGCCCCAGCGGTATTTTTAATCGATACTGTTAACATGCCGAATCCAGAAAAAATATTACCCATTCCAACCGCCCCAGATATAAATATGCCTGTTTGGTTATGGGTACCCCGCACAAATCATTCTGTGCGCTGTCGTGTTGCATCTGATGCGTTAAAAAACACGCATTTAGCGGAATATTATCGATTATTGTACGTTGCGATGACGCGTGCCCGCGACAGTTTATATATTTACGGCTTTACCAATAATGCATCTGCGCCTGAAATGTCGTGGCACAACCAGTTGTGGCGTGTATTCAGTGCGCTGCCAACGGCCGAACAAACACCAGATTTAATCAGGATAACCAATGTCAAATAATGATATCAAAGCAATTTTATCAGAACGCGATGGCGTAAAATTTGCGACTACGGCTGGCTCAGATATGCACAAACGCCTGGGGTTGATTGTTATTGATGGCGACAACACGCGTGGTGATTCAGAATTGGTTGCGCACATACAGTCGATTCCATGCCTTGGCAAATTATTTTGTTCAAATTCCATGACCGAAGTCCCCATTGCAGGCACCATTAAGCATCGTTTCATCAGTCGTCGTATTGATCGCCTGTATATTGACAATGATGCGCAAACGGTCTTTATTCTTGATTACAAGACAGACGTGAATCGCGATAAATTTCACGACACCTATGTTGCGCAAGTACACGAATACGCCGCCTTGTTGCGCCAGATTTATCCAAAATATAAATGCGTATGTTACATTTTGTGGACGCACGAATGGGAATTGGAAAAAGTATAAAAATGCTTGAAACAATTGGCGTTTCAAGTCTATAATTCACGTATGTTAATTGGGTTGAACATCACAAATATTGTATTAATAGAACGTCTAAATTTGGAATTTGGGCGTGGCTTAAATGTATTAACGGGCGAAACCGGCGCGGGTAAAAGTATTTTAATGGATGCATTATCATTGGCATTGGGTGCGCGTTCTGATGTTGGGTTGATACGTCACGGGTGTGATGTTGCGTCTGTATCGGCTGAATTTGACGTTGCGACCAACGTTGTACGTGACATATTGCGTGAATTTGACATTGATTGCGATAACGGTGTTATATTGCGTCGCACCTTGGGTTCAGACGGCAAAAGTCGCGCATGGATTAACGACACCCCTGTATCGATTAAAACGTTAAAGGCCGTTGGTGATTCATTGGTTGAAATTCATGGCCAGTTTGCCAATCACACATTGTTGAATCAGTCTGCGCATCGTCCAACCTTAGACTTGTTTGCGATGGGTAACGTGCCTGGTTTTTCTGAATTACTGACCTGTACGTATGAATCATATCGCGAATATCATGATGCAGACAAACGTTTGAACGAATTATCAGAAATGTTATCGCGTGCGGCGAATGAACGTGAATTTTTAGCGCATAATGTGGCGGAACTTGAAAAATTAAATCCACAACCCGGCGAAGAAGAAGAATTATCTGCCAAACGTGCTGCGATGATGAACGCAGAAAAGAACGCCGCCATCCTGGGCGAAGCGATGGATACGTTAAATGCGCGTGGTAATTCACTGGACGCCCAGATATTCAATGTTGCGCACATATTACAGCGTATTAAATCAGATCCGAATCCATATGCCGAACAAATTGATAAACTGTATTCCGCGGCTGAAATTGTATCTGATGTAATGGGCGCGCTGGAACCAGAATCGATGGATATGGATGATATGGATTCCATCGAAGAACGCTTGTTTGCAATTCGTGCGGCTGCCCGCAAACATCGTGTATTACCGGATGAATTGCCGAATAAATTATCTGAAATGTCGGCGCAATTGGCGGTCATTGATAATTCAGACGCCGAATTAAAACGCATCAAAACATTGCGCGACAATGCGTTTAATAAATTTAGTACACACGCATCTGAATTGTCTGCGGCGCGTTGTACAGCGGCGACAAAAATGCGTGAATGTATCTTACGCGAATTGCCAGATTTGAAACTGGGGTCGGCTGATTTTATGGTTGAATGTACCCCGTGTACACCATCGTCCAATGGTACAGATGACGTTATATTTATGATAAAAACGAATCCAGGTTCACCATTTGCGCCATTACATCGTGCGGCATCGGGTGGTGAATTGGCGCGTTTAATGTTGGCGTTGCGTGTGGTACTGGCCGGCAGTGGGGACACGCATTCATTTGTCTTTGATGAAATAGACACCGGCATATCTGGCGCAACTGCATCTGCGGTTGGTGCGCGCCTGAATCGTCTGGCATCCGAATCCCAGGCGTTGGTTATCACACATTCTGCCCAGGTTGCTGGATTTGCGGATCGTCATTTCAAGATTTCCAAACATGTCTCAGACGATAAAACCACGACATCTGTTATTGAAATAGGGGATGATGAACGTATAAATGAAATTGCGCGTATAATCAGTGGTGCCGAAATAACCCCTGAATCAATCACAATGGCAAAAACCCTTATCAAGAACGCCTGATGATAAAACGCAAATGTTTTATATTTTGATATTCTTAATTAAAAAAAACCGCCATACGGCGGTTTTTTCTTACAATTGACCTTTTAAACACGATTTGAAGCATTGGGTATCCTGACATTTCATCCAACACAACGTACCATCTTGTGCTCTGGCGGTCGCCATATCGGATTTGTTTGATTCTTCAAATTCTTTTTTACATGTTCCATTGGGTTGTACTGTTCCTTTGCACGGTGTACAATTTTTATCAGTTGTCGATTTAAACGCATATCCTTTCTCTTTGCACTGATATGTATAACAATTATTGGCTTCGTCATAAATCTTGGTATATGATTTTTTGTCTATGTCCGACCATCCGCTACAATCCGCTGGGGTGCCGGACACTGTTATACAAAAACCATCTTGATCAGGCATCTGATTGTCGCCTGTACAAGATTCACATGTTGTTGGTTCGTCTTTCTTATACGCATATCCTTTTGCACAACGATATTGCAAACACATTGCACCATTATTGTCGATTACATATGGTTCGTATGCTGCCTTTGTGTTGTCTTTCGTATATTTTTCGTCACCCCAACCGTTACATGCTGGCTTTCCAACTGGATCCAAATCTGGATCTACGCCCTTTGATGTAAATACACAACGTCCGTCTTCTACAACGTGGGCGTCCTGACCTTCACCTGCTACACAATCTATACATTTTGTCTGTTCACTCACTGACGGTATATTTTCAAACCCCTTATTTAAACCTTTGCATCTGTATTGATAGCATGATTTGCCGTCCACTTCAACCACAACCCTTTCCAGATTGGAGTTGTCATCAGACCTTGCCCAACCGTCACACATTGCAATGTTACCGCACACATAAGAATCAATTGGCACACATGTTTTTCCATCAGTGCTTTGTTGATATCCGTCTTTGCACATTAATATTGGGTCTTTGGTATTTTTTGAGATTACCGTTCTGCACATCTTACTGTTGTTTTTACACCAAGAATAGACTAAAATATCTTGAACCCATGCGCCATGCTTACCTTCGTCGTATTTAGTTATCGCCAAAAAAACGTCATGCTGCGAATGCTTGTTGCCTGCGGTATAGTGGCCAAAACGTTTGTCTCTTTGTCTACATTTTTGCCCTTCGCTGACCAAGCGATCCATAGTTTTTCCTGGGTTTTCTGCGCCTGCGCCAACACTGGCGGTACTGGCGGGACCCTTTCGTGGGGTTAATTCAGTGGGGTCACATGTTTTATTATTGTCGTTAAGGGCTGTTATTTGATTTTCACACTGTGGCCCTGTGTACCCATTGTAACACAACCATACACATTCATTCAAATCATTATTACTTTCCCAATATTTAATGTTTGGGGAGTGAAACAGACCTTGTCGATATGCTTCTACCCCGCGAACACAAAACTTTGCCCCACCTTCTTTTACTTCGACTGCAAACATTGCGCTTACTTTTTTGGGGTCGTCATTACACCCTTCTACACATGCATCACCCGCATACAAAGGATTGTTCTTATCAAAATTCGGACATGTATACTGCACTTTTAATCCGTCGTCTAACCATTTTTCCAAACCGACCTTGTCTTTCGCGTCTTCCGCATATGACGAATTGCACGTGCAAACAAACAAGCCTAAAACAGTAAATAAAAATACATTCTTACGCATATTTTTCATCCTCTATCAAGATTATTCTTCTTTCCATGAACATGTATTTGATTCCCATGTACCACCCAACATAGTCTCGCACTGATTCTTGTACCAATCATCGGTAAAGATACACTGGTTGGTTGCCTTGTTAAACGTTGCCCAGTTTTGACCGCTTTCCGCATCATTGAATGCCAAACACGCATTTTCAACGGTATTTGTTACACATATTCCATGTGTTGTTTTGTCTTTGGCTGCCGAAGCTCCAGTTTCACCGCCACCCTCTATATCTGTTGTATTTGTTGTTCCAAAGACATTGCTATAGAATGTTGGATCGTATTCTTGATACGTTTCTTTTTTTGTGCTGTCCATCCAAACACCACCACCGGTTTCGCACACATCACGCAACTGGGTCGCAACATCAAACATGATGTTTTCTGTTAATTGTTTGATTGTTTGTGCCACCGTGTCACTAAGATCGTCTATGTTGTCATTATATGTGGCCTGGGTGTACTTGTCACCTTTAATATCAACGCAATACAAACTGGCACGTGTCAATATTTGGTTTGTTATATCTGATTCTGTTAAATTACGACAATTCCATGGATAACCCTGGGCCCCAGATGACGGTGTACATAATTCTGTTGTGAAATTACGCAGGGCGGTTTCACATCCTTCGGCAACACGAACGGTATCAACGGTTTCAACATAATCTAACAATTGTTGTAAACCACAACTGCCTTCGTTCTCTAATTTTCCATTACCATCAAATTCACAGCCTTCATCGCCGTTGCTATATAACGCGGCGCACGCTGTAACTTTGTCTGCGCACATGGCACGTGCAGCGGCGACACTTAATGCACCGGCGGCCTCTGCCGTGGTGTCATCAAAACTTTTTAACGCATTTGATTGTGTGTCATAGCATTCACGCATTGTATCAACACAAGATGATTTAACTTCTTCTAATTTCTCGTCTTGGGCCTGGGCAATTTCAATCAAAGCAGAACGTTTAAATTCTGTCCAAACAGTATCAGCAATGTCACGACATGAATCCAATGCCGATTGTGCAAACACACGACGTTCGTCCAAGAAACTTACAAATGGTTTATTTGCGGTTTGTTCTAAAATATCTGTGTATGTACCATTGTTGTTCGATGTTGCACTGTCCAACTGAATTAAATTCGTCAATTCAAACAGACGTGCCGAATAAACCGGTTCACCATTTGTTGGATTGATATATGCACCGGTATAGTCCATACAACGTGCATAATTTTTCCCACACGCCGAATCAGACAACATTGCAGAACGTACAGAATCTAAACATGCGTTAACATCCTGGGAATTGTGTGCACGATATTCTTCCAGACGTGCTTCGCGCAGGATTTTTTCCGCCTGGCGCACAGTATTTTGAACCTGTTGACGTTTGGTATCAATCCCTTTTTCGTATGCATTACAATCCTGGGTAATCATAATACCATATGCACTTTTTGCCATGTTGGCAACCGCGGCGCTTTGACAACTGCTGGCGGCCATTTCAGAACACTGTTTATGTACCTGGTTAAATAATTCCTGACCTTCTAATTTGCCTAAATCAACACCGGCATCGCCACCGAATATAGACGATGTCACAGATGACGAGCCACCCCAAACATCACCAATATCAGATGAAAAATCCAAACTAATTACACCCAACGACGTTGACCCAGACGAAGAATCAGATTTTTTCTTTTTTCCTGAAATCAAATCCCCAATTTCTGCCAATAATGCTGCGGCACCACTGGTATCGTTTTTAATTGCGGCTTCACCCACCGTAGCAGAATACATTGCGTTAACTTCTGCGGCTGTTTTATCCACAGCGTTCAAATTATTATCTTCAAAACGCTGTAACAAAATTTTTGCCTGGTCTAATGCATCTTCGGTGTCACGAAAATCCATGAAACGTTCACTGCAAAAACAACGACGATATGTTTCATTTGCCTTGGCACAGAATTGATCCATACACGTTGCATACGATTCGCGACATTGTGCATATCCACCACCAATCTTAGACACATCGTCAAACACCGCTGTTGCGCGTGATGACGCCGCACGTGAAACCCCAGATTGACGAACCGGCACAGTTGCACTGCGCCCAGATGGCGTTGCCGAACGTGCACTGCGTGCAGCGGATGTTACGTTTCGTGACACGGTGCTTGCACTGCGCGCGTTGCGTGATGCCGTTGCCGTTCCTGTCGCGCGTGATGATACGTTTGGTGTTGTCGAACGCGCCGTCGTCACAGATGGACGTGCATTTGTTGCACGTGACACAGTGTCCATGGTTGTGCGTTTTGATTCACGCCCCGTCGATCGCGCCGATGAAACATTATTAGATGATGAAGAACGTGGATTCTGAGGCGCAATCGCGTCCGCCGAACCAGCCGCCAAAAAAGCCACCATTAATGCCGAAATTCGGAAAATATTATTCATAGAACCTTTCATATCCTTTCTCTCTTAGGCTTATTTTATCATTTTTTTGCCACTTGAATCAAGAGTTAATTTATATGTTTTTTATATCTATAAATCCCATATTCAGACCCCAAAACATTGCATATGCTTCGTATGCTGCGTCAAAGTATTCATATGCTTTTTTATTGTCTGGAAATGCGTGCATTCCGTCATTCATCAGCGAAATTGCGCGCCCCAGCATTTGTTGTGATGCATCCATTTTGGCATTATCTAAAACCACCCGTGACATCAATTGCGCACGCATATCGTGAACCATATCTGCAATTTGACTGTTGGGTGCGATGTTTTCAATCGCAATCATATTCATCAGTCCAATTGTCAAATCTTGGTCGCTGGACAAATCGCGTGGATTTACCTTTTTTGCTGCGTCTGCACTTGCAACCATATCTTTTAAGGATTTTTTCATTGTTTGTCTCCTTATGGTAATTTTATTACACCGCGCATATGCGCCGAACGCGCCCGCGAATTGTTTGCCAATTCCACATCCGTCGGCAACATAGTTTTTATTGCCATAAATGGGGCAGGGCACACCTGTGGCATTCGTGGGTCGCCAGGGGTGGTTGTCCATTCGCGAAACGTGTTTTTGACAATTCTGTCTTCGATTGAATGAAATGTTACGCATATGCATTTGCCGTTTGCCGCCAACAGATTTGGCACCGCCGCCAACGCGCGTTCAATTTCCCCCATTTCATCATTAACCGCAATGCGTAACGCCTGAAAAATAGGTGCTATGTCCTTTGGGTTATGTATCAAATCACGTAATTGAAATGTTGTCTTGGGTTTTGCGTTTTTTATCGCACGCGCAACATTCATTGCATTGCGCACATCACCATAGTTACGTAAAATCTGGGCCAAGTCTGTTACTGATACTTGCTCGATTAATTCAGATGCCGTTATTAAATGCTTTGTGTCCATTCGCATATCCAGTGGCGCATCCATACGAAATGAAAAACCGCGTTCCCCGTTATCAATCTGCATCGAAGAAATACCCAAATCAAACACGATGGCGTCATATTTGTCATCTAATTCAGCAATAGAAGAAAATGCACGCGCCACAAAATTAAAGCGGTCGCCATATTCAGCGCGAATTAAGTCAACATCACACAAAACATTCGGATCACGGTCAAATGCTGTTACAATCGCCCCGCGTTCCAGAAATGCACGCGTATAACCGCCTGCGCCAAACGTACAATCAATTATGCGCTTGCCCTGAATGTCGCCCAGCGCACCTAACACCGCATCTAATAACACAGGTATATGTTTCATTGTTATTCCACCTCTACCTTGACCCCCAGGGCTGCGATATCTGTTGCGGTTGTTGCGCCTAATTCGACACCCCCTGGTAACATCATTGTTGCCACCTTGTCCGCCCCATGCAGGTTTAATTCCACACGTGTATGTCCTGGTGCCAACGCGACCAGTGCTTTTTTTACATCCGCCAATGCCGATGCGTCCCAAATGTCCAGACTGATTTTGCGTGCAATTTTTGCAACCCATTGGGATAACGGTATAATAGAATCAACAAATATAGACACCCGATCGTCACGCGCCGATGTTTTTCCAGACAATATCACAACGGTTTCTGTGCTTAAAATCTGGGAAAATTCAATGGCAGAATCCCCAAAAGAAACCGCGTCAATATTGCCATAACTGTCTGATGCGTTAATAGTAATCATTTCTTTGCCAGTCTTGGTGCGGCGACGACTGAACGAATTAACGTTTACTGCGATTTGAACAGATTTGCGGTCCCCCAATGCTTCTAATGTTGCGCTGGTTGCCAAACCTGTACGCGCAATTAACCCTTTGTACTGGTCTAATGGATGCGCAGAAATATAGAATCCCAGCGCAGATAATTCGTTTTCTAATTTCTGATTAAATGTCCATGGCGCGGTCTTTGGCAAGTTTTTATGTAATCTGTCTTCGGCCACATCATCTTCAACTGTATTTGCAAACAATGATAATGCGCTGGCACTTTCTTTCGACTTTGCCGCATACAGCAAAATCGCATCTGCGTTCATATATATCGCGGCGCGATTTGGTTCCAGTGAATCCAGCACACCAACCTTTGCGAACGCTTCCAAGATTCGTTTGTTCATAATATGTGCGCAACGTTTTGCAAAGTCTGTTAAATTCTTGAATTTTCCGTTTGCGTTACGTTCTGCAACGATTAAATCTGTTGCGGCTGTCCCAACACCCTTTAACGCTGCCAAACCATAAATAATTTTACCATCACGAACTGTGAACAAAGATTCACTTTGATTAATATCAGGTGGTACAATTTGAATATTGAAATTAGTTTTGGCATCGTCGACAAATATCGCCAACTGGTCAGTATCGTTCAGATTACTGGACATAGACGCAGCTAAAAATTCAGGCGTATAATTTGCTTTCAAATATGCGCACTGGTTTGCAACAATCGAATATGCAATCGCATGTGATTTGTTAAATGCATACTTTGCAAATTCTTTGAACTTTTCCCACAGGTCTTTTGCCGTTGCGCGATCCAGTGTGCCTTCTTTTTCGCACCCTTCATAGAATTTGCCTTCTAATTCGTCCAACATAGCGATGATTTTCTTACCCATCGCCTTACGCACGTTGTCTGATTGTCCACGTGTAAAGCCCGCCAACGCACGTGTTAACTGCATAACCTGTTCTTGGTACACAATAATGCCATATGTTTCTTTCAAAATAGGTTCTGCCCGTGGATGAACATATTCGATTGGTTCTTCGCCGTGCATACGCGCAATAAATTGTGGAATAAACGCAATTGGCCCTGGACGGTTCAGTGCATTCAACGCCGATATTTCCAAGAAACTGGTTGGGTGCATTTTGCGCAACGTTTGCTGAACAAATGTGGCATCAAATTGGAATATTCCTTCGGTCAAACCCTGTTGCCATAAACGCATTGTTTTTTCGTCATCTGTTGGGATTTGGTCTAAATCAATGTTAATACCGCGTGTCTGCTGAATAAGGCGTGTTGCATATTTTAATACAACCAGTGTTTCCAACCCTAAAAAGTCAAACTTAATCAGTCCAGATTTTTCCAGATACTTTCCGTCATACTGACATGATGGCAACGGGTTGGCTGGATCACGATAAACAGGCGCAATCTTGGTTGTAGGTCTGTCCCCAATAACAACGCCACACGCGTGTTGTCCCAAATTGCGCAACGAACCTTCTAATTCTTCGGCAACTGTTACAACCTTGTTCATATCTTCGTCTTGGCTTAATATATCCTGAATTTCGGTTGAAACACTAACTGCGTCTTTCAGTGTCTTGGCATCTTGTGGGATAAGTTTTGATAATTTGTCGGACTTAGAATAGGGCAACCCATACACACGCCCAATATCACGAATTGCGCCACGCGCCTGTAATGAGCCAAACGTAATAATACGGCACACAGAATCATGCCCATATTTATCACAAACATACGATAATACGCGTTCAATACCAGTCGGTTCAAAGTCAACGTCAAAGTCGGGCATTGAAATACGATCTGGATTCAAGAAACGTTCAAACAGCAACCCATACTTCAATGGGTCAACGTTCGTAATTCCCAACGCCCACGCAACAATAGAACCCGCCCCAGAACCACGACCAGGTCCCGTTAAAACATCATTGTTACGGCACCAATCGATATAATCCGCAACGATTAAGAAATAGCCCGGGAATCCCATCCCGATAATAACCCCTAATTCAAATTCAGCCTGTTCATAATATGGGGTTGTATCAGTAATTCCGTGCTGTTCCAGACGGCGTTTCAAACCATTCATTGTGTTATCGCGCAGCATCTGGCACTCGGTTTCCAAGTCGTCACCAAATCGTGGTAACAATGGTTTTTCATGAACGTTAACCATAAATCCGCAACGTTGGGCGATTTTGTATGTGTTCTCGCACGCCTCCGGCAGGTCAGAAAATATTTCCCACATTTGTTCAGTTGATTTGAAATATTGTTCTGATGATTTGCGTGGACGTTCTGGGTCAATAACCTTGGTCTGGCCTAAAACACATCCCAATGCGTCCGCCGGTTCATAGTCTGAATCAGACGCAAAACACACATCATTTGTTGCTACAATTGGAATATTTAATTCGCGCGCTATTTCCAAGAACATAGGTTCTGTTTTTATTTCATTTTCAAGTCCATGACGTTGAATTTCGATATAAAATCTATTTCCAAAGATTTCTAATAGTTGTTTTGCATAAATTTTAGCCTGGGCGTCTTGGGCATTCAGAATTGCCATACCGATTGGGCCTAAATGCGCCCCCGACAGGCAAATCAGTCCATCACTGTGCGACTGTAATTCGTCTGTTGTAATATATGGTCCCAAATGATGATTTTCCCCGCGCATATACATAATGCGATTCAGTTCGCAAAGATTCAAGTAACCGGCATGATTCTGGGCTAATAATACAATTCGCGACAACGATTCAGAACGCAGGATTTTTGGATCTGCGCTGTGATGATTAAGTGATATTTCAACACCAATAATCGGTTGAACTTTATTTTTCGGCATAACGTCAGAAAATTCCGCGCACCCCGACATCAGGTTTGTGTCTGTCAATGCGCACGCCGACATTCCCGCCGCAATACACAACGCCGGAATTTCTTTGATTTTTAACGTACTTGCGCCCACAGAAAATCGCGAATGAGTTCTAAGATGAATGAATTGCTTTTCCATGCCCAAAACCATAGCAAATTACCCAGATGCAATCAACCCAATATTTAGATAAAAACAAAAAAATAATCGCCAGATATGCGATTATTTTGTATGTCTTTGTTTATACCGATTCCAGTGCTTCAAAAATATAATTGTATCGGTTGTTGGATTATTTGCAATAGACAATGTGTCCCAGTCAATCACAGACAGTATTTTTAAATTATCATCAAATAAAAAATTTAACCTATTCAAGTCAAAGTGCGCTAAAACCTGCTTTGGATGTTTACATTCAACTTCTTTGGTGCGTAGTTGCATGCTGTCCATAAAACGCTCTTTGTTTGGTATTTCATCTACTTTGATACGTTGTAATTGTCGTATAATCCCATGAACCTGTTTTAATATGTATTCTGAATTTTCCAATACATAATTTGGATTAAAATCATCAATTGATTTTCCAGGTACACGTTCAGAAACATACATAGGAATTCTTTTGTGCACAATCACATGTGGCATTGTGATTTTCATACGATTTGCCACATAATTTGACAAGAATTCAAAATCCTTTAAGCGTTTGTGTGTAACATTTCTAAAAACTTTTACAAAATAAGTATCGTTAACAACACACACCATTCTGTTGAGTGTGTTTTGTCGTATAAAACAAATTGATTTTATACGCACCCCAAAGGTCTTTTTAACAAATCTTGCAATCACAGGACGAAACAAAAACACATTGATTTTTCCGCGCCACTTATGTCGATTTCTGGAACCATAAATAAAGCATGCCATAAAATTGCTAATAACAAACGGTATTTTATGCATCTGTTTCTCTTTTTTTGTTTGCTGTGATAATAATACAAACACACCGTCCGCTTCAAGGAAAACTTTCTTATATCTTTTAAAAAAGAAAACCCGAAAAAATTTCGGGTTATTTGTTATTGTAGTTTACCACAACAATGCTTGTATTTTTTTCCAGAACCACACGGACATGGTGCATTACGGCGACTGTCCCCAGTTGCCTGATTTAAATTTGCATCACGTTCTGCACGTTGTTTTTCTGTGGCATTTACATCTTCGCGTGTTAATTCCATACGGCTGATATAAGAAATAGACATAATCTTAAAGTTATTAACCGTATTTTTGAACAATTCCAACGCTTCACGTTTGTATTCATACAGTGGATTTTTCTGGGCATAACCACGTAAACCGATTGCGCTTTGCAGATAATCCATTTGTTGCAGATGCTTTTTCCAGACCGCATCCAATGCCCCCAGCATCATTTGACGTGATGCCATTTGCATCAATTCTGGACCATATTTTGTTGCCTGGTTTTGGTAACGACGTATTGCCAGATTGACCAATGTTTCATACGCCTTGCGTTCTGTGATGTTTTCATCTGTTTTCCATTTTTCAATGTCTGTGATATCCAACGCGAACACACGCATCATTGCATCGTGAATACCTTTGACATTCCAGTCCATCTGGTGTGCTTTTTCTGGGATATGATGTTCGCAAATCATTTCCACGACATCACCAATCATTTCATGTGCCAACGGTGTCAGATTATCAGACGTCATCAAATCGTCGCGTTGTTTATAAATAACAGTACGCTGTTCGTTTGCTACGTCATCGTATTTCAGCAATTCTTTACGCGCTTCAAAATAGCGTGCCTCTACACGTTTTTGCGCTTTTTCTAAGGCTTTTGTAATCCACGGGTGTGTGATTGCTTCACCTGTTTTCAACCCCAATGTCGTTAACATACCTTGCAAACGTGCCGCGCCAAAGATACGCATCAAATCATCGTCCAACGCCAGAAAGAACTTGGAATCCCCAGGGTCACCTTGACGACCGGAACGACCGCGCAACTGATTATCGATACGACGTGATTCATGACGTTCTGTACCAATTACATATAAGCCGCCTGCATCCAAAACCTGTTTTTTGTTTGCTTCGATTGTAGCATAGATTTCTTTTTTCTTTTCTTCAAAATCTGGGGCGTCCTTATCCAAATTTGCAATCAGTTCTTCGGCATTACCGCCCAATTTAATATCTGTACCACGACCAGCCATATTTGTAGCGATTGTAACCGCACCTGGCGCACCTGCTTGGGCAACGATTTTTGCTTCGGATTCATGGTGTTTTGCGTTCAACACAGCTGGTTCAATACCTAACTTTTTACGAACAATCTGTGCTAATTCTTCGGATTTTTCGATTGATACCGTACCAACCAAGACCGGCTGTTTACGTTTGGTACATTCTTCGATTTGCTTAATAATAGCATCGTATTTTTCATCTTTGTTGCGATAAATTTCATCGTGATGATCGACGCGTGCAACCGGACGATTTGTTGGAATTGAAACCACCCGCAGATGATAAATTTCTTCGAATTCGGCGGCTTCTGTCATCGCTGTACCGGTCATACCAGACAATGTTGGGTACAAACGGAACAGGTTCTGGTATGAAATACTGGACACAGTCTGATTTTCAGGCTGCACTGCAACATGTTCTTTGGCTTCAATTGCCTGGTGTAACCCTTTGCCAAATCGACGCCCAGTCATAACACGTCCTGTAAATTCATCAACAATCAGGATTTCGCCGTTACGCACCACATAGTTCACGTTCTTTTGATACAAGTGATGCGCCAACAATGATTGTTGAATATGCATTACCAACGCAGCGTTTTCAGATGCATACAAATTATCGCCAACCAACAAGCCTGATTCTTTCAATAAACGTGTTGCGCTATCTACACCAGATTCTGTCAATGTAACATGTCTGTCTTTTTCGTCTTTGACAAAATCGTTATCACTCAGTTTTGCAACAACATCATCGACACGTGCGTACAGTTCGCTGGTGTCTTCGGCAGGGCCAGAAATAATCAACGGGGTACGTGCTTCGTCAATTAAAATACTGTCCACTTCGTCAACGATTGCATAGAAAAATGGTCGTAAAACCTGTTGTGCTTTAGAAAACTTCATATTATCGCGCAGATAATCAAACCCCAGTTCAGAATTTGTCACATATGTAATATCACAGTTATATGCTGCGCGTCTTTCTTCGTCGGTCATATCGTGCTGCACAATACCAACACTAAGCCCCAAGAAACGATAGATTTGTCCCATCCATTCTGCGTCACGCGACGCCAGATAGTCATTAACAGTAATCAAATGCGCACCTTTGCCATACAGTGCCTTCAAAAACATTGCTAATGTTGCAACCAGTGTTTTTCCTTCACCAGTTTTCATTTCTGCGATTTGTCCGTTGGTCAAAACCATACCACCAATCATTTGCACGTTAAAATGACGCAGACCAATTGTACGAATTGACGCTTCACGTACCAGCGCAAACGCATCTGGCAAAATATCTTTTTCACGTTCACCATTATTCAAACGTTCGCGCAGGGCAACTGTCTGGGCACGCAATTCGTCATCAGTCATTGCGTGGTATTTTGGTTCCAAGTCATTGATTAAAGATACAGTTTTATCATAAGTTTTGATGATTCTGTCATTTGCAGAACCCAATAATTTACCAATTACATTTTTTAACATACTTCTTTCCTTATTTTATCACGAAATTTATAGCAATTTCGCACCTTTCAGTCAAGTTACTTTATGATATAGTGACGACTTTTGAAATAAGCAAGGACTAAATTTGAAAAAAATGAAAAAAAACGACTGATTTATATCCGAAATTATGATACTTTTACAGAAAACCAAGGGATTTTTATCATGCGCGAACCGGTACAAGAATTGAACATCAACGATATAACCAGTGAAATTTATACAATTGCGCCAACGCAATTGGATTATATTGCGAAATTATTTGGCGATACCGTTGCAGACACAATGAATATGCGCACATTTGCACCCAAAATTCGTCAAATTGCACGTGCTGCGTTAAATCATGCGTTAAAATCCGCACGCACCCAAGGGGCCAAGAAATAAAAAAACTATAAAAATATTGAAAACCGTAATTTTCCTGATAAAATATCTTTCCGTACGACACACAGGGTATGGCGTCTGGCGACTTAGCCAGAATGAGGAAAGTCCGGACTGCTTGGGACAGCACACCGGCTAATATACCGGGCGGGGCGACCCGACGATTAGAGCAACAGTGACGTAAACGATTAAATTCGAGTGAAACGGGCAATCTCTGTGCGCAGCAACTTCAAATAGGCTCCCTATATGTGTCCCTCATCGGGGGCGGGTAGAAGGCTTGACAATTGTGGTAACACAAATTGCAGATTAATCATATCCACTACCATTACTTGGTTTCCGACAGAAACTGGGTTTTCGGCAGGACAAAATCCGGCTTATCGTGTGTCTGCACCGCGTCCCTACGGGGGCGCGTTTTTTATCTGTGTTTGGTTTTGTGCATCATTTCAGCAAACAGTATGTATGCACGTTCCAATGCGGCATCGCGCCACCCAGAATCAGACGGATACCAACTTTCTGTAAGGTTATCAAATGTCTGTGGACTTATTTTTCCATGATTCAGCAAATCGTATCGTGCATCGCCCATATCCATGCGTTTGTATATTGGTGACATAATTGGAAATTCGCCAGTGCCGATTTCGAAATCTGCCGTGTACACAGGCAAATCCGGTGTTTCATATCGTTTTTCCAAACAATCTACTAAATCGCCTAATAATACAGGGCCGTTCAATGCGCGTTCATCTGCAACGATTGGCGTTCCAGACAGCATATCAGAAAAGTATTTAGTGTTTTTATGCGCGCTGGGGTGTGACACTAACAATTGTGCAGAAACACAACCTTTCTTGCGATAAAATCGTCCCAAACCGGTATGTAATCCAATTGATGTCAAAGATTTTGCGTCGCGCATAATTTTATCGTAAATGCTTAACGTCATTTTGTTTTCAATCATTGGTTCTGCGCCACCATAGAACAATCCATATGGGTGCTTGTATTGGCCGAAACTTATCGCGTCCCATGCGCCATCGTTCAGATGTTTGTTTCGAAATGCTTTGATTGCGTTCTTTTTATGCACCGCATCAGGTTTAGAAAGCAATAAATCGTGCGACATTTCATACTTTGGATTCTGGGGCAGGGTTTCTTGTGATGAAAAATCAATACCAAAATTACGGTTCAAATCAACCAGACCGCCATTTTTATAATCCATAACTTCGCGCATACGGTGTTGCATGCCCCAACCGTTAATTGCGTGAATCAAAACAATAGAATATTTTTGTTTGAATTTATCAGATATATGGGGTGCAAATTTATCCATAAAAAACAATTGTGCTGCGCTGCCAAAATATCCTTCGATACCATGAACGCCAGAATTAAAAACGATTTTATGTGGGCCATTACCGATTGTTACATATGGGATGTCGAATTTATGATTATCAGCCACACACCAAAACAAATCGCCATATTGCGATGCCTGTCTAGAAAATTTGTCCGTTGCCTGATACCAGTTCTCTGAATAAAAATCTTTCATATTATCGCCTTTGGTTTTCTCTCTCCCTCGGGCTACGTTTTACATTACTTTACCACTGGTTGGATAAAAAGTTAACTGAATTTTTTGCCATGAACTAAATTGATTTGGCGGCAACATGTCCAAGGGTTGGCATACGTTAATTGCTTCTCGTATTGTATCCAGTACATACGCAAACCCAGGGTCTTCTTCTGCGCGGGCTTCGGATTCAAACCAAACGTCATGCACAGTGCCATTACGACGCATTGTTAAATGCGCAACTGCACGAATATCTGCAATATCTGGTCGTGTTGTATCGATAACCCAGCACCGTGTCATTGCCACACGCAATGCGTCAACAACAGATACTGTCATTGTTCTGTCTAAACTGACCACATCGCGTTTAACACGAACTATGCGTTTTTTCTTTGGTGCCGGCGTTGGTTCAATTTCTTTTTCTTTATCAGCGGGTTTTTCTTCGATTTTTTCTTCTTTTGGTTCTTCGACCAATGTTGGTTCTTTTACCGGTTCTGGCTTCTCTTCAACAGGTTCTTTTACTGGTTCTGGCTCTGGCGTTGGTTCTGGTTCTTTTTCTGTTGATTCTGGTGCCATATCAGCGTTTGTGTTTTCCAGTTTAGTTTCATCTGCTGATATTTTTACTTCATTCAAATCTATTTCAATAATATCAATTCTGTCTGGGGCGACCATTTGTGCGCGATTTATAATGACCATAATAGACGTTACCATTATCGCCAACACCACTAGATGTCCTGCGGTGGAAATCAAAATATTTTCCAATGAAAATCGATTGGTTTTTACCATTTGTTTTTATGTCTTATTCTGGTTGTGTTCTCAGACCAACTTTTTGAAATCCTGCATCTTTTAATTTTCCCATCATTGACATAACAGCACCATAATTTGCGTCTGTATCGCCACTTATCATGATGGTCAGTTGTGGGTTTTCACCGCGCATTGCGATTGCGCGTGTTACAATTTCTTCTTGTGGTAATTGCATTTCAGACAAATAGTAATTTCCCATTTTGTCCACGCTGATTTGGATTGCGTGATCGTTGCCTGTCATGGCTGATGCGCCGGCGCGTGGCAAATTCAAATCGATACCAGTCGTCATCATGGGTGTTGTTACCATAAATACCGCCAACAGCACCGTCATAACGTCAATCATCGGCGTTAATTGAATCGAAGCATCATTGTTTCTGCGTCTTAATCTGGACATATTTGCACCCATTTATTGTTTTTGGTTTTTTACATCTTTGCATGCACATTCCAGACGATCATATAATTCATCTGCTTTTTTGGAATAAATCTGGTGTGCAATTGCTGCTGGGATTGCTGCAATCAGACCCAATGCGGTTGTTCCTAATGCGACGGCTAGCCCAGGTGCGATAACACCGATACTTACAGACTGGTTAACGCCAATTGATGCAAACGAATCCATAACCCCCCAAACTGTTCCAAACAGCCCGATAAACGGTGAAATATACGCAACCATAGACAAAAACCACAGGTTTTTATCAAAAGGGCGAATAAACACATCCAGATTATCGTTTGGTTTTGGTTTGTTTGGATGTTTGCGCTGATTGTGCCAAATGCGTGCTTTTTCAACGATAACCGCCCAAGACATAATACTAAACACAACCAAGACCACCGACACAAACTGTGTCATCAGGTCGCCTGTAAACAAATTTAACAACGAAAAATTATTATCCATTCCTTTCTTTCCTTTGTTTGTATAATTACATCAGCGCGCTAATAAAACCATCTGGAATCTGTTTTAGGCGCATGTCCGCCCCCAGATACGCAACTTTAAGGTTTATTATAGCACAAACATTCCCATCTTTCACGAACTTTTGTTCAACCTTTACAGATACTAATCCTGTATCTGTAATTTTTGTTTCGACGACAAAATCATCGGCTAACTTTAACGGTTGTAAATACTTGATATTTAATTCACGTACAACAAACCCGATATCGTTGTTTTCGTATGTTATCCCACGCAACCAGTTCATTCGGGCGCGTTCCGCAATTTCCAGATAACGGGCGTGATAAACAATACCTTCTGCGTCTGTGTCGGCATATGCGATTGAAAAAGGGAATGTATGAGTCTTCATTCTGCAAAATCCTTGGCATTGATGCCCAGTTCGTTTTTCAATCGTTTTTCAACACATTGTTGCATTTTGTTGAATATTTCTCGTAAAACAGGTTCAAAATCAAATGTTTTTGCAAAATCGTTGCTGAAAAACATTTTCCAATAAAAACCATCTGCATATTCGCCAATGTACGATAAATCTTTGGTGCACATATGTTGTACTGCCGTATCCAGAATATCCAGTGCTTTTACCAATTTTGCTTCATTTGTTTGGCGTTCTTCGTATTCTGTAAACAGGTTCTGAATATCATCATCGTTCAAAATATTGACGATTTTATGTATAGCGACGCATTCATCGATACGCTTTTGTGCGCGTACGACACAATTTTGTTCGTGCAGTGGCACGTCGTGTGCGATTGCTTCTGGTAAATCATGCAACAGGCACAACTGATACACGCGTTCCATATCCACAGGATTTTTCAGATATGGTTTCAAAACCATTGCCATTATTGCCATGTTACACGAATGTGCCGCCACAGATTGCTTTTCCCCATCAGACATTCGGGTTAAACGGTATTCACACCCCAATTTTTCAGCAATCTGTAAAAAATCGACAATTTGTTGTGTCATATTCTATTTTTGTTGTTGTGGTAATGCTAATTCCTGAATCTTCTTAAGTATATTTTTATTTTCCAGATTTGTAAACCGATTTGGGATGTTTTTTTTATAATCTAACATTTTACCATTTATGCTTTTTCGTGTCGCATTCAGATACATATGTACCAAAAAATCATGTTCTTCGATATTCTGGCACACCAGTGTGTTGCATTCCTTTAACACGCGATGTTTTATTATTGTATGTGCGCATAAATAAACTATGTTATCATTGTTGCACCAATTTATCCACGATTGCATTGGACGTATGGCAGGTTTGGTTGATAAATCAATGTTATACACCGCAGACAAAATATCATAGAAATCTTTGTATGCATGTATATCGTCAAGATTATCTTTTATGTTTTTATATGCGTTATAAATCAATTTGTTCTGGGTCAGGGCACTTGCGGTGCATGAATACCCAAACAAATCATCCCATTGATTAGGATATGGAATACAAATACGTGCTAAATTAATCGTTTTTTTTATCATTATGCTTATTTCCTAATACAGGAATGCATATTTATAAAACAGAATGTTCTATATGTCAAATAAAAGTGAACACGAACACTAAACAATATTTTTATATATCATAAGAGTTTTGTTGTTTCATAAACTTGTTAAATTCTGCAATATCGCCTTTAACAACTTTTAATGTCTCGTCTATTGCAGTATTATATTCTGGCTTATACATCGGGTTTGTTTTATCTGCAAACACATTCATAAAATCTGTCAGCGCACGCAAAGTATCATTTGTTAACAACACCACAGAACGCCCAGAAGCAATGTTTCTGAACACTTGTTGCGCATCAGCGAAAAAACTTTCCTGTGTACTATCTTTATGCACAAATTTACCAGTGTTATACATATCTTGCCATTTTCTCAAATCTTGTTCTGTTATAATAGACTGTACAACACCAAATTCAGGCGACAAATATTGACATTGCGTACTTTTTCTAAAAAACTCATCACTGTCTGCAATATGTGGCAACGCTTTTTGAATTATATCTTTGAATATATTGTCACGAATATACCAGCCCCTGTGCCCAATAACCTCGGTTGTGCGCGTATCCGATAGGTTATACTCGCCCTTGTTGGCTACCGCATTTGCAATTTTTATCAACGTTATATATAAAATCGTCATTCTGCGTGATTGTTGATAAGTCAGGCTCGCCTCGCTTTTACGCGATAAATGCGTCCAATTATACTGCTCCATCATCAAACGTAACAACTCATTAACGTTACCGGCATTATATGCCTTAACGACCTTGTTATACAAATCTTTGTCTGCCTGCAACCCCATAACACTTGCCGCAACCATATCTTATTTCTCCTTTATTTTTCCAGCCCCAGGTGCCGATATCCTGCATCTGTCACAATTCGACCACGTGGTGTGCGCTGAACAAATCCCAACTGCATCAGATATGGTTCAATAACATCTTCGATTGTATCCGCCGGCTCTGACAATGCCGCTGCCAGATTTTCAATCCCCACCGGTCCACCGGCATAGTGTTTTATAATCGCGCCCATATATTCACGGTCAATTTCATCCAAACCGCATTCGTCAATATGCAATTGGAACAGGGTGGTCTTGATTATATCGGCCGTTATCTGTGGCTTTGACAAAGCGCTTGCGAAATCACGCGCCCGTTTCAACAATCGGTTTGCGATACGTGGTGTACCCCGTGCCGACCGTGCCAGCATTAACGCACCGTCTGCATCAATTGGTGTTCCCAATATATTCGCACTGCGCATAATGATTTTTGCTAAATCTTCTGGGGAATAGAACGTTAGGCGCAAATCAATTCCAAATCGGTCGCGTAATGGGTTAGACAGCAAACCTGTACGTGTTGTTGCGCCCACCAACGTAAACGGCGGCAGGTCAATTCTGACGCTTTTTGCGCTGGCACCTTCGCCCAGCATAATATCCAACTTGAAATCTTCCATTGCGGAATACAAGACTTCTTCGATTGCGGTTGGTAAACGATGGATTTCATCAATAAACAACACGTCCATCGGTTCCAACGAAGTCAGAATTGCCGCCAAATCCCCTTGCTTGGTAAGCATTGGTGCCGCTGTTGCACGGAAATTAGTTCCCAATTCGTTTGCAACAATATGTGCCAATGTGGTTTTTCCCAACCCTGGGGGGCCATATAATAACACGTGGTCCATCGCTTCGCCGCGATTTTTTGCCCCAGATACAAAAATAGACAGGTTTTGTTTCAAACTGTCGTGTCCAATAAAATCTGACAGCGAACGCGGACGAATGGTTGCCCCGAATTCGTCTGGCAAATTAGCGTCCAAGAATCTTTCTTTGTTCATCATAATTACAACAACTTGTCTTCTGAGCTTTCACGACCAACATATGCTTTCAAATCGTTATACATCTGTCTCAGGTCTATTGGCTGGCTATAATGTGCATCTGCGTTTTTAACGCGAATTGTTTCCAAATCAATCTGGGCTTGTTTTTTCAAAACCTGGGTCAGGTGTGTGGCGAATGCACGTGCGTCCTCAGATTCATTTGCGCCCTGTAACAACAGACCACGATTTGGGCGTGGCGACAAGAATGCGAAATCAGATACCGATGAATCCGGTGACACCAGTGCGAATCCAGAAATCTCTGGGCGACGCATCATTGCTTGTAAAACGTACCATGCGCCTAATTGATGTCCCGCCAACCAGATTTGATCGCTGTCTTCGTTATGGTTTTGAATCCAGTCAATTACAGTTGCGATATCCAGCATATTTTCAGATGTTGTACCGATTGCACCTTCGGAATCGTTGACCCCGCGATAGTTAAATCGTACAACAGAAAAACCAATGTCCATAAACGCACGAAACATTGCATACGACACACGGTCGTTCATATGGTATTTTTGCCGTGGATTTCCCGACAACACAACCGCCAACGGCGCGCCTGGTGTTGCAGACTTGTGATACACTGCGTGTAATTTACCAGATTCTCCCCCAATAATAAGATCGACCATTGATTTCACCTTTCGTAAATATTTGTTTCACACTAAACTTAGAACAAACAGTGACTAATTTTCAATAAAAATATTTTTGTTTTGACACAATTATATAAAATGTTCTAAAATTCAAGACAAGAGAAAAAGGCAATACAAATGAAAAGATTCTGTTTAACTGGTTTTTTGCTGGCGTTGATTGCGCCAACTGTGCATGCGAACACCGACATTGTAATGGATAATTTCCAGACAATTTATACTGAAACACCGGTTCAGTCGTACTATGCATACCCAGACGACCCAAATTTCATTCCAGAAACAGAATTTATGAACCGTGCGGACAGTCTTGATTACGACCAGAATATTCTTGATGCGCGTGCTGCCGAAGAATCTGCGCACCCAGGGGTTATGTTTGCAAACCGTCCGATGGTTATTTGTCGTAATTTTGGGTGTACACGTTTGAATGATCGTATTACACGTGCGTTTTTGTTCAACAGTCTGGCTAATATGTTCATGATGAACGCGCATTCACGTGTGTATATTTGTGAAGCAGATCCATTTTCACGCGATTGTCTGCAATCTGGGATTTCTTTCCCCGTGCGCAGTGGTATCGCCAATGCAATGGTTAAAATACCCAAGGCAACAATTTCCCAGGTCAATGTTTCAACCGGTCTGTCAAAGGCGACGGTTGGTATGACATACGACTTTTTGGTAAATGGGATTGATCGTGTCTGCGAACCAACCGTTATGGACTTGATGGTTCCTGTAAATTCAGAAGCGGTCTTGTCAAATCGTGAATTTGCCTGCAATATGACCAGTGACGGTATCAGCAGTGTTTCTTTGATTGTCAGTCTGGATTATATTGATTTAGATTATGGTATCTTGGGCGGTTATTATTCATTGGGAATGCAGGGGCCAACCACGGGTGGTGGTACAGGGTATGCATTATTCAAAACAGAATTTACAACAAATGGTATGCAGTTTCGTGCATCCGTCCTTGGTGAAGATGTTAACAATGGCGCAAACAGCCCATACATGATGATTCAGCCTGGCGAATATGCGGTTGAACCACTAGAAAAATAATATATGGCACTGGGGGCTCGTTACTCGTGGCAGTATGATACGAGTCCCGAGTAGCCAAATCCCAGGTGTGTGTATGAATAAAACAATTTTAGTTATTGATGATGATAATGTGCTGCGTACGGCACTGGCGCGTGGTTTGCGCAACGAAGGTTTCAATGTCATAACTGCGGATTGTGTCGACCAGGCTGGGGAAATTATATCGCGTATATCGGTTGATGCGCTGGTTCTTGACAGAATGATGACCGGTACAGACGGTTTGTCTTTTCTTAAATCTATTCGTGCCAACGGCAATACAACCCCTGTGTTAATGCTGACGGCGATGGCAGGCCCAGAAAATACGATTGACGGTCTGTCTGGGGGGGCGAATGATTATCTGGCGAAACCATTCCAGATGCGCGAATTGATTTTGCGTTTGAATAATATAATCAAGCGTCGCGATGAAAATGTGTCGCACATACCATCTGGCTTGATTATGGCAAACGATGAATTTTTTGTTAATGTTAATGGCGAATCCCAATTATTGGCGTTGTCTGGCGAAGAAAAGAAATTATTATACGCATTGACACATCCGATTGGAAATATTGCACCCGCAGCACCGATGGTCGCAAAACGCTTGCGCGGGAAATTAAATATAGTATTATCAAATTTAGATATAATAACAATTCGTGGTCGTGGCTATAAATTAGTTGATGTCGCGTCCGCCAACAACAGGAATGACAGATTATGAGATTGATTCCACGCAGTTTTTTGGCACGAACGATATTAATGATATTGGTGCCGCTTGTAATCGCCCAGGTTATCGTTGCCAATGCATTTTTTGGCAACCATTGGTCGCGTGTTCACAGTACATTGGCGCGTACATTGGCGGGTGAAATTACAACGATGATGAATTTTATTGATTCTGATAATATGGACATTGCCCAACAGATGGCGCGTGATATTGGCATAAACGTGTCGATTAACCAGACACTAAATCGTCCGCGTCACAACGACAACGACGCCGCAGAAATAGGGCGTTTGGCGTCTGCGTTATCGCAACGGTTAAAGCGTTCTGCGAATATTTACATGGACAAGGGAAAACGTCTTGTTTTTGTTGATATTCCAACCCAAGATGGCCAGATTGCAACATTTGGTACATCATTATACCGTATTTATTCAACCAGTACCGAAGTATTTATTATTTGGCTGATTGGGGCAATGTTAATTGTATCGATATTGGTAACCCCGTTTATTATCATTCATACACGCAGTATTAAACGTATTGCGAATGCTGCGGGTCGATTTGGTCGTGGTTTGGATGCGCCTGGGTTTGAACCGACTGGGTCCAAAGAAATTCGCGAAGCAGCCACAGCGATGATTACAATGAAAGAACGTCTGAATCGTTACAATCGCACACGTACAGATATGTTAAATGCGGTCAGTCATGATTTGAAAGCACCGCTAACGCGTATGCGCTTAAATATTGAAACCGGTGGTGCCTCAGATGCTGATTTGATACGTGATATTGATCGTATGACAGAAATGGTGAATGGTTATTTAGCATTTGCGCGTGGCGAAATGCCTGAAATTGAACAGGCCACCGAATTGCCACCGATTTTAACGCGTACTGTGCGTGATGCCGCGCCAGAAAAAACAGTAATAACAGATTTTCCCGAAGTGCCTGCGCAATTCTATGCGCGTCCAATGGCGTTGGCGCGTGCGTTTGCAAATATTATTGAAAATGCTGCGCGATATGCCAAAACAACAGTTAAAATCAGCGAACGTGATTATGACGACCATGTTGAAATTATTATCGAAGACGATGGTCCTGGTATTCCAGATGATAAAAAGAAAGATGCAATGCGACCCTTTGTTCGCCTTGATGAGGCACGTGGAACCGATACAGGTGGTACTGGTTTAGGGTTATCGATTGCCCAGACTGCGTTTGAAAATCATGGCGGACAAATGTTTTTAGAAAACAGCGAATTGGGCGGTTTGCGCGTACGAATTGTTTTGCCGATATAACTAACATGATATTTGGATTATATTATGTCGTCAATTGCGCCGATTTTGAACAATGTCCAGATTTCCGCATTTAATGCCATAGAGCATACTAATTCGAACATTTTAATTCTGGGTCAGGCCGGAACAGGAAAATCGACATTTGTTAATTATTTGAAAAGTGCGTCCAAGAAACGTATTGTTTGTGCGTGTCCCACAGCGGTATCCGCATTAAATATTGGCGGTCAAACAATACATTCATTGTTTCAGATTCAGCCACGCGATTTCATTATGCCAGAATTGCTAAAATTAAAGGCTAAACCGCGCAATATCCTGAACGCGACAGATGTTTTGATAATTGATGAAATTTCGATGGTTGCGCCTGATTTGTTGGATGCAATCGATATATTGGCACGAATGGCACGGCGTAATAATGCGCCGTTTGGCGGAATCCAGGTTGTTGCCATTGGTGATTTATTTCAGTTGCCACCCGTTATAACGCGTGATGCCATGGGGTATTATGAAACGGCATACGAACACCCTAATGCGTACTTTTTTGACAGTAATGTGTACAAGCGTGCTGAATTTAACCGATTCTGTTTTGATATGGTATATCGTCAAAGTGATGGTGCGTTACTGGAAAATTTGACCCGATTGCGTAATCGCGATGTTAGTGTGTTGGATTTTTTTAATAATTGTAAAATTATGGATGATGAACGTCGCGCAAATGCGGTATTGATTACGCCTTTTCGTGACACAGCCGAACGAATTAACGCGTTTCGATTGGCGCAAATTGGTGCCCCTGAAATAACATATACAGGTGTTTTGTCAGGGACTTTTTCGGAACGTGATGTGCCTGCGCCACTGAATTTGACGTTAAAAGTTGGCGCATTAGTTGTTTTTGTAAAAAATGGTGACAAATGGCACAATGGTTCAATGGGGATTGTGCGTTCGATGTCGTCGCGTGACATAACTGTGCAATTGTTATCAGACGGTCGCGATATTGTGACGGTTAAACCAGAAAAGTGGGAAAAGATAGAATACAGTCGCGATGAAAACGACAGAATTGTTGAAAACGAAGTAGGGGGCTATAAACAATTTCCATTAAATCTGGGATACGCTATGACCATACACAAGGCCCAGGGAAAAACACTGGATGCGGTTGTTGTTGATATGTCACGTGGTGCGTTTACGCACGGCCAGACGTACGTTGCATTATCACGCACACGTGGTGCATCTGATATGCATGTTGCTGCGCCACTTCGTCCGCGTGATGTTATTTTTGATAATCGTGTTTTGGAATTTGTTTCTGGTAATAATGCGTAACCGGTATTATTGCTGAATATCTTTGCGCATCATTATTGCGTCTGTTCCGTCATAATACTTTGGGCGTACACCAATTTCTGTGTATCCATTATTTGTGTACAGTGCGCGTCCAGGGGTGTTATCGGCGGCAACTTCCAAGAATATATGCTTAACGCCTTGTTTTTTCAGTTCCGCTTCAACAATCCCTAACATTGCGGCTGCGATACCTGTGCGTCGCGCGTGTGGTGCAACACCGATGGTAATAATTTCTGCTTCGTCCATTGTTGCGCGATAAACAATAAATCCGTTCTGGCTGGCTATAATTTCACATCCTGATTTTTTCAGGTCTGCAAAATCATCTGCACTCCACGGTTTGTGCGGAAAACAAGATTTATGTAATGTGGCTAATTCGTCAAACATATGGCGTTACATTTTCTGTTTTCTTTTACAGTGCTGCAAATGGCGTTCAATTTGGCGATTGTGGTATTCTGCGCGTACTTTGTTGTAAAAATATTTAGCAAACGGTATATTAACAGTGTTTTTTGTTACATCACCTAGTTCGGCATTTTTTTTGTAACTGATATACAGTACATAATCATTATCGGTGTTGTTCTTGTTGTTTTGTTGCGTTTTTGTTTGTTCGCATATAACTTTTGCGGCAAAGTCAATTCCATGTATATAGTATGATGTTTTTTTTGTTGTTGATACGCCGTCAGTTATTTTTTTCTGAAAAGATGACGTTTTTTCTATACACGAAACGTCCAACATATCCAACGCATGATTTTGATATTCTTTGAACAAGATTTTTCTAAATATGTTTGCCATTTTTCATCAATACCTTTGTCGATTATCTGTTTTTTGATTGTTTTTCATATTGACGAACACATGCATTGAACATGCGTTCCGCAAAGCGTGTCCCGTTTTCGTGGTATGCTTTCACTTCCCCAGTTCTTGGGCAAATATCATATGTGTGAAACGTGTGATAAAATGCTTTGTTGGCCAATTTTTCTGCTTCGATTGCACGTCTGCGTGGGTTTGATGCAATACGAACTCCTTTTGGTGCTTCGGCCAAACGTCCTGAATATTCTGATGTAGAAATAATATGTTTATTCTTTATTTCGAAACTGAAACGAGTAGATATACGTGGGTTTTTCTTACCATACCAATCTTCGGTCCATTCGTTTGAATCGTGTGTTAATGTGCATTTTGGTAATATTTGTAACAGCTTTGCATGATTATCTTGTCTGCCAAGGTGTGAAAACTTTTTCTTTGCCATTTTAATTGCCTTTGTTTTGTTCTGCATAGCTGGGGCGCAGATACATTGGTACCACAGGTTCTATCGTCCCAGATGTGATTTTATCCTTTACAATATTTATACCCAATTTCAAATCAAAAGGTTTATGTCCAACGGTTCGTGGCCACGCCATTTGTTTTGTTTCTAATTCTTCGATTTCCATTGTGCATGGTTCCAGTCCTGGGGCTGCTACAAAGAAATCACCGCGTCCAGAATCGATTGCGACAAACGCGTCTGGTGTGGCCGCTAAATACAGATCAAATGCACTTATTCCTACGACTGGAATATTTAACCCCATAGCCAAACCTTTTGCGTATGCGATGCCCAATCTGATACCTGTAAAACTGCCTGGGCCGACAACAACTCCTATTGCGTCAATGTCGCGCCATGTTGCGCCAGATTCTGTAATAAACTTCTGGCATTCGGCGGGCAAAGCAACCGATTGTTTGTCTACTGTAACAGATTTTTCATAATTGTCCAGTACAAAATTCAAATTTGTACCAGAAGTATTAATAATTAAAATCATATCCGTACTCCAAAACCAATCTTTTTTGAAAAGCCTGCGGTTTGACGAACTGATAATAATTCATCAATCTTGGCTGGTGTAAATTCTGTGCGCACATCTTCGGCATTGTTTTCCAGCAATGCACGACGCAAAATAGCCGTGATTTCACGTTGCAATTGGCGCACCCCTTGTTCAGATGTGTATTTTTCAATGATGTGCCGTATTGCGCTATCATCAATAACGATATTTTCTGTTTCCCAACCTGTATCATGTGCGGCGCGTTTGACTAAATGTTCGCGTGCGATACGTACTTTTTCATCGATTGAATATCCTGGAATTTCAATGAGTTCCATACGATCTTTTAATGCGTTTGACAGATTTAATGTATTTGCAGTCGCAATGAACAAGACATTTGATAAATCAAAGTCCACTTCCAGATAATGATCGCGGAAAGCCTTGTTTTGTTCCGGGTCCAGAATTTCCAACAGTGCAGATTCTGGGTCGCCCCGCCAATCACGTCCCATTTTATCGATTTCGTCCAAAACAATAACAGGGTTGTTTGATTTGCATCGTTTCAATGCGTCCATAATTCGTCCTGTTTGTGCACCGATATAGGTCTTGCGATGACCGCGGAAATGCGCTTCGTCCGATACACCACCCAATGATATACGCTGATATTTTCGTCCCAACGCCGCTGCAATAGATTTTCCCAAAGAAGTCTTGCCAACCCCAGGCGCACCAACAAAACACAAAATAGAACCCTGGTTAGATTTAGTTTTTTTCATAACCGCAATATGTTCCAGAATTCGTTCTTTGACCCCTTGCATACCAGAATGTTCTGAATCCAGCACATCACGTGCCGTGTTCAAATCAATTTGTGTTTTATCAGATTTATCCCACGGCATTGATAATAATTCGTCTAAATATGTTTTTAACAATCCGCCTTCGTTTGACATTGGCGACATAGATTTCATACGTTTCCATTCAGAAAGTGCTTTTTCCTTAGCTTCGCGGGGCAGGTGGGATTTTTCAATCCGTTTGCGCATATTTTCTGCGTCCATATCTGGATCGTCTTCGCCCATTTCGCGTTGGATTGCGCGCATTTTTTCTTGTAAAATTGCCTCACGTCGACCTTTTTCCATCTGTTGATGGATGCGCTTGTTAATAGATTCCTCGATTTTTGCGGTTTCAGCGACCAAATTCACCTGTTCCAACAATATGATTAACTTTTCGCGCCATGACGTTGCGCTTAAAATTTTTAGCGCAGGTTCAACATCCATTTCAATTGCCTGGACAACAAAGTCGATAAAAGCAGGCAACGGATAGTTTGTTGTCACATTACGTAATTTTTCCATCTTGAATTTTTTCACACCCGCCAAGAACTGCATATTTTCAGCAATTTTATCACGCAGTGCAATTGTTTGTTCGTGATTTGTATCTTCTTGGATTGCGATTGGTTCTGTGTCACCCACGAAAATTCCATCTTCGATAACTACGTTGCTGATTTTTACAGCATCTGTTGTGCGTACAATCGCATGCAAAGAGCCATCCGGCATACGCAAAATTTGAACAATATCACCGATTGTCCCAACTGTATAAATATCATTGGGGTCTGATGGGTAATTCCATGTGCGTTGTGCCACCAATACCAGTTTTTGACCGGTTTTTCCGGCGGATTCAATGCACGCAATAGATGTTTTATTATCAATGAACACCGGCACAGTCAGTCCCGGATGAACCACAAAATCCCGAAAGGGTAAAATATATTGTTTCATAGCTTTCTAAATATAATACATTTTATATGAATTTCAAGAGTTATGAAAACATATATTTGGCGCGGTATAATAATACCATATTAAATTTTTCTTGACTTTTCTGGGGTTTGGGGTAATAATAACGTCGCTTTAATTTGAAAAACAAGGGAAAAATAAAAATGGCAGCGACAAAATCGTTAAAAAAGTGCGAATTAGAAGCCAAATGGTATCTGATTGACGCAACTGATTGCACGCTGGGTCGTTTGGCGGCATATACCGCAAACATCTTGCGTGGCAAGCATAAGCCAACATGGACACCAAATATGGATTGTGGTGACCACGTTATCATTAGCAATGCTGACAAGGTTGCTTTGTCTGGTCACAAAGCGGACAAAGATCGTTTCTTCTGGCATTCATTGTGGACTGGTTCTTTGAAATCACGCACACTGGGTCAGATGCGCGATGAAAAGCCTGAAAAATTGGTTACAAACGCGGTTAAGCGTATGATGGGTCGTCGTACAGCAGTTGCATTGGCAAACCAACGTTTGACAAAATTGCATGTATACGCGGGTGCAGAACATAAACATGCGGCACAAAACCCAACCGTTATTGATTTCGCATCATTGAATCGTAAAAACAAAAGGGGCGAATAATGGCAGAAGCAAAAAAGACAGCTACAAAAACAACAACTAAAAAGGCTGCAACTACAAAAACAACTGCCAAAAAGGCACCAGTTGTTGCTCCAAAATTAAATGACGCAACATATGCCACTGGCAAACGTAAAGATTCTGTTGCACGTGTATATTTGATGCCTGGTAAAGGTAATATCATCGTTAACGGCAAAGCATCGTCTGAATATTTCCGTCGTGCTGTGTTACAGATGATTATTGCCCAACCATTTGGTGTTACAAAACGCGAAACATCATATGACATCGTCGCCATGGTAGAAGGCGGTGGTTTGTCTGGTCAAGCGGGTGCTGTAAAACACGGTATTTCCAAAGCATTGGAAAAGAAAGAACCAGAATTACGCGCTGCATTAAAGGCGGCTGGATTCTTGACTCGCGACAGTCGTGTTGTTGAACGTAAGCATTATGGTTATCGTAAGGCACGTCGTTCTACTCAGTTCTCAAAACGTTAATATCGTTTTTGGAAACAAACAAAATCCGCCGTTTGGCGGATTTTTTGTTGTTATGTACGGGGTGGGCGGGGGAAAAAAAAGAAACGCAATTTCTTGCGTTTCCTTGTTTTTGTAACGTTATTGTTTAACGTACAGGTGCCTGTGTAAACAATTCTTCGGCTGGAACAGATTTTTCTTTTGTTTTAACATGTTCCAACATTGCATCTAATGCTTTGCGTTCAAAAATCATACCGCGCATCATCGCTGTTGCGTTTGGATTGCTGTTATAGAAATCGAACACTCTTTTTGGATCTGGGTATCTTGATGCTTCTGCATAGATTGCCTGGTGCAGGTCAATACGCGTCACTTCAACTTTGTTTTGTGTACCCCATTCAGCCAAAATCAGACCTAATTTCACGCGACGTTCTGCGTCTTTGCGTTCTTGTTTTTCGTTCCATTTGTGTTCGCAATCAGAACCGCAATGTGCATGCTGATGTTCGAATTCCGATTTTGCCATGTTGTATTCTTGTTCGACCAACATTTCTGGCAAATCTAATTTCACTTTATCAGCCAATACGTCCAACAATTCATTACGCATATGGCGTTTTGATGCTTCTTCGTATTGTTCGTTCAAGATTTTACGAATATGTTCGCGTAACGCATCAACAGATTCATGACCGATTTCTTTTGCCAAATCATCGTTTAATTCTGGCAATATATGTTTGCGTACTTCGTGAACCTTAACTTCAAAGCGTGCATCTTTGCCAGCCAATTGAGCAGCATGATATTTTTCTGGGAATGTAACATTAACGTCCAGTTTATCGCCCGCTTTGTGGCCAATCAATTGGTCTTCGAATCCTGGGATAAAAGAGCCAGAACCCAAAATCAAATGATGTTTTGACGCTTCGCCACCTTCAAACGCTTCGTCACCGACAAAGCCCTTAAAGTCAATAACAACTGTGTCGCCATTTTTTGCTTTGTATTTTTCGTCTTGTTTTTCTGCGACACTGCGACTTTTCAAGATGTTGTTTAATGCTGTTTCAACTTCTTTTTCGTCTAATTTTGTAACTTTCTTAGTCAATGTGATTTTGCTTAAATCGATTTCTGGCAATGTTGGCAAAATATCAAATTCCAATGAATATTCAACGTCTTGACCGATTGTCCAGCCTTCTTTCAGTGTAACTTTTGGTGCGCCCGCCAGACGGATTTTTTTATCACTTACATACGCATCTAAATCCATCTGAATTTTTTTATTGATTGCTTCTGGCATAGCCGAAGAATTATATTTTCTGCGCAGGATTTTTAATGGAACTTTGCCTTGGCGAAAACCAGCGATTTTAACGGTTTTGCCATATTCTTGCAAAATTTCATCTGCAACTGTCTGTAAATCATCTGCTGAAATTTCGCCATTAACAGAATAGCGTAAATCTTTGATTTTTTCTTTTGTGAACATAGTGTTTCCCCTAAATTAACTTTCTTTTGCGGTGCAATTATACACCCTTTTTTAATGAAAGCAATAACAAAAAAATCCCACCATTCCGACATAGTGTTTGTGTTTTGTTGACTCAAACGTACACAGGGCAGGTGGGATTAATTTATTTTTGAATAAAATGTACGCTGTATTGTGGCTTTTTATCCGCCCCCAGTGCGGCGCGTACAACCTTGTTCGAAGCAATTTGAACTGCACGAACCAAATTATCACGGTCTTTGCGTTCTGCTTTGGACAGACCGTCTATCGCCTTGGTAATTTCGATTTGAATTTGGCGTTTCATAAAGCCTGTGGTGTCACTTTCAAATATACCCGCACTTGATACTTCTGGTACGCCTTTTAAGAAACCGCGTTTATCGACCGGCAATGTTACAAAAACTGCGCCATTTGAAGCGATTTTACGACGATTCTTATATACTTGGTCATCGGCACTGCGTTCTGTTTCGCCTTCCATAACGACGTACGATGTTTCAATTGTTTCGGCAACATATGGTTCGTCCCCATCGCGCAGGGCAATCATTTCCCCGTTATGAACAACCATCATGTGTTTTGCGCCACCGCGTTCTATTGCCATTTTGCCGTTCAACATTTCGTTGATATAGTCCCCATGCATTGGTACTGAAACCTGGGGATGAACCATATCATAGAAACGTTCCAGTTCTGGGCGTCCAGCATGTCCACTGGCGTGAACGTTGTCTGTATCAAATATCGTATGTGTTTTAATGCCCATGCGCGCCAATTTGTTGTACAAGAACGAAACATCTTGTTCACGACCTGGGATGATAATAGAACTGAACACAACTGTATCTGTTGGCATCAATTTCATTTCTTTTACTTGGCCACGGCACAGACGTGTCAGCATTGCGAATTTTTCCCCCTGGGAACCGGTCAAGAATATCGCCTGTTTTTCCGCTGGCAAATCTTTGATTTCGCTGTGAGTGTAAATTTCGTCTTTGCTCAAATATCCAAATTGAATACCCATTTCACGAAATTCCGGCAGACCAACATACGGAACTGGATTTGGATTTGTGCGTTCTTTAATAGCAGCGATACGACCTGCGGCACGTGCGGCCTCTGCAAACATTTTGATACGTGCCAAACTGCGTGAATACCCTGTGACAATGACGCGCCCTGGGGCGTTCTTCATAATTTCAGTCAATGTATCACGCACCTGGGTTTCGGTAACCTGTTTCGTTTGACGCGAAGAATTTGTTGAATCGCACATACATGCCAACAATTTTGGATCTGAACCAATTTCACGCAGACGTGCAAAATCAGTTGGTGCTTCGATTGGAATATCGTCATTAAAAGTCCAGTCCCCAGTGTGCAAGATTTTACCCGCATCTGTTGAAATGATTAACATTTGTGCTTCTGGTACAGAATGGGTTACGTGGAATGTTTCAACTGTAAACGGCGCCAAATCCAACGTTGCACCATTATGGTCAAATTCAACAATATCTGTTTTTTCGTTAAAATCCATTTCAATGCCACGGAATGTGCGACGCAGAATTTCAGCCGGAAAACGCGTACAGAAAATAGGTTTTCTGAACTTTGGCCAGATGTATTTTAATGCGCCAATGTGATCTTCGTGACCGTGTGTGATAACAAACCCAACAACGTCTTTTTTGCGTTTTTCCAACCATGTTGTATCACAGTATTGAACGTCACCTGCGCCGATTTCTTCTTCTAAAAATCCCATACCGCAATCAACGATTAAGTATTTTCCTTGGTATTTATATACATACATATTCTGGCCGATATGTTCCAGACCGCCCAGCGCCATAAAATACATTTTATCGTCGTTTTTATCACTTTCGTGTTTTGTTTTGCCCGAAATTTTAGCGGGCAGATTTTTCTTTTCTTTTACTTTTACCATTTATAAATAATCCTTTTTTATAATTACTGTTCCCACAGCCACCCAGTTTATTGCTAATAAAGACGTGTCTTTATTTGTAGTAAACCTGTGGCTGTGTACCGTTTTTCCCCGGTATTTTATCAGTCAATAAAAATAAAGGGGAATGTGTATTGGTTGTACTTTATAAAACTTTAACCAACAACTTAATTATAGTTTATTTTTTCGCGATTTGCAAGTTTATTTGAACTGCTTATCGTTCCCGCTGTTTTAATATGATTGCATAATCAAAGACTGAACCGTGATCCGCACCACGTACAGGCACGCCAACAATTTTGTGATGATGATTATGCATTTTCCGTAACACTAAATCGTTTTGCATTTCTTGGATTACTTTGTTACAGCGATATGGGGCAGCACTCCATAAATATTCAAAGCAAATACGACCATTTTCATATGTTAAATTTTTATGAGACATCGGTACAATTACGTCACGGTAAAAGAAAGGCAATAATTTTGAATGCTCGTGAAAATTCGTACCGTATACATAATCGACAATATTCGACAGCAAAATAACATCGTATTCTTGTGTAAATTTGGCTGAAATATCTCGGATGTCACAATTGGTAAAACTGATTTTTTCAGGCAGTCTTTTGCGCAATTCATAGTATTTATTAGGATCTTGTAAATATGAAATCTTAAACATATCAAAACCAGACGATATACCATACGGATTCCAGAACATCCGATTGCCGCGACGTTCGTATTGTGCCAAGAATTCGTTTAAATCATCTGAAAATTCATTTTTAATCGGGGACAGTATCTTTTGGTTAAAAAAGTTATTTGTTCTCAAAAAAAATTCCGTAAATTTTTCGTATGGTAAATGACGTATCATATGTGTTTTTAATTCGATGATATTTTTTTGATTTGAATTTATATCAAATGTATCAACGTGTGATGCGCCGGCCAGATAGCTTTCGAACGCATGATCGCCCGATGCGCCCACGCTTAACACCCGCGCGCCTTTTATATCGCCCAGCGCAGGCATATAACCTGCAATGTTTTCGTTGGTGAAAACATATACCGGGGCACCGTTTTTAAATATATTATCATTACTCATCTGGGGAATGTTATTGCAAAGCGTCCGATTTGTCAATTTGTGGTGTATGCAAGCATTTATTTACAGTCTTTTAGCCTTGGAATCATGCGTATGGTCATTCATCAGGTTAGTATCATAGACGCCATAATCAAAACCAGATACCACCGTAACCACGGATATCCGCCGAATACACTAATATATATTAATCCAACAACCAATAAAAAGTGCAAAATCACGTGATAACTTTAACACCGGTATTTAGAATCTTTCTAGAGGAATATATAATAAAAAGCATGAAAAAAATGATGTTGATTTTATTTATAGTATTGATTTCGGGCGCGGGGCGAAATCGTCGTTACAACACCCGAATCCAGATTATTCACGGTCTTATCCTGTGTATTAAAAATCCCGCCGATTGGCGGGTTTTTATTTATTCGACGACTGGTGCTTCAACAGGTGTCTCTGGCATTGGGGCCGGTTTACGCATGCTGCGTTTGAAAGCCTTGAATTCTGCTTTATCAACGCAACCGTCGGCATTGATGTCTATTTCAGCCATTTTATCAATCATCTTTTGGCATTTTACGACCAAGCAACCATTGTCATCAAATTGTGGACGTGGCATTTTTGCACGTTTTGGACATGGTAACATTTTTGCGGCTGCGAATCCTAATGCAAAGAATACCAATGCAACAATCAATTTTTTCCAAAAACCACAGTGATGTTTTTTGCATTCACAGTGACCACCACATGGGCATGATTTGTCGCAACCACAATTATGTGTTTCGACAACCGGTGCCGCGATTTTCATTTCTGGAGCTTTTTTTGTTGTTGATTTTTTTGCTGGTGCTTTCTTAGCAACAGTTTTCTTTACGGTTGTTGTTGTTTTAACCGCTTTTTTTGTTGTTTTTTCTGCCATTTGTCCTTTCCTTTGTTTGTTGACGATATGATTTTATTAGATATTTTTATTTATGTAAAGATTTTTTTTGTTTTTATAAAAAATCCCCCAAACGGGGGATTTTATTTCATGTAAATCAAACCGATTTAGTTCAAAGCATCTTTCAACGCTTTACCTGGTTTGAACTTAGGCTGAACAGAAGCTGGGATTTTGATAGCTTCGCCTGTCTGTGGGTTACGGCCTGTTGTTGCTTTGCGTTTTGCTGTTGCAAATGTACCAAAACCAACCAAGCGAACTTCGCCTTTCTTTTTCAGAACTTTTGTTACGTTGTTGATGAATGCATCTACGCATGCAGCCGCTGCTGCTTTTGTAATATCTACATCGTTTGCGATTGCTTCAATCAATTGAGCTTTGTTCATATGTTTCTCCTTTCATAGGTTTTTATAATAAAGGTGTCCCGCAAGTTTTTTCTCAGGCAATGTCGATATAATCAAAAGGTGCGTATTTCCACGTTGTTTTAGTGTTGCAACGCCTCAATGTCTTGGATTATATGGACATTGCCTGACCTGCTTACTCGAATCGTAGAGAAATCCGCGCTTTAAGTCAAGTGCATAATTCAAAAAAAGCAAAAAACCTAGATTTTCTGGGGTGTTTCTGTTAATAAGTTACAATATTTGCAGGCACTTCACGTGCATTTTCTTCGCCATATTCGCACAAAACATAGTCGTTTGGGTCACCATTGATATGCACAGACTTAAAATAATTTGGCGTTAACATCAGCATATATATTATAACGATACCCCATATTAATAGTTTTGTTAATCCCCATGGTTGCTTGTATTTGTCGCCGTCAAATTTGTCTTTTAACAAATTTTGGTACAACGCCCATCCCCACGAAAAAGTCAAAACAATCAAACAAGACATTAACAAAATTTTGAAAAATCTTGAAAATTGGGAAAATCCTGTGCCGATGGGGTCCCAAATTGAACTGGCCGCAGGGCAAACGTACAGCGTGTTCCCAGATTGAACTGGTATTTCCACAGGGTCTAACTGCAGGCCAAATGATGACATTATTATAATCATAGTCAATAAACAAATGGCAGTAACCATTCTTTTTTGCATAAATTCCCCCTGTGT
Organism: Candidatus Enterousia sp.; assembly: GCA_045645065.1. Lineage (GTDB taxonomy): Bacteria > Pseudomonadota > Alphaproteobacteria > Rs-D84 > Rs-D84 > Enterousia. The sequence continues at coordinate 163,748 of JAZRIB010000005.1, forward strand.
CTCGGATTACATTATATCATAAAATACTAAACAATTGCAATTTTAGAAAGTTTTATTTAATATTTTTATATGATGCGACAAAATAGCAGGATTATTATCGGTCTTACTACGTTTAATCACGAATTTTTACAAATTTCTGTGACGGGTCTGGCGCGTATATCAAAAAAAGTATCTTTGATTATATATAATGACAATCCGTGTCGAACGTTAAAACATCATGATGTTCGCAAATTAGGCTTTCGTGGTCGATTACATATTATAAACACCTGCGAAAATGTCGGTGTATTTCGCGCCCGTGTTGCAATACTGGAATATATCCACAAAAACAAGATTTCTGCATCGTGGTTTATGTTTGCAAACGATGATGATATTGTCTTGAATTCTGTTGTGCCAAGTGTTGATAAAAATGTTTTTGCAATTATGGGCAATGCAGTTGTTATTCGTTCGCGTGTTCTTGATGTTTTGCGTGTTATGAATAATCCAGACGATTATACGATTGATGGTGTTGACACGCAACTGTATGCGCCATATGTTGCGATGGCGGGAACGTTGATACGTCTGAATAATATATTAGAATTCGGGGATTTTTTAACAACCGTTATGCCAGATTTACTGGAAATAATATCAGATAACCCGTTTTTGGTTCCCTCAGATTCTATAATGTGGCAAATGTTTGTGGAATATATGCGCACTATGCACCCAGAATTGTCACCAATTTATATGAGCCAGACTAATTATTTAATGACTAAATTAAATAACAGTTTTTATCCAACAAATATTCAGCGTGATTCCATGATTGCGCGCAGTACCGCATTGGTTACAGCCGCCCTGCGGGGCAACGAATAAAATAATTTCCATTTTGTAAAATATATGATTGAAACGCGGGCGCAATGTTTATACAATGCCCCTGAAAAAATAAAAGGACAAACACAATGACATATAATGATATCAGAAAGGCTTTTTTACAATATTTTGAATCGCACGGGCATACAATCGTGCCATCAGCATCACTGATTCCAAACGATCCAACGCTGTTGTTCACAGTTGCTGGTATGGTCCCATGGAAGGGTATTTTGCAAGGTACCGAACCCGCATTTGCACCACGCGTCGCAGACGTACAGAAGTGTATTCGTGCAGGTGGTAAACATAATGACCTGGAAGATGTTGGTTTTGATGGTCGTCATCATACATTTTTTGAAATGTTGGGCAACTGGTCGTTTGGCGATTATTTCAAGGCTGGCGCAATTGAAATGTCGTGGGAACTGTTAACCAAAGTATTTGGTCTGGATCCAGAACGTATTGTTGTGACGACGCATTACAGTGATGACGAAGCAGCAAAAATCTGGAAACAGGTTTCTGGCAAAGATGCAATTTTGTTAGGCGACAAAGACAATTGGTGGTCGGCGGGCGATACGGGCCCATGCGGTCCATGTACCGAAATGCACTATGATATGGGGGCGCATTTGCCGGGTGGATTACCAGGTTCTGCGGACGAAGATGGTGGTCGTTGGGTTGAAATCTGGAATGACGTATTTATGCAATATGATCGCGATGCAAACGGCAATTTGACACCACTGCCGAAACAGAACGTTGATACAGGTGCGGGTTTGGAACGTTTTGCATCAATTTTACAGGGTAAAACAGACAACTATGACACAGATTTGTTCGTGAATCTGAAACGTGCTGTATCTGATGTGACGGGCGTTGCCGAAACAGCGGATAATGTTTCCAGTTTCAAGGTTATCACAGACCACCTGCGTTCGGTCGGATTTGCAATCGCAGACGGTGTCATCCCATCAAATACCGATCGCGGTTATGTAATCCGTCGTATTTTGCGTCGCGCAATGCGCCACGGACAAATTCTGGGGCATCGTGGGGCGTTGCTGTCAAAATTATATCCAGCGTTAATTACCGAAATGGGTGATGCGTATCCAGAACTGGCGGCGAATCAGGCGCGCGTTGTTGAAATTATTCAGAACGAAGAAAACGCATTCGCAGATATGCTGCAAAACGGTATGAAATTATTGGAAAGCGAATTACCAAAACTGAATAACAATGTTTTGCCGGGCGATGTTGCGTTCAAATTGTTTGACACATACGGTTTTCCATTGGATTTAACCCAGATGATTTTACGTGACAAAAATATCGACGTAGACGTTGCGGGCTTTGAAAAATCAATGGCCGAACAGAAAGAACGTTCACGTGCCAATACCAAGGGTACACGTATATTCTGGGAATCCCAGACAGAATTATGTGCAACCGATGATGTGGCAAAATATGCACCAACCCAGATGGAATCGCGTGTGTTGTCAATCTTGCGCAATGGCGAGTTTGTAGAATCAGCGACTGCGGGTGACGAAGTTGAAATCGCCCTGGACAAAACCACATTCTATGGCACCCAGGGTGGCCAGGTCGGTGACAGCGGCGAATTAAAGCGTGGTGATGACGTTGTTATGACCGTAACCGAAGCAGGGCGTGTCGACAGTGTTGTCATACACAAAGGCGTATTGAAATCAGACGTATCCGTTGGCGATATCGTTACGCCAGTAATTAATTCGACTGTTCGTCAACAGACGGCACGTGCCCATACGGCGACACACTTGCTTCAGGCGGCATTGCGTCACGTCTTGAACGAAGATGTTGAACAACGTGGTTCCAAGGTTTCACCAGACTCTGTGCGTTTTGACTTTTCATTTGGTCGTGCAATGACGGCCGAAGAAAAAACAGCGGTTGAAAATTTGATTAATGAATGGATTGCCGCTGATATGGTTGTTACCCACGAAGAAATGTCAATGGATGACGCGGTTAAGCGTGGTGCAATGGCGCTGTTTGGGGAAAAGTATGGCGATATGGTGCGTGTAATTACCGCCGGCGATGTTTCGTGTGAATTATGTGGTGGAACACATATTCATCACACAGGCGAAATTATCAAAGCCAAAATCAACAAAGAAAAATCAATCAGCAGTGGTATCCGCCGTATTACAATGTCGGTTGGTACATTAGCAGAATAAAAGAAAACCGGCAATTGCCGGTTTTCTTATTTAGTTTTTTGTGTTTTGTTTGTATATTCTTTTAACAACGTCAAAACGTGTTTGTCTGCTATTGACATATTGTTCAACATTTGTTGTTCGCTGTATTTTTTTGCAACCAAACGACCGATTTCAAACACTGATTCTTGGTCTTTTGTTGGTTTTCCATTGTTTTCAGACCATTCAATTTCGGCCACATTATGACCAAAAACAGAAATAAAATACATTCCATAATCCCAGCCGTTTATATACGACAAGATTTCTTTGCCATTATCGTCAATGACTTTATATGTATCTGTCCCTGGTTGACGGTTAAGTTTAACCTGAATATTGTCGCGTTCCATTATGACTTTCAACTGTCCAGAAATAAATGGGTTCAAATATTTTTGTTCCATATCGTATCCTTTGTTTATGTTCTTAATACACAATATAGTACAAAAACGCAGGTTGTCAAGATATAACAACAATTCCATCTGCAAATTCTATACTGGCTGGGGTGCCAGCATTTGCGCGACTAATAATTTTATTATCACAATCGCGAACAATTGCATATCCGCGACTTAAAACACTTTTATAACTAAGGGATTGTAGCATTTGTCCCAAATGCAATAGATTCTGGCTTAAATTCGCCATACGCCCAGACATTATTGTCTGTAAATTCGCGACCATATCCATACGTTGATGTGCCAAATGAATTTTATTTGTAATCAATATGTTCATAGTGCGCCCAACATCATCCAGTCTTTGCGCATGTTCCATTACGACCTGGCGCGGGCTTTTTATATTTATTGAATCAACGCGTTGTTTAGCATTGGTTAACCGTGTTATGAATGTCGTTGATAATCGAATCCACAAATTGTCTATTTCCTGGAACAGGGCTAATTTTGTTGGCACAACCATTTCTGCAGCACCTGTTGGTGTTGGTGCGCGAACGTCCGCGGCAAAATCTATCAGCATCCAGTCTGGTTCATGTCCAACGCCTGAAATCAGTGGAATATGACTGGCTGCGGCAGCACGAACAACGATTTCTTCGGAAAAGGGCAGTAAATCTTCCAGACTGCCACCACCGCGTGCAACAATAATAACATCTACGTTATTCATATTGTTAAAGTATTCAATCCCGGCTGCAATCTCGACCGCTGCAGACGTCCCTTGAACTGTCGCAGGATACAACAACACATGCACCGGAAAACGTTCACGCAAACGATTTTGAATATCTTGGAATGCTGCACCTGTGGGACTGGTAACAACACCGATACGTTGGGGTAATTTTGGCAATGGGTTTTTGCGTGATTGGTCAAACAGACCTTCTGCGGCCAATTTTTGTTTGCGTTCTTCCAGCATTTTAAGAATTGCACCAATTCCCGCCATTTCAATTTCATTAATGATAATTTGATAATTGCTGCGTGCTGGATATGTTGTAAAGCGTCCGGTAACAACGACTTCCATCCCTTCTTCTAACTTAAACGCAATCGGTGTTCCGCGCCAAACGATTGCAGAAATCGCCGCCCCCGCGTCTTTGACAGTCATATACATATGGCCAGACGAAGCGCGTGTAATTTGCGATAATTCGCCACGAATTTTAATACGCGGGAATGCGGTTTCAACCACACCCTTTAACAGGGTGGCTGCATCTGTTACACTGAATACAGTATCTGGTTTCACAAAAGGTTCTGGTTTCTGCATAATTTTACCGCCTGTCAAGTTCCATAATGATACGCTTAACAAATTCTGTTTTATTTGGCGTTTTCATATCTTTCATACGTTTGTTAATAGGTTCGCCTAATTCATATGGTACACGCAGTGGTGCAAACTGGTCACCGGTGGCGTCAAACGGGGTATCTGTGAAACGATTTTGCAAATAAACAACCGGTGCATGTTCCCACGCCCCCATTTTTATCGCAGATGGATTCCACACCGTATCCCCACCATATAATTCATATATACAAATACTGGACAGGGCGCAAAAACCTTTGGTCCATGGCACAAAACCATTAAACGGCAATTCGCCGACAAATTTCTTGCGAAAAGCATTGTCGCGATACATCTTGCGCAACGTGTACGTAATATCATAAAGACTGTATTGAACATCTGCATGCGGCATAACCGCTGCATCAATCTGGGCCGCCTGGGTCAGTAATTTTTTTGTTGCTGCATCATATTGTTTTACATAATCTTTCATACCGTCAACAATAGCACAAATTGTATAAAATTTCAAATTATAATTCAGTTAACGGCCACCGTGGACGTGGTGCAATCGGCGTTTTGACAATGCGTCCCACGCGATAGTTTTCAATCCCCGCCCATGCAATCATTGCCCCATTGTCCGTGCACAAATTCATCGGTGGTGCAGCAAATGTCATATTATGTTTACCGGCTAAATTTTCCAGTGCCGAACGTATTGCGCTGTTTTTGGCGACACCACCTGCGACAACCAGTGTTTTTGGATTAGACGCACGCACGTGTTCATTGTTCATTGCGTTATTCAAACGATTTACAATACAATCAACCACAGATGCCTGGAACGAAGCACAAAAATTGTTTATAAATTCATCGCTGTGTGGTTCAGGATTTTTATCAAGGAACGTGCGCGCAGCTGTTTTTATACCACTGAATGAAAAATCACACCCTGGTTTATCGCACAGTGGTCGTGGAAAATTGAACGCTTTTGGGTTACCGTTTTGCGCGCGCGAATCCACAACTGGGCCGCCTGGATACCCCAGCCCCAGCATCTTAGCAACCTTATCAAACGCTTCACCGGCACTATCGTCCAGTGTTTGACCGATTAACTGGTACTGCCCGACGCCACGTACCAATAAAATCTGGCAATGACCACCCGACGCCAACATCAACAAGTACGGAAATTCAACCGATGTTGTACCGTTATCACCGCTGGCGGTTGTGGCACTAAGACGTGGAACCAATGCATGACCTTCCAAATGATTAACCGCGACTAATGGTTTGCCTGTTGATTGTGCAATTCCTGTTGCTGCCATCCATCCAACCAATACGCCGCCAATTAATCCCGGCCCAGCGGTTGCAGCGATAACATCAATATCATCAATTGTTTTTCCAGCACGCGCCAGTGTTTGTTTAATAACTTCATCAATGGCTAAAATATGCGCACGTGCAGCCAGTTCAGGCACCACACCACCATATTTTTGATGCTCTGGAATTTGAGAATAAATAATATGTGATAAAATATTGCGGTTTGAATCTACGATTGCCGCAGATGTCTCATCACACGAAGATTCAATGCCCAAACACAGGGTGGGGCGAACGTCACTTGGTGTGTCGCCTGTCATTGTTCCCATATCCATTTGAATAATTTTATCATCTGTCATTTTATTTAATTGCAATAAATGCAACCCCCATTTCACCAATCTGGCGACGACGTGTGGCGTATTTCATAAATTCTGCATCTACAACATGTCCAGCCGCCGATGACGCGTGGCGCAACGTTTGCCCACCTGGTAACAATAAACCCATATGCGTTACCGCTAATTCTGTACCAATTGTATCCAGACTGTTGGAATTTGCGCTTATAAACAACACAATCAGCATTTCTGAATTATTTGGCTGGGTTAAATTTTTATACGGTATATATTCCAATGTTGCAGATTCTGGCGCAATATCCGTGTCTATTTTATGGACTTTTTTCAGCCATTTTGCTTTATCGATTGTCAATCGACGCGTTTTAGTTTTACCGTATTGTGCACTGACATTTTCAACACGATTTGAATTGTTTTTTAACCAATCTGTTTCAATAAAATGATTTCGATTCAGAAAATCGATTTCGCCATTTTTATATCGAATTTGGTTCAGGTTATTTACATCACCACCCGCCATAACAGTTTCTACGAACGTAGTACAATCGAACGCATCTGTACGTATCAATGGGTCTTTGTCTGGTTCTTGTTCTTCGCCCAACGGATCACGAATATATTTCGCACCCAAATAATTTTCACCATTCGGAAAACCCGGCGCAAATGCACACCCAGATAATAACACCAAAGAAGCAACCAAACACTTGAACATATTGTTACAGATTTTGCTTTAGTTGCATTCCCATATGGCACAGTCGTGCTGCATCTGCGATTGTCATTTTATCCGCATCGGGCAGGGTGGCTATTTTACCAACACACGCAACAATAATGTCTATGTTTTCATCACTGCCGACCAATGTTCGTATTGTTGATACACGTTCATCATTATTTGACGATGTCCAGTTTTTTAATGTACCCCCGCTTAAATCATTAGAACGTAAAGACGTTACAAAAACGAACAGTGCAATTATTAAAACCCCTGCGCCAATTAAAATCTTGAAATACTCTTTGATAAAATTCATCTTACATTCTCTTGGTTATATGCTTGTTTCATTATTTTACTAAAACGTGGCAAAGCGTGTTTGGCATTTCGTAACAAATCCGCTTCTGTACGATTGGAACGCGCGCTGTACAACACAGGGGACACGACGATAATTTTTGTAGATTCATCTGTCTGAATAATATTTCCATCTATTTTTTTACATGAAATATTTTTCGCTTTAACGCGATAAATAGTTTTCCATATACCGTCCGCGGACATTATTTGTTTTGCAGTTTCAAGATTCATACACACATATACATTTGTGTTAAATGGCCACCATGGTTGTCCCGATGGCAACGAATCAGATACATTGCTTAACATATATCCTGTTAATTTTTTTATAATCATAAGACAGCCTTTTAGTCGTTGTCCTTGCATCCAACCAACCAAACATCAAAATCTTCGTTTTGTAATGGTCGAATACCTGGCTCATTACGTGACATCCAGTTGCTGAAAATCTTACCATCTGTGGCGGTTGATATTTCTACAAACGCAAAGTTATCTTCGGCATCAAACGGATCTGTTTGTTTGCAACTGCGAACAACGATGTTTAATTTATCAAACTTAGCCGAATCTCCAACTGGAACATTCAGTGAATATGTCTTGCCTGCTGCTTTATCCATAATGTACAAATGTGCAACATCACGATCAACAAAAGCCGATGCGACATTTGGAATTAACCAAGACATTAAAAAACACACAATAACTTTTTTCATAGAACATATAATACAGCCCACGCCCCCTAATGTCAATTTACTTGTATAATAAAAATATCGTGTTGTATCACAATGGGCGGAATATAAAAACTATGTATAACAACAACCCCCCCGCATTATTGCGGGGATTTATTTACCACGGCATAAAACCATCATTGCACGTACGTTCACATTTCTTAGTGTTTTTATTCCATTTCATTGAACCTGTTTCATCTTCGTACAATTCCATTGGACAGATTGGAACGCATTCGTTATTTGTTTTATCCAAATTATACAATTCGCCTTGGTATAAACACGTTGCAATCTTACAGCCGCTGCTATAACTGCTTACCGCTTCATCGCCTAATACACTTTTTGCATTACGGCATCGTCCGCACTGTTTATCTGGCTCATTTGAATCATATGGATTGTTTGTATAACCTGCATCACACGATGTCGCGATACATTCGGTCCATTTTTTCAAATCTGTATCCCATGTACGTTTACCAATACCATGTTCAATATTACATACAGAAACATTTGGCACACAAGAATTTGATTCTACATGATATCCATCGGTGCATTCCGATATCTTGCATATTCCGAATGCGCCATTTGTTACATCCCATGTTTGGGTTGCTGCAACAGCATTTGGTGCAACGCATGATTTAACATTGCTTTCACATTTATCGCCATCTGGATGATATGTTGGTTTGCATGTTGCAACCAGACAATTTCCATTTGCTTTATATTCCAGTGCATTGTCGCGTTCGCATTTCTGACACCGTCCGTTAATCAATTCATAATCGTATTTACATGATGTTTCTACACATGTTTCAACACCATTAATCGTTCTGATTTCGCACGGATTTAGTGTTTCAGAAATCCCCTTGTACGTACACATGTCATCATATTGTACAGAATCCATATCACGTATAGCCGTACCACCAAGAATCGGGTAATCCTTACATATCGCATAACACTGTTCAATTTTGGTTGAACCTGCTAGTGACAATGTATGCGTACCACCAGACAGCGCGTCACATGTTTGTGGTTTTGCGTCTGCGACACCGTCTTCGTTCATATCAACACCTGATTCTGTGCCACAAACACTGTTTTCTGGACACAATGTACATTGTGATTTTTCGCCATCCAGATAGAATGTTGCTTTACATGTTTTGATTTTACATGTGTCTGTCATATTTGCGCCCTGGTAATCACGTCCAAACATACTTGTTGCATTTGTTAATATGTCGCAATCACCAAAGCACTGACCGTTATCAACAGAACCTTCGTCTGAATTCGGATAACGCCCGTCAAACAGGTCTTTACACAATTGTGGCTTTGCGTTTGCTACACCATTTTCGCCAACGCGTGTTTGTTCGCCACAAATACTGCCAGATGGACAAATCTTACATGAATTTGTATTCAAGTAATATTTTGTATCACAACGGTTAACCTGACATTCCGAACATCCCGCAACATATTCCTGGGCAGATATATCATAACCACATGTCTTCAATCCACTGCCGTTTGTAACATTGCATGGCATATTTTCCATAAAGCATGCAGATGCATCTGCGCTGAATTCGGTCTGTGTTTTACCCTGTCTTCCATCGAACGATGCGCATGTACCACGTCCAGTGATATAACCTTCGTTTTCAGGATTCGCCACAGGCCCAAAGAACCCATATCCGACTTTGACACAATCTGTTGCATCAGATTCTGCTTGGTTCCAGTAATACCCTGCGTCGCATTTATGGAACACGCGCGCCGCGCAAACCGTATAATCCTGTGTTTCTGGCGTGTATCTGCAATAACGAACCCCGCTGCCGTGTTCTGCGACGAATGGATTGTTTGCCTTGTAACACATTGTAGATACCGCAGCTGTTTCGATATCTGTATCACCACCGTCTGGACATGGTGTTTTATCCAGATTTCCTTCTTCACTATATGCACCATATCCCACCGCATCACAATCTGTAGCATCATTTGCTGCACGATAGTATCCACCCTGACATGATGTTATGTGCCATTCGCGACAATTCGTTGCATACCGCGCACTGCCGTCTTCGTTCTTGGCGGTGTAATTACATACCTGGGTACCTTTACCATACACAGCCGTATAATCGACAGTTTTATAGCATTCACCAACTTCGGATGCTGTTTTAACAGTTCCTGTGATACCATTTTCTGGGCATGCATAACGTTTTTTATCTGTGTCGGTACTATAATAATTTATACCAACCTCTGAACAATCGATGCCAGATGAATACCAGTATCCAGCCACACATGCATCAACTGATTGTTCACGACACAAATTATCATACGCGCTTGTACCATAATTACATGTCTGTGTTCCACTTGCTTTTCCTGTTGTTGACACATATTTCAATCCTTGTTTATAGCATACGCCAATATTTGTTGCGTCAACACCACCACTGGATTTACCACCATCTGGGCATGTGTTATGGCCACTTGTAACCCCTGTGTTGGTTGGGAATGTTCCACCCGGACACCAGTGGTCTAATTCGCACACAGAACACACACCGTCTTTGTTTCCGTTATAGTAATATCCTGGGTCACATATTGTATCGCCTTCGGCCCACATGACGTTGGCATTTGTATCAGATGTTGCAACCGCCAATGCTTTTGCATCTGTTTGTAATGCACCTGTTGCATCAATGATAACAACATCGTCAACACCATATCCTGCAAAATTCCAGCCTGGCTTGCTTGGTAATGTGCCGTTGTTTATTTGCGTAATCGGTGTTTGTGCTGATTTATCTGCAAACCAGCCAACCGTATATTTCAAATAGACAGGGTTTTGTGTTGCGTTCACTGTTGCGTCTGCTGCAACCAGTTTAATTTCAAACACACCCGGATTCCATGTTGCATACAACGTTATATCTGAACCTGTATCAGATATATTTGCGGACGTTGCCACACCTGCGGAATAACATTTACCTGTTCCATCTGGATTTTCACACCATTTGCTGGCTGTTACATACCCATCACGTGTCAGCGCATCTGTTTTTGGTAACATACATGCACCGCTATCAAACGTACATTCTACATAATCATTTATGTTACCAGTACCTTGGTTTTTATTTAGTGTAACCTTGTACTTGTTCGCAACACATTTTGGATTTGTGCCGTTTTGTGGTGTGTATCCACTTACACACGTTACAGTATAAGAACACGCCGCATACTGACCGTTTCCATTACTAAACGCTTTCTGTTCATTTGCTGTAACTGTTTTACTGTGTTCTACACCTGATGTTGTTAACGAACATGCGCTATAACAGTTAGCGATATTTGCGCGTGGCAAATCAGAACCGATACCATCACCTGTGGCACCTGTTTCGCCTGGACACAAATGAGCCTTTTTACTATTTGCATCTTCAACATCGCCAGACGAAACTGGACCTGGACTGTAATATCCGTCTTTCACAGGCGTACATGCAATTGCACCTTTATCGGTATAGTAATATCCTGCATCACAACTAAGGGCAATGGCATTACAGTCTTCACGATATATTGCGTTACTATCATCGCCACTGGTATATGCACAATCCCATTTTGCAGTACCATATTTAAATTCTATATCCGCTGCAATTGCAGTCTTGCGACATTCATATATACTGGTCGCTTGTGCTACGATTGTTGCACCACCTGCGGGGCATGTTGCAATACATCCTGTGGAACCTTCGTTGATTTTTCCTGTTCCTGGACAATATTTGCCTAATTCACAACGTGTCTTGACACCATTGTTAAAGTAATACCCAGATTCACAATCAACCATGTTTTGATCCCAGATAGCATACAATGTCATTTCGCCACCATCAGACAGCAAATTCTTGATACTGCCATTAGGCAAAATCGTTTGTCCCGACCCGTCTGCTTTTGTGTTCCATGCGTTAAAGGTTTTATATTCCATTTGCAACGCATCTGGGGCCTGACATTCTTTGTCATACGTACATACAACATCTGGGACATTCAATCCTGTGGCATCTGTTGGATTGAAATGCACTGTAAATGTTGTTGCTTTCCAATTTGCGATAACTGTTGTATCGCCTGTTGAACCGCTTGCAATCGCATTATTTACAACTTTATCACCCGTCCACTTTTCGAACACATAGCCCGTCTTGGTTGGTGTTAACAATGCAACCGGCGTATCTTCAATTGTATACGTTGTTGGATTGCTTGGATTATTATTTCCATCATTCATTGTATATGTAATATCATATACGTTCTTTTCCCAATGCGCATACAATACATCATCTGTTGTAAATGTATTATTTGCAGGAATGTTCATATTGGCGTCTATAATGCGGTTACCACCAGACTGTGCGTCATAATAGCCCAAGAAAGAGTATCCCGGACGTGTTGGTTTGTTTAATTTGTTTAACACAGTTGTTGCTGCTGCATTTGTATACCAACCAACTGTATACTTCTGGTAAACAACACCATTGCCACCGGAACCTGCATTATCGTCTAATGTTATTTCATATGTTCCTGGCGTACATGTTGCCACATCAGATGCAGACATTGGTGCGCTATACAATGTGCGTTTATAACTATATTCAACTTTATCGGTTGTGTTTGCCACATATCCAGGATCACAAACAAATGTGAACGAACAGAACGAAGTCGGTGTACATATAGTTTGTGGATACCATCTATACCCCATTGTTGGTAGCGTTCCTTCGGTACATGTTGCATGTTCAGGACAATGATTAACACTTGTACCTGGTATTACATTACCATCCATATCTAATACATAATCATTTGCGAAATTACACGTTGGCGAACATCTGCTGTAACACGCGTTTGGACCATTTGATATCGTTGGCATAGATGCCAAACTATACATTCCTGCTGGCTCTAAATCACTACAAGACGATAAACAATCCGGTTTTTCTGTTGTAATATAATGACGCGCATCGCACATATTGGTGGTACTGTTCGCATCAATTTTACACTCGGCGTCTTTTACCGTACATGTATTTGAATTATAGTATTCAATACCAGCTATCTCCTCAGATGTATCGTATTTACATTTAGAGAAATTCGTCGGGCAACCACTTGGTTCAACGCACAGTTCAGTACATTGTTTGTAGCAGTCTGTTATTTCGTCACTGCCGGCTTCAGAATAGGGGAACGAACCGCCTGTTTCTGTACCACATGAATATTCTACACCGTTTTTGCAATAACTGTTTGCAGGACATACATTGCTACACTCTGAAACACTGGCCGCAGTATCTTTACCTGTCAATGCGCCACCTGGACATGGTGTACGATACACAGAACACCCTGGCTGAGTAGGTTCTTTGTCTTCGCCATCACAATTGGCTTGTGACGGGCTATAGAAACCATCGCCAACCGGCACACAATCGTCTGTTGATTTGGTTGTATCCAACCAATATCCTGCATTACATGAAACGACGGTTGCTTGCGTGCAATTTACATCATATTTCTTTGAATCATTTGAATAGTAACATTGGCGTCTTTGGAACCCATATGTCGTATAATGAGATAACCCTTTCATTATACACTGTTCGGCACTTTCAGATGTTTCATAGTTTGTTGTTCCGCGCGTGTTTGTATCTGTATTCAACGGACAATCTGATGCTGTCAAAGAATTTGCAGGACTGTATTTTCCATATCCAACCGCACTACATAATACATCCGTTGTATTTTTACGATAATAACCACCCGCACAGGTAATAATGCTTTGATTGCTACAATCCTTGGTATATTCACCTGTATTTACATTGTATTTGCATGTCTGACTGCCTGTTGTATAACTGTCTGGGGCATACGCCAAATTCGTTGCATAACAATCTTGGGACGACGTTGATTTTTCTAGAGAACTTACCACAACGTTCATAGTTTTACCAGATGCGTCCGTTGCAGCAACATATTTACCATTTAATGATTCACAGGTACTACGTCCACTCTCTGTATTTGTGTCCTGAACAGTCGTTATACCAACACAATAACTGCCTGATGGACATGGTGTACAAGATGCACCTGTTCCTTTATAATATTCTCCTTTGTCACAGGTTATCTGTGGCTTATCAGTCCAGCTTGCTGTAATTGTTTCAGGCCCAGTAAACAATTTGTAATTCGTTGTCAACTTACCCGTTGCATCAATTACTACATCATTCTTGTTCGACAGATATCCGCCAAAAGTCTTTCCTGATAGTGTTAATGGGCTAACAGACGTTAACACTTGTGAAGTTCCTGCGTCTTTGTACCAACCTGTGTTGTATTTCAGATATATTTCATTAACCCCAGATGTAGCACCGTTGTGATTTAACGTTATCTTGTACACAGCTGGCTGACACGACAAACCATTGGCCTCATACCCAGGATCACAGTTTGCACTATACTTACATTCCTGTATGCGTGTACCGTCGTAATATACTTTATCTGATGTTGGCACCAGTGTTCCATTAACAATATTTTGTTCCGGACAAGTATTATAACAATCTGACGCCAACGCAGATGTAGCAGTTTCTGTTTTAACTTCGCCAACTGTATTGCTGTTTGACAACGAAGAACATGCTTTTCTGGCGCCTACGCCATCATTAGCTGCACGATAATAACCAAAACCAACTGGATCACACTTATCACTTGTTCCATCTCTGTAATATCCAGCGATACATGATGTTGGCACGATATTACAAGACAAGTTATAAGAAGATGCGGCTGCGTTCCAATTACAGGTCTTATTACCACTACCTGTATTTTGTGTACCATTTGCTGCTTCGATATCAACCGTTCCTGTGGCCATACACTGTGATATACTATTCGCCCCATTTACAGATGATATTGTTTTACCGGTTGCGGCTGGACATTTTATCATACAGCCTTTGGTTGTATCGTTTTCTTCACCTTTATTTACTTTATTACCTGGGCAATAGTATCCCGATTGACAATCTGCACCACTGGCATCCTTTCCTGACTCACATTGAAATACCCCTAACGCACAACCTGTATCAGTCTTGTTGTAATTTGTATTACATGTCCAATCGTTCGTTCCATCACATGTCGCATGATCAGGGCAGGTTGTACATGTATTGTTTTTCAACAACAATCCTGTATTACACTTGTTAATTGTCAAAGAACATGTCGGTGCAGTTGCATTACACGCAAAACCATAATACTGGGTACCGGTCGCTGTTTCTGTGCCATTCGTACAAGACGCCGCGTCACTTGGGCATGTTTGTGGGTTACATGACACTGTACATGACTTAGAACATTTATCTTTACCATTTGTTCCCCCTGGACATGTGTATCCACTGCCTAATTCAGACGCTGGTTTACACGCGCCATTATCAAGATAGTATCCAGATTGACAACTGGTCGCTTTACATGTGCTTGTTCCACCTTTGGTAAGTGTACCTGTAACCGCTGTTGCGCCAGACACATCGGATTTTATACAGTCACGATAACATGTGTTGGTATTGCCACTGCAAATATTATACGTTCCGTTTGTGTATCCTGTAATGCTTGTGCATGATGTTGTACAACTTGTACATGTGCCGTTTAATGGATATGTACCAGAACCACAGTTACACCCACCATCTGTTGTCGAATTACATGGGGTCCACTTGGCCCAGAACGTCAATGCAGTTGTACAATTTCCTGTAGCGACGCTTGTAATTTTATTGCCGCTTAACTCTGCATTATCAAACCAACCATCAAATTTATATCCTGCACGTATAACATTTGTCGGCAAATTAAACGTAGGGGTTTCTACATTACACGCAGACATATAATCCCCAACAATCTCACCATTATTTTTATTGTATATGATTGTTTTCTCGCTTTCAGAAACCCACGCTGCTGTCAGTGTTTTGTTTTCTGCATATTTCCATGTAAATGCTGTACCAGCTGCTTTCTTATCCCCAACACCACTAACGGTCCAGCCATCGAACTTATATCCCTCACGTGAACATGTGTTTGCCGCTGGGGTGAAACTGCTGTCATATTTTGCAGTTGTTGCAGACGGCGCAGTACCAGAACCATCACCACATGAATACGTTACGTTATATTTACGTGCCGAACAGCCTGCCAATGTCCCAGACGCTGAACCCGCTGTACCATATGCTGTGAACGATGGTGTTGTATCTGTATTGCCTGATTTACTGTAACCTGTATTACATGTTACTGTGTACTGGCAACGATTGTTTGCTGTATCTGTAGATGCAGAACCTATCGTACTGTTTGCAGCGGCTGTGTACGAACATTTTGCCCACACAGCATACAATTGCACTGAACCACCACATGTCGCAGTCAGGTTCGTAACACTTTGACCGTTCTTATATGTTTCGGACGTTGCGCCACTGGTCGTTGACCAGCCCAAGAATACATAACCATCACGTGTAAATCCATTAGAGGTTAATGTTTTACCACTGTCATATGTGTGCGTGCTGGACGCTGTTGTCCCAGAACCACCGTTAGCATTGTATGTTACAGTATATGTACATGGGGTGTATTTACATGTATCATCGGCACTCTTATAGTCACGACCAGATTTTGTATAACCCGTCTTGTCTGCGCAACTTGTATAACAGTATCTTTCGCCATTCGCATCATTGTCATGGCTTGGATATGATGAGTCACACTTTGTACACTTACCACTGCCCAACCATGTATTGTTTGTACATGATGTTGCTGTACAGCTACTTGGGGCGGTCGCACCATAATAGAACTTACCTGTTACCGCGCCACTGTTTGATACATCGGTTGTCGAACAAGAACGATAACACGTGTTGACTGTATCCCTGTTGCCGTCTGATGCCGTATAATCTGCGCCTGCTTTCGTTGTACATGAATCACATGTCGCAGTGTATCC
This sequence comes from Candidatus Enterousia sp., assembly GCA_045645065.1. Classification (GTDB taxonomy): domain Bacteria; phylum Pseudomonadota; class Alphaproteobacteria; order Rs-D84; family Rs-D84; genus Enterousia. Next base: position 180,709 of record JAZRIB010000005.1, read on the forward strand.
ACCACCATTGTTGGTTGCGCTTCTGGTGGCTTTATAGTAACCGCTGTTACATGACCATGTGATATTACATACGTTATTAGAAACTTTTGCGCTACAACCTATGGCACTGGTGTCATTTGTACACGTACACTGCGACCACTGGGCATACAATGTTTTATTCGCTGTAAATGTTGTATTCGCAGGCAGGGCACCGGTCGCCGTAATACGTTGAGTACCACCAGATGTTTCTGTGTAATAACCCTTAAATACATAACCATCACGTTTTGGTATCGCAACAGAACTTATTGTTGTGCCAGAACTGTTCGTCCATTTGGTGTTATATACTTCCTTGACTGTACCAGAACCACCCGTTCCGTTATTGTCGTTCAACGTAATCGTATATGTATCTGTATTCCATGTACCTGTGATAGTAGCAGTACCGCTAGTTACACCCAAGTTTGTACTGTTACATGTTACAGATGCACCTGCATCAAACGTCTTGCTATTTACAGACCATTTGCCAAACGTATAACCTGTCGCAGTCATCGCAGATGGCATTGTAAAGTTGTTGCCATATATACAACTACTTGGGCTTGTTGGTGCTGTACCATGCCCGCCATTCTTCCAAGACAATGTAATTGTGTTCGCACCACATGATGTATTTGCTTGATATCCTTCTGCACATGTCCAGATGGCTGTAAATGTCACAGTGCCACTGGTTGAACGCAGATTCTTAAAACTGGTAGCTTTTGTGCCGCTAATACTGCTGTCTGTGGTGGTCTGACTGCCATATGTATGTGTCACGCCATCCATACCTGTAATTTTCCAGCCCGCAAACGTACCATGCGTATGTGTTGGATTATCTACAGTAAACGCCGTGTCATACTTGGCACTGGTTGGATGATTTGTGCCATATGAACCATCATTTAACACATATGATACTGTATATGTATTCTCCGTCCACTGGGCTGTAACAGCCGAACTTGTGCCACTGTATACACCAAGTTTTGTATAATTACATGTCACAGATGTACTTGCAGATTGTACCGTTCCATCCGCCAATTTCCAACCGCCAAACGTATAGCCTGTACGTGTTGGTTCCGCAGGCAAAGTCAACGAACCGCCATACGTACAACTGCCATTGGTTACAGACGAGCCACCGTTTTCATTATAATCAACAGTAATGCTGTTAGCTGTACATGCCGGTGATGTGTTTGTGCCAGTCGCTGCAGCACCTGTAAACGTTCCAGATGTCTTAAAACCATTCGCACAGGTATAGCTATATGTACATTTGTTGCTTGATACGCCCGTAACCGAACACTCACTTACATTGCCACCCTTAGTACATGCACACGCTGACCACTGGGCTGTCAATGTAATAGCAGATCCTGTACTTACATTCTTCAAACTACCGCCAGCTGCAATTATATCACCATCACATGCAGAGGTACCACCTGTACATTTCCAACCAGTAAATACATAGTTCGTTCTGGTATATGTATTCGCTGGGGCAGTGCAGGCCGCATCATATGTACAGCTTGTCGGGCTGGTCGGTGCAGTTCCACCTGTGTTGCCGTTCCCAGCATAACTGATAGTAAATGTATTCGCCTTACAAGTATCTGTTGCGCTGTAATAATTACGTCCAGAATAACCCGTGCCACAACTTGTAAAGCAGTATGAACTGGTAATACTACCGCCATCTGAACTTGGATAACCGCTTGGACATGCTGAACATGTTTTGTCACGACCCGAACCGGTTACATACGAATTTGCCTTCGCGCTATATGTCGATACTTCCGTTGCTGTACCATTATACTGGCCGGTTGATGAATTATAGTTCACTAACATACCACCACTTGAACAGTATGTACTCTTCTGTGTCGCTGAGATATTGATATAGCAATCATCAATCACATCCGAACCAGAATCTGACGACACGCTTGACCATTCTGGATCAGTTGGACATTCGCTGCGTGTCACACTGTCCGCCGGTGAATAGTACCCCGAACCAACAGGAACACATGCATTGGCCAACAACGCTGTTGCTGTCTTTTCTTCATCATACACAGGTTCCGAATCTGCAGATAATGTCACATTATAATAACCGGCATCACACTTCAAGTTATAACGATGGATTTGACATGATCTGTTCGTTCCATTGACACCATAGGTATCTGCGTCACTATCGACATAACACAAGTAAATTCCCAAAGAACCATGATCCACCAAATCAACCGCGTCAAAGACAGCATAACAACTGCTACGTTCAACATGCAGCTCACCCTCCTTCCCCGAATTATTATAGCTCAAAATCCCTGACTGTGTTGATGTTGGACATGGTGTACATGACGTCTGACCTTCGTTTGCAGCATACGTCGCATTGATACATTTTGACTGGTATGTGTTACCTGTCTTACTTACATAGTAACCCTTTGACGCTTTGATACATGATGTTTTACCTGTATCTGGCTGGTATGTACCCGCCGCACATGGTGTAAGTCCTTGGATTCCGCCATTAGATGTCCATGTTCCACCAAGACAATAATAACCAGCTTCACAATCTCTACATGTTGTACCATTCAAATACTGCCCCGCAGAACATGAATACGAATTCGCCGCAGACACATCGCCGATGAACAAATTACCAGCAAAAATCAAACCGAAAATTATCGTAAAAATACGCAGAATTCTAGACATTCTTCTCGCTTTCCTTTCTCTTTTACCATAATCATAGAAAAAACAAGGCACTTTGCACAAGCAAAAAACGCTCTTTTCAACAAAAAAAATTAATTTGACAGAACGTTTTGCTGTTGACTTTTTTGAAAATTGAATTTTTTCAAAAAAACACAACGCAGGGTGGGGGACAATACCCCCCCCAAGGCAAATGTCATCCATGTCGCTATTATCTATTCATTAAATGAATAATCCAAATAAAAACCCCGATTACTCGGGGTTTTTATTTCCTTCCTGAAACTGTGCATTATTGCCAATCGTTAACAACCGAATACGTTGTCGATCCGTTTTTAACTTTCAGCGCACCACTCAACGACGTGCTTAACGCGCCATAGAATGTTGTATCACCAACCTTGACACGCAGTGACGGTGTTGAACGTTCCGCGCTGCGCAAGTATATTGTACTACCACCTGCGTGCAACTTGCGCCCACAGTCCGCCGCCTCGTTTGCACACGCACCCGAACCACATGTCACCAGTCCTGTTCCACATGCCGTACGTGTCAAACTATCTGCTGCTGACCAGTATCCAGTTGTAACCGGTTTACACACATTACCCTTTAGCGTGGTTGCTGTCCCATTTGTATTATTACCAACGCCCGCCGCATAATAATATCCACTGGCACAACTATTCGCCTGCTGATATACCCAGCAACTGCTGAAATCGCCTGCTGTGCTTGAATACTGACAATAAACCTGACCATCATAATTACCTGTATCGTCCGCAACTGGTTCGTTCATACGCACCTGACAACCATCAATTGTGTCATGAATACCATCTGCGACCCAATACTGTTTGCCCAGCACCTTACTTGAATAAGTTTCATATGTCGGACAACTCCTACACGATGTCTGCTTTGTTGCATCCTGATACGTCGCACCGGTACATGCTGTCTGGGTTGTTTTACCCGTACCACTTACATGATACCCTGCAGACGCATCAATACACGAAGTCTTACCTGTTTCTGGCTGGTATGTACCCGCATCGCACAGTGTACGTCCCTGTTCATTTGCATTGTACGAATATGTTACTTTTGTACTTGGGCAATATGAACCGGCTGGACATATCGTACATGATGTTTTACTACCTTGGACATAATATCCCGCTTCACATTCAAAGCTTTGCAATAAACATGCATCCCCCGACGTTTGTGTTGCGCCACCAACTGTACCACCAACTGTATAGTTTGTTAAGCATGTACATGTTGACGATGCGTTACCTGCGTTGGATGTACTGTTTGATGGACACGCAGAACAGCTTATTGTTGCGCCACTTTGGGTTGGTTTATACGTATTCTGGGCACAGGTTCCAGCATATGTACACGAATTAGTCCCCTTGGTTACAGAACAACTTGCCGCGTTTGTACCCTTTACGCATGGTTTACAATCCCATGAACATGTGCTGGCGGTTGTTGCGCCACTGGTCCATTGACCGTTTGTTGGCAACCCAGAACACGGACTGCACGAAATACTGGACGCAGACGTATTCTTATTATGGTTTGCATTATAGTAACCATTGTTACATACGTGTTTGTACTGACATACATTGTTTACTACGCCTACAAACGTTGCACTGGCTACATTCGATCCCTTTGATGCCGATGCACATGGTGACCACTTTGCATAAACAGTAAGTGTTCCTCTGTCATGAATTGTGCCTGATGTACCAGTAATTTTAATGGTTGGTACACCTGTTGCAGTAATGACTTCATCCCATCTTTCGCCATCAAAGTCCCCGCCGTTGTTTAAACAATCGTAGAGCCCTTTGCCATTTTCCGCACACCAATCAAACTCATACCCTTGGAATACATAGCCTGAACGTGTTGGTATTGCAACCTTGGTTATATAGTTCTTGGCACTATTCATCAAAGCGTACTCTCCGCCGCTTCCTGTGATTGGTGTAAAGTCCCCAGATGCATGAAAGTCAACATAAACCGTACCAGAACCGCCCGAACCACCATTATCATTCAATGTAACTTTCAGATAACGTCTGGCCCAGACTGGGGTCAACGTTAATGAATCGCCCGTTGCCAATCCCTTCAGATTATCGCCCGGTCTAACAACACTTTCACCATCGCATGGTTTTGTGCCGCCTGTACATTTCCAGTTGACAAAGAAATAATCTGATTTTTCAAATGTATTTTCCGGCACGATGCAATCGCCACTGTACGTACAACTTTTCAACGATGGTTCCGAACCGCCTGTTGCGCCATTGTTATCATAGTTCATTGCAAAAGTTTGTTCCGAACAACCCGCCAATGTCCCAGACGCAGAACCCGCTGTACCATACGCTGTGAACGATGTTGTTCTGTCTGCACCACCATTCTGGCTGAAACGTGTGCTACATGTTACCGTGTACTGGCAACGATTGTTTGCTGTATCCGTAGACGCAGAACCTATCGTACTGTTTGCACCGGCTGACCATGCGCACTGGGCCCATTGTGCCGTCAATGTGATGGTTGTTCCTGTGCTGGCGTTCTTGATATTTCCGCCAACGCCCGGCATTCCACCGTCACAGATAGTATTACCACCTGTACATTTCCAACCCGCGAACACATATCCTGAACGGGTATATGTATTTGCCGGAACGATACAGTCTTTATCGTACGTACAGCTGGTCAATGCTGTTGGTGCAGAACCACCTGTTGCACCATTGCCATTATACGTTACGCTAAACGTGTTGGCCTTACAACTTGGGGTTGCAGTGGTTGCATTGCTTACCGTATACCCATCTTCACACGTTGCGCTATATTTCGCAGTACCATCACTGTTAATGGTTAAAGAACATGTACCGTGAGTTGGTTTCACACAATTCGTCGCCCATGCTGCATACAAATTCGTATTTGCACTAAACGTTGTGTTGCTTGGCAACGCCCCTGTATTTGTTATACGACGTGTGCCACTGCCACCACTTGACGTCAAATCAGCTTGTTTCGTGGTATAGAACCCACGGAACGTAAAGCCATCACGCGACGGTATTGATGCCTTATCCAATGATGATGTTGCACCACTGTTGCTGTACCAGCCCGTTGCATACTTTTCGTATATCGTCGAATGCGTTGCGCTGTCGTTATAATTACGCAATGTAATCGTGTATGTATTCGGCTTATACTCACATGTATCATCGGCACTCTTATAGTCACGACCAGATTTTGTATAACCCGGCTTGTCTGCGCAACTTGTAAAACAGTATGCATCACTAATATTACCGCCATCTGAACCTGGGTAAAGATATGAACACGATGCACATGTCTTATCACGACCTGAACCTGTTACATATGCTCCACTTACTGCTTTATATGTATTTGATTCATTTACTGTACCGGTGTAACTACCCGCGGTTGCATTATAATATACCATCATACCACCACTTGAACAGTACTCACTTTTCGTTGTTGCCGTGATACCAACATAGCACTGCGTTGCTTTGGTTGCTTTTGCATCAGACGCAACTGGCCATGTGCTATCCGGTGGGCATGTCATGCGTCCTTGGATTCCGCCATTATATGTCCATGATGTTTCCGGACAATAATATCCCGACTCACAATCTTTACATGTTGTACCATCCAAATACTGCCCCGCAGAACATGTATATGTGTTTGCAGTCCATTTACCAATGAATGTTGCTGTACCACTGGCCACACCTAAATCAGCTTTGGTACAATTAACAGTTGCGCCACTTGCAAATGTCTTTGCATTAATTGCCCAACCACCAAATGTGTATCCTGTGGCACTCATTGCGGACGGCGCAGAGAATGTCGTACCATATGTACAACTGGTTGTAGCAGATGGTACTGTGCCATGACCCCCATTTGTCCATGCCAGTGTAATAACATTTGGCTGACATGAATCATCAACTACATGATAACCTTCGTTACATGTCCATTTTGCATGCAAGGCTTTATTACCTGTTGAACCCTTTGCAATCTGGGTAATTTTGTTTGTGAACGCAGATTCTGTATACCAACCACCAAACGTACTGTTTGCACGTGTTGGTGTGCCCAACACGATTGTTGGTGTTGTTACCTGATACGTTTTTGGCGCATCAGCATAGTTCGTACCACCATTCAACGTATATGAAATCGTATATGTCAACACTGTTCCTGAACACATACTATTACCGTTCAAATCAGATGGTGTACATATTGCCTGTTCGTAACCACCACTTGGTGTTGCCGTTGCTGTACCGCAAATACCCTTGTCTACGGTTGGTGTACAACTTTTAACGCCAACGCCCAAAGAACATGTACAATCGTCACCCCAAATCGCATACAGCGTAACACGCGCATTATTTACACTTATTACATTTGTGACGACCTCTGCGTTTGTGTACTGTGGTGTACCGATATTTGTTCTGGACCATCCTAAGAATCGTTTCAATCCATTAGAATAACCATTTGTTATCAACGCTTTGGGTTGATCATATGTATGGGCGCTTTCCAGCATTTTACCGTCACCACCATTTGGATCAAACACGATAACATATGTAACTGGTGTCCATTGTGCTGTTACCGCCGTAGAATTACCACCATACGTCCCCAGGTTTGTATTATTACAGGTCACAGAATCACCGGCTTTTTTGATTGAACCGTCTGCCAATTTCCAACCGTCAAAGCCATAACCTGTACGGCTTGGTGCGCTTGGCAATACCAATGTACTGTTATATGTACATGATCCATTATCTATGATACCACCTTCGTTTTCGTTATAGTTAACAACGATTTCACGTGGGTTACATTTTGTACCATCTGTACTTTTTACATAACCATTGTTACATGTAAAGCTCAATGAACATGTCAACTGGCTTGCATTACATGTACCGTTATAATTTTCACGACCCGAAGATGTCGATGTTCCATGTGTACATGTCGCATGTAATGGACATGTTTGCTGTGTACATGCCTTTGTACAGTCTTTATAACAGTCTGCCTTTGCATCTGAGCCTGATTCGCTTTTTGGATGTGTTGATGGACATTGATTTTGTTTCGACGATGTTGAATTTTCTGGACAGTAATATCCACTTTCACACGTACCACTACACGCCGCTGATGTCATACCTTTCTGGGCGCCATATGTACCACCTGGACACGCAATACATGCTGTTGCTGCTGATGAACCAGTCAACGCATTATACGTACCAATTCCACATTCTGTGCGACCAGCAATCATGCCATAGTATACTTTTGAACCACCATTCGGACAGAACGATCCCTTTGGACAAGTAGTCTGTGCGCCACCTTCTGTTCCGACGTATTTACCTGTTTCCAAGGTCAGGTAACAATCAGCCGATGATGTTGAACCTTCTGTACTGCTGTTATACCCATTCCCCAAGCCAGAGCATGTATTTGCCCCCCATGATTCATTGTATGTACCACTGCTGCACACTGGCACAGTACCACCCGGACAGTATGAATTCGCAGGACATTTAACCGCTTTTCTATACAGCATACTATTCGTTGTTGTATTACAATACGTGCTGCTGTAACGTTCTGTCAAATAATATCCAGCCTTTACATTAGACGTATATATACTACCTTGGTCTGTATCGTATTTACCAGTAGTTGAATCATATGCCATAGATTCAATGGTAAATGTCGCACACGGTGTTGATACACGCATACCACTTCTACATTGTGTAATCAAACTTGTACCTGTTGCAGACCAACTGTGGAAGTACGCACTTTCTATCGATGAATTCGATGCTGTTGCTGTCGGGCAACGTTCTGTCAACCAATCCATATCAGACAATGATTCTTGATACGCACTGTTTGTTGGATCCGGACAGCTTTTTTTGCTGCTTGTATTTGGATAATACAATGTTGTTGCCGGACAGTAATTATTTACCTCACAAAGTGTCTGTGACGTTGCGTCTTTGGATGCGATATAGAATCCACCAGACGTTGTGAAATAACAATCTTCTGCTGCATCCGACCCCGCCTTACTGTTTTTATACAGTCCTGGGCATGTTTTTGCACTGCTTGAACCTTCTGGGCAATATGTACCTTCTGAACACTGTGCCACAGACGAACCATTACATACATAACCCGCCGGACATGCTTTCCATTCAACATAGAATTTCTTGTTGCCTGTTGAACCCTTTGCAATCTGGGTTGTAACTGTTCCAGATGCACTTTCTGCATGCCATGCAACGAACTGATAACCCGCCTTGTATGGTGTCGGCAAATTGAACGTAGTCGACGTTACATCATATGACGATGGCGACAATGACATTGTGCTGGACCCGTCATAGTATGTAATAGAGTAGGTGTTCAAATTCCATTTCGCAGTCAATGTTTTATCTGCTGCATATTTCCATGTGAACGCTGTGCTTGCTGCTTTGACATCGCTTGTGCCACTAACCGTCCAGCCCGCAAACGTATATCCCGTACGTGAACATGTGTTTGCTGCTGGGGTGAAACTGCTGTTATATGTTGCAGTTGTCGCAGACGGCGCAGTACCACTGCCATCACCACATGAATACGTTACATTATATTTACGTGCTGAACAGCCTGCCAATGTCCCAGACGCTGAACCCGCTGTACCATATGCTGTGAACGATGGTGTTGTATCTGTATTGCCTGATTTACTGTAACCTGTATTACATGTTACTGTGTACTGGCAACGATTGTTTGCTGTATCCGTAGACGCAGAACCTATCGTGCTGTTTGCACCGACTGACCATGCGCACTGGGACCATTGTGCCGTCAATGTGATGGTTGATCCTGTGCTGGCGTTCTTGATATTTCCGCCAACGCCTGGTGTTCCACCCGCGCAGATTGTGTTGCCGCCTGTACATTTCCAACCTGCAAATACATATCCTGAACGGGTATATGTATTTGCTGGAACGATACAGTCTTTATCGTACGTACAGCTGGTCAATGCTGTTGGTGCAGAACCACCTGTTGCACCATTGCCATCATACGTTACGCTAAACGTGTTGGCCTTACATGAATTACCATCTGCTGTATAACCTGTATTACATGTCCATTTTGCATGCAAGGTTTTATTACCTGTTGACCCCTTTGCAATCTGGGTAATTTTGTTTGTGAACGAAGATTCAGTATACCAACCACCGAACGTACTGTTTGCACGTGTTGGTGTACCCAATGTAATCGTAGACGTTGTTACATTATACGAAGTCGGTGCACCACTATAATTCGTACCACCATTCAACGTATAACTGATAGAGTAGGTAATAATACTTGCGCTACATGCACTGTTACCATTTGCATCAGACGCCGCACATGTTGCATTCTGATAACCCGACGCAGCGGTTGCCGTTGCCGTTCCACAAACCCCCAATGGTGCTTTGGCTGTACAAGACGCTACACCTGTTCCTTTTGAACATGTACAATCCGTACCCCAAACTGCATACAATGTAACTGTTGCACCACTGGTTGCAGTCAAGTTCTTTACACTCTGACCATTAGTATATGTTGCACTTGTCGCAGAACTGGATGTTGACCAACCCAAGAACTTCTTTACACCATTTGTAAATCCGTTTGCAGTCAACGCCTTTGAACTGTCATATGTGTGTGTACTGGACGCTGTTGTTCCTGAACCACCATTTGCATTATATGCCACAGTATATGTATTTGGTTGCCACTGTGCTGTTACAACAGTTGATTCTGATTCATAAACCGCCAGAACAGAATAAATACATGACACTGATGCTCCCGCAGATTTAACCGAACCATCAGATAGTTTCCAACCTGTGAACGTATATCCTGTACGACTTGGGGCAGATGCCAACGTCAACGAACCACCATATGTACAAGAACCGTTACTTACCGCGCCACCACCATTTTCAGTATAGTTGACAGTAATTGTATTACCAACGCACGCAGTTCCCGCACTGTTTTTGCTGTACCCATTGTTACACGAGAAACCACTCAACGGACATGTTCCAACGGTTGCATTACATGTACCACTGTAATATTCAATCCCAGAATATGTATAACCGGTGTTATATGTACACGTCGCATTGGCTGGACACGCCGATGTATTATTTCCAGAACATGTCTTGGTACAATTCTT
>JAZRIB010000006.1:0-1371 GCA_045645065.1 Candidatus Enterousia sp.
CAATTTTACATATACTAGACATCAACTATTACAAAACAAATGAAAGTGGCGGTTTTCTGCGGGGTGCGTGTGGGAAAATACTTTGTGCGCTGGTATATCATAATCCTTTGGTCGGGGGTCCGAATCCCTCCGCTGCTACCAGAATAAACAAACGACCCGATGGGTCGTTTGTTTATTCTGTGCGTCGGGGTGGTGAAGGCCCCCAAGGTCCGACAAAATAGCAGGTTTTGCAAGTGCAACGCGGCGAAACCGTTGCGATTTGGAAAGGGGCCCGCACACAACGTGTGTGGGAATACACAATCCCTCCGCTGCTACCAAAATTCAAACCGCCCGAATGGGCGGTTTGTTTTATCTTGTCTTATAATGGTCGCAGTATTTAACAATTTCATGTGCCAGTTCGTTTATCTGTTCCTGCATACGGTCCATTTGATGAGGGGTGCAACCATCATAAATTCGGCAGGCATCAATAATTTCACCGTTCGGCCCTTTGTACTGCTTGATTTTTTGACCGTTTATGGTTGGACAACAATAGTCTGTAACTCTGTTTCTGCTGAGGGACCATCCAGTAAACCAACGATGACCAAGTTTGCAACGCTTGTCACAGCCATCGCAAGCCGTTCCATCGGATGCATTATGCAAATTTGTTTCTTTTTCCTGTGTAAATGACATTTTGGTTTCCTTTATCGTGTTTTCATACGCAAAGTTGCAATTTTATATTCTATTGTTTCTTTTTGATCCAGATCACGTTTTTCCGCCAAGTCAATAAGATGAAAGAATAAAGGTGCACGCAGACGTGTAAATACAGAAATTGGATTCAGGCGTGAACGTGTCATCGCACGGCCAACGTTATATTTTGTTTGGGCAAAAATAGTTCCTGATTTATCCGTTATCTGAATAGAGCCAGTATTGTAATCCCATTTATCATAATCGCCATCCCATTCACAACCACCATGTGGTGCGTAAATATTCAAGGACAAATCGTCTTTTTTGAAGATATAGTTTGTAGAATACGAATTGTGGGATTTTGAGCCCTTGATTGTTTTATCGTTGATGATTGTTTTTGCGATATCATAAACCTGACTGATTGTATATTTCGTTGAATCTTTTGACATATTATTTATCCCTTTTTATCGTGTTTTGTAATGGTCGCAGAATTTTACAATTTCATGTGCCAATTCAATTGCCTGTTCTTTTGCAGACCTATTTAAATGAAATGGCACCTTTCTGGATGCATCAATTATCTGACCGTTTGGCCCCTTGTACTGCTTAATTGGTTGGCCGTCTATGGTTGGACAAAACCATTCTTCCAGTCTTTTCGTATGACGATAGAAATAATCAATACCAAATTCACAACGCTTGTCACAGCCATCG
>JAZRIB010000007.1:0-80653 GCA_045645065.1 Candidatus Enterousia sp.
TTGTAAACATTTTTTCTTTTTCCCTTGCTTTTTTGTTTTTAGTATCTTATTATTTGTCCCGCGTTGGCTAGGTAGCTCAGTTGGTAGAGCAAGGGACTGAAAATCCCTGTGTCGGCGGTTCGATTCCGTCCCTAGCCACCATCTCTTTTCTAAAAGCGGCCGTTTTTACGGTCATTTTTTATTTCCCCATAATTGTTGTTGGGCGGTTGTCAATTGCGGCCGCGGATTCAATATGCTTTGCCAATTGCAGAACACGCATATCATCAAAGCGTTTGCCTACAACCTGCATTCCCAGTGGCAGACCGTTTTGTGCCAGACCGCATGGTACGCTGCATGCCGGTACCCCCGCCAGGTTCATCGCAACCGTGAACAAATCTAATGCATAGAATTCCAATGGTGATAAACCAGAATCCAATGGCATTGCAGTGCCAGCCGATGATGGGCATACAATTAAATCACACTGTTCGAATGCGGCATTAAAACTGTCTGCAATCATGCGACGAACACGGGCGGCCTGCATGAAATATACGTCATACGATTCGCTGCTTAAAACGGCTGTGCCGATAATCATACGGCGTTTTACTTCATCCCCAAAGCCGGCAGCGCGTGTCTTTTTAAATGTGTCGTATATGTCGCGACCTTCGACACGCAGGCCATAGCGCATGCCGTCATAACGGGCGAGATTCGATGAAGCCTCAGCTGGGGCGATGATATAGTATGCCGCCAATGCGTCCAGGATGTTTGGAATTGAAACTTCAACTATTTCTGCGCCAATTGATTTCAAATCTGCGATACGTTTTTCAAACAATGTTTTCATGTCGTCTGATATTTTTACATCGTTAAATTCGCGGATAACACCAACGCGTAATTTTTTTCCATTGCCTAAAATTGAATCCAGTGGTGTGGTGCATGCAAACCCGTGTTTGCTACTTGTTGAATCTTTTGGGTCATGGCCCGCCATGGCGGATAATAATAATGCTGCGTCGTCAACAGTGCGCGCAATTGGACCCGGCGTGTCCAGACTGGACGCGAACGCAACACATCCCCAACGTGAACACAGACCGTATGTTGGTTTCATCCCAACAAGTCCAGTAACAGCAGCCGGGAAACGAATCGATCCACCGGTGTCGGTGCCGGTTGCAGCAATAGCCAGCCCAGATGCCACGGCAGACGTTGAACCGCCAGAAGAGCCACCTGCGGTTAAGCGTTTTTCCATTTGCCATGGATTGATGGGGGCGCCAAAATAACTGGTCTTGCTGAATGTGCCCATTGCGAATTCGTCCAGATTGGCTTTGCCCAACAAGACTGTACCTGCGTCAATTAATTTTTGTGATACGGTTGATTCATATTCGGGTACAAAATTTTCCAGCATACGGGACGCCGCCGTTGTGCGAATGTTGCGTGTTGCAAATAAATCCTTCATTGCGATTGGTGCGCCGTCCAAGAATTTTGTGTCACCTGCCGCGCGACGTGCATCAGATGCGGCCGCGTCCGCCAGTGCGCGTTCAGGTGTGGTTGTGATATAACAATTCAATTCCGCACCATATTTTTCAATGCGTTCCAAATATGCGCGTGTTAATTCAACTGCGCTAATTTCGCCATTGTTCAGTTTTTGTAAGCTTTCAGTCAATGTTAGGTTTATCATTTTTTCTTTGTCCCTGATTTTATAAATTTTTAGTTTTTATTTTTGTTTGTCTTTGGCGTAGTGCTGGGGGAACAATGTTGCACCCAAATTTTTTTGTACATATTCATCACGACATTTTCCAGTGGCTATATTTTCTGTGCATTTATTGCGGTCACATTTACGACAGGTTCGGTGGACGATACAGAACGATGCGTTGTGATATTGCAATGGTTGATATGAACCTGCATCGCTACTAACGTACATTTTGGCAAAATATTCTTTGGTGTATCGGGCACTTATGTTGAAAATACAACTTGTCAACGGGATAGGGGTGTTTGCCAAATCTTGCATTAACTTTTTTATCGTTTCTGGTGCGTGTGAACCGCAATTGGTGCTTGCTATATTAGAATCACCAATGGTTATCGATACATCAAGTTTAATGTCGTTAGTGTCGTGTGCGTTGTTCATGGTTATTCTCCATCCATAACCTTAGGAACTGCAAAATATCCACGTGATGTACCAGCGTTATCGGGTGTGTTGGCCAAGACCAAATCACGAATGTTTCCATCGGTTACAACGTCTGCGCGTATTGGTAATTTGTGTTCCGATGGGTTTAACATTGGGGTAATACCAGTTGTGTCAATTTGTTGCAGTTTGTCCAGCCATTCAATGACAGAATCTATGTTCATTTCAGCCAGTTTTTCGTCCGTAATTTCGATTTTTATTAAATCTGCGAATTTTTGTAATTGTTGCTTGCTAAATGCCATTTTCAATCCTATATTTACAAAGTAAAGGAATTATACAATGATTTTGGCAGATTTCAAGGCTTTTCCGCGTTCGGGACGTATAATTAGTATTGACTGGGGTGCGCGTCGCATTGGTGTGGCGGTATCAGATGAAACGTGGGGATTTGTTTTTACACGTGATGTAATAAATGTTGGCCTGCATGATGATGCTGCGACGATTGTTGATAGGGTTGCAACATCAGAACGCGCCGTTGGTATCGTTGTGGGGTTGCCGTTGTATCCAGATGGTACGGAAAGCGATACAACAAAAATGGTGCGTGATTTTGTAGCAAACTTATCACAAAAAACAGAGTTGCCAATTATCTTGGTCGAAGAAAATTTGACATCTGTCGCAGCCCAGGAATCAATGGGGCGGGTGCGCGTGCGTGATATTAAAGAACGTTTGGATTCCGAGTCTGCACGTGTGATATTGGAAAATGCAATAGCGTTAATAAAACGGGCTTAACAAAAAGCCCGATTTTTATGCGTATAGATTGATTTTAATCTTCGTTTTTATCTGGTATTTTTCCATCTGCGGATAATAATATTGCAATCCAGCGTGTAGAGTCAAATTGTGCGGCGACAATATAAATGCCAACCAGAATAGGAACGCTGAAAAACATGCCTGCAATGCCCCAAATCATACCCCAAAATACCAGGTTGATTAATATCGCAAGTGTAGATAGGTTCAAACTTTTCCCCATTAATTTCGGTTCCATGATGTTGCCAAATAAAATCTGTAAACCGATTAAACCGCCGGCGGTTAATAATGGTAATTCCCATCCAGGGGCGGCGGTAAATGAATATAAAATCGGTAATGAGCATGCAATTATTGCACCAATTGTTGGAATGTAACTGGTTAAAAATACGATAAATGCCCATACGCCTGCAAAATCCAAACCAATCATTTGTAACCATAAATACGACACAATTCCTGTGATGCCAGAAATAACGGTTTTCATAAACAGATATTTTTTCATGTTGTTGTCAATGCTGTCGATGATATAGCGCATCTTTCTTGCACGTGATTTGTTTGGTATCATCGCGGTAAATTTTTTGTTAAATGTACTTTGTTCAATAAACATAAATATCATATAGACAAAAACCATGCCAATTGATGTGGCAAAACCGGCCGCCGATGAACCAATATTAGCAGCGACTTTTGTTATATTTGGTATCATGTTTGCATCAAATTTTAGTCCAATAGACGCAGATAAATAATTACCAAATATCGTTAGTTTTTCTTGAATCGCGGGCAGGGCAGCGACCAGTTCGCTGAACATTGGTTTGATTTGTGTCGCAAACAAGTATGTAACAGCGCATATCGTAAATAATGACATGATATATGCAATGGTGTTAAATACAAAATTCCAAATGCGTTCATTTTTTTTCTTTGGGGTGCGAAATGGAAATATGCGACGAAAATAGTCAGATATCGCGTTTATTAGGTACCATAAAAAGGCGGCTACTAGTATGGGTATAAATATAGACCGGCCAACCCATAACAGCAATACTGTGGCACAAAACGCAAGCAGTTTATTCATACCGATATCCTTGTGTTTCTAAAATAACGATACTGTGGCAATCAGATATACAATTATTGCAATGTTAATAATAACAGCAGTTGTTGCATATGTGTTACCAATATTCTTTTCAAATTGTTTGTTGCCCATTTGCATTAACCATATTGCAAACATTAACAGCATTGATATGGTTAATAATGTGCCACTTATGCCGTTAAAGAACCCTGTGCCAATGACAAGAATTGTAAATAACAACCCTGCATTAGATGGACGCTTGAATGTCCAATTAGTTAGGCAGGATATCCAATTGCTGGTTGTTGTTATTGTCGGTTTTTTGTTGGTTTTACTTGGGATAAAGTATCCTGGTAACCATATCATGTCGAAACCAAATGGAATTGAACAGATGATTTTCCATAATGGGATGTTCATTGTTCGTGCGCGTAAAAAACATGCCCACAATCCCATTATTGATACGCCAAGTGTGTATAATGATACCAGTACAAGTATTGTAGCGATGATAAAACCAAAGATTGCACCAAAAGACCCTTGTAATATAGTGAACAACCATATCTGGATAGATGTCATGTTAAGTGCAGATATTAATGAAATAATGGACATTATTATCAAAATAAGCATCTTGGTGTTAAATACGGTTACGATGCTGTGTCGGTCTATGTTTGCAACAGGTAGTCTGCGAATGGCAAGAATTGCAGACAATATAGTTGTAAAAAACATTAATATGCCAATTATGTGTAATGTTGTTGCGGTGGTTGGTAACAGTATGCCAGCCAATACAGATATGATAATTGCAAATAAATAAGATGTTAATGCGAAAAATATTGGTGTGTTTACCAGCCATTGTTTAAGTGTTGTTTGTTGGTTGTTCATAATGTTTCCCCTTTGCGTTGTATTTTATTTTATCACAATTTGACCAGATGACAAAGTTGTTATATTTGTTGGATGTATTTTGTCTGTAAATGTGGGTTGGTGTGAAATGAATAAAAATGTCGTGTTGGGCATTTGTGATATTGTGCGTGCAATTAATTCTTGGGTTTCGTTATCTGCGCCAGAATCAGGTTCGTCAAGGATTGCCAGTTTGGGTTGTGTCATAATAAGTTGCAAAAGCATTAAACGTTTGCGTTCGCCACCAGAAAAGCCAACATTAACAGAACGATTAAGCCATTCTTTTGGTATGTTTAATTGTTCGCGTGTGGATTCAAGGCTTTGTAAAAATTCACCCATTGATAAATCGTGGCCAGAATTAAAGTGTGTGTGCGCAATGCGTGAATGTTTTAGAAAACTGAGTACGCTTAGTCCTGGAATTTCAGGTACGTTTTGTGCACCTAAAAAAATGCCCATCAATGCACGTGTTGTTGTGTTGTCTTGTGTTATGTCGCGACCATCAAAAATAATGGTGCCAGAATCAATGCTATACGCAGGACTTCCGGCAATTGTTTGTGCAAGACTTGATTTGCCAGAACCATTATGTCCCGCCAACAAATGGCGTGATCCCTGGGCTATGTTCAGGTTTATGTTCGTTAATAATTTTTTCCCGTCCAAAGATACATTCAGATTTTTTATTTCCAGCATGTTTATTCCTTTGATAATGCCATTTGAATAAGTTGTTTTGATTCAACCAGGAATTCCATTGGTAATCGTGATATAACAGGCGCAGCCATTGCGCCAACAATTAATGCGATTGCTGTATCGCGATCAATTCCCGCCATTTCAAGATATGTTAATTGTTTTTTATCGATTGCACCGGTGGTCGCTTCGTGCGATTGGGTGTTGTTTGGTGCGCCGTGTATTATACGCGGAATTGTGTTTGCAGTCGCTGTGTCGCCGATTATACGGGTGTCGCATTTTGATGCGTTGGTGCAATTTGTGCCGGCAAAGGATACCAATGAACGAAATGTTTGCTGTGATGCGTCGGTTGCAACACCGTATGACACAATGTTTGATTTTGTGTTGTTACCAATGTGAATCATTTTTGTGCCAGTGTCGGCCATTTGTCCCCCACGCGTAATGGCCAGTGAATAAAAATCACTGATTGCGTCGTCGCCTGCTAGGATTGTAGATGGATATTTCCATGTTATTGCAGAACCGATTTCAACCTGGGTCCAGTATAATTTTGCACGCGCGTCACAGCGTCCACGTTTGGTTACAAAATTCAATATCCCGCCATTGTTTTTATTGTTTTTGAAGTCGCCCCCATACCAGTTTTGTACCGTTGCGTATTTTACAGTCGCATCGTCGTGTGCGATAATTTCTACGACGCCACTGTGTAATTGATGGTTTGGGCGACGTGGGGCACTGCAACCTTCCATATACGTTAATGATGCACCACGGTCAGCAATGATAAGTGTGCGTTCGAATTGTCCGATTTTTGCGGTTTCAATTCTGAAATAACTGGCTAAATCAATAGGGCAGGTTACGTTTTGTGGAATATATACAAATGTGCCGTCTGAAAATACAGCAGCGTTAAGTGCGGCAAAAAAGTTGTCGGTTGCAGGTACAACTGTGCCCAGATATTTTCTTACTAATTCAGGATACTGTTTCACGGCGTCCGAAAAAGGTAAAAATATAATTCCGTGCTTTTTCAATTCGTCCATGTATGATGTATGAACAGAACGACTGTCGATAACGGTGTCTGTTGCCATTCCCATTAATGCGCGTTTTTCAGATTCTGGTAATCCCATTTTGTCGTAAATGTGCCCCAAATCTGAATTATCAATCGGTTGTGGTTTGTTGTAATAATTTAGTGCGTCGTAATCAATTGGTGCATATTCAAATTCAGCCCAGTGTGGTTCATGCATTTGTTGCCATGCCTTGAATGCGTCCAGACGCCACTGTAACAGCCAATCGGGTTCATCCCGCAGGTGTGAAATTTCTTGAACAAGATTTTCAGAAAGTTTTGCCAATTAATCACCCTGGGTTGCAAGTTGTTTGGCCTGGGCAAAAAAGGTCAAAGATTTCCCCAGCAGACCGTCTGTAAATGTGGCAGACAGTATGCCGTCTGGTTCGGTTGTGTTCAGGTGTGTTAGAAATGCATCAGCCCGATGCATATAGTTATCAACACTGCGCGCGATTTCAGAATCCAGTTTAATTGCACGACGTAATTTTTCCAATGCAAATGGATTGCGGGCGTATTCGTCCATAATTCCACCCAGTGCGCGCCATAATGGATGTTCAGATGTGCTGCGTGGCATGATGTCAATTGCGGCCATTATTGGAATCAGGTTTTGTAATAAATCTTGGTAAATCATTTCTGCGTTTTCAGCAACTGCGTTTGTAGCCGATTTGTTTTTTAACACAGATTGGATTTTTACAATCAAATTATACTGGTGCGATAGCGTTTTGTTCATATCGTTAATGCGCAGATTGATGCGATATATAAATATGGCAAGTGTGATACAAATACCGATTATTACTACAAATGCGCCTAAAAACAACCAATTGTTCATCTTTTTAACCCCCAATAATTCTGTGTTTGTATGCAGTATAACATTTTTTGCCGATTCGTGCGATTGGATTGGGGAATAATTTTTTTATGCTGATTTATGTGTGTTTTAGCCCTTGCACAGATTCGGTCAAATTGATATAATATTACTAATTAATAGAAGGAAGGTCTTGATTATGTTCCGCAAAATTTTGTTTGCAGCAATGTGTGCAACAGCGGCTGGATATTGTTTCGCTGCTGAAAGTTTACCCCAAATTGTCACGTCTGAGGTTTTTTATAGCCAGGACAAAATTGTCGATGGTGGTGTTCAAGAATGGACTGAATCTGTTCAGGTGGACAATGTGCAAAATGCTGTTCAATATGCTGATGTGCCAGCATGGCCGTTGGCGGGGTCGGATGCAGATGTTACAGTTGCGTGTGATGGCGTGAAAAAGAATTCTGACAATATTCGTATCGTGTCAAAGGTGGGTGCGGATTTAGTTGTGGAAAATAATTTTAATCTGGGGGCGCGTGGTGAATTTATGGGTTGGTCCGGCGGGGCAAATATGTTGCATGGTATGCAGGTGCCAGCGGGGTTTGACGATGAGTGTGCAAGTGGTACAGAAATGCCGCTGTTAAGTCGTGAAATGTTAGAAGATGACGGTGGTACTGTGTTGACTGTGTCGCGCAGTAATCGTAAAAATTGTGGAAAGTATGCGGATGGTTATGCTGCGTTTGCGGAACGTGCGGGGATAAAAACAAAAATGGATGCAAACGGTAATATTGTGTCTGAGGCAGAGGTTACAGAAGTAGTAGAAGAATCAGAAACTGAAATATTGGTTGCTGAAACAGCTGATGCAGAAGCACCAAAGATTGTCAAAGATCAGGTTCGTTCATGGGTTGTTGCAAATGGCCAGACCTTGCGCCAGGTTTTGCAATCGTGGTGTGATAAAGAAGGTTGGGATTTGGTGTGGACCACCCCGCGTGAATATCCAATTCAGGCCAGTGCTGTGTTTAAGGGACGTTTCGTAGATGTTGCGTCTGCGCTGGTTCGTAATTTTGGCCGTGCAACACCGGTTCCGTATGCTAAATTCTATAAGGGGAATCGTGTGTTGGTAATATCGACATCTGAACAATAATGTGTGCAGTGGCTGAACAGGGGAGATTAGATATGAAAAAATCATTTAAATTTTTAGCCTTGTGTGGATTGGTTGTTGCGTTGGCAGGATGTGCAACCAAAGAATCAGCCAAAGTGGCGGCGGCTGTGGATTCTGATTTTATTAATGCGTATGACGCATTTGAAATGGCAAAAAACCCACGGGCCAAGGTTGCAACAGGTGATACCGTTTCTATGTCAGAAGGGGTATGGTTGGGTAATACGTCAACGGTCTTGGAACATCGTAATGATTTGCCAGCCAAATTTGAAACAGATACAGGTGTTACTATATTATTAAATGAACCTGTTTCATTACAGGTACTAGCAAATGATATATATTCTGTAACCGGT
This sequence comes from Candidatus Enterousia sp., assembly GCA_045645065.1. Taxonomy (GTDB): domain Bacteria; phylum Pseudomonadota; class Alphaproteobacteria; order Rs-D84; family Rs-D84; genus Enterousia. Next base: position 8,879 of record JAZRIB010000007.1, read on the forward strand.
ATTCCAGTACGTATCGATAGTCAGGTTAATTCTGAAAAATTGCGCAAGACGGTTAATGTTGCGTATACGGGTAAATTGTCGGGCTTGTTATCCCAGATTTCAACAGACTTAGATGTTTTGTGGTATTATGATAATAATGCTATTGTTTTCTATGAAACAGAAACAAAGACATTTACATTATATGCACTGGGGACGGATGTTTCATACCAGACCGCTGTGTCGGCAGACGAAAGTGGCCAGGTGTCGTTAGAATCTACATTAAAAGAATGGGACGAAGTTGAAAGTACAATAGCGTCTATTATTGGCAAGGCTGATAATGCGGACTTTACAGTGTCACGCAGTTTGGGAACAATTACGGTCACCGCACCGCCATCAATCTTGAATCGTATTGGTGAATATATCGAACGTCAAAATAAACGTTTAAGCCAGTTGGTAACAATTGATGTTAAGGTTTTACAGGTTACAATTTCAAATGATACGGCGTTTGGGTTGAATCTGGCAGCGGCGATTAATTCAACGTCGGGACTGAATATTGTCGCAAATCCAAAGAATAATTTGGCATCAACAGAAGCAAGTTCTATGAATATTGCGGTTTTGTCTAATACGGTTTCTGCGTTGACGGGTGCTACGCATATGGAAGGTGGCTCTGTTGTAGATGGGGCGTATACAAATGATCAGATTATGAATGGTTCTTTGTCAGCCGCCGCAGGTAGTAATGCATTGATAGAAGCGTTGGCAAAGCAGGGCAAGGTGTCATTGGTTACAAATGTTGGTGTTACCACACGTTCAAATCGTGTTGCCCCAGTAAGTAATACACGCACAACTGGATATATCAAACGTTTTGAATCGCGTAATTTTACAACGGTTGAATCCAGTACGGTTGATCAAGACGATTTGGAAACAGGCTTTACCATGCAATTGTTGCCGAATGTTTTGGAAAATGGACGCATATTGTTGTTGTTCCGTATGTCTGTACGTGAATTGTTGCGTATGTCAACCCAGACAATTGGAGAGGTTACATTGCAATTGCCAGAGGTAGAAGAACGTAGTTTCATGCAAGAAGTAATTATGGAATCAGGTCAGATGTTGGTTGTATCTGGATTTGAAAAACAGACCAGCGAAGATACGCGCTATGGTTTAGGGGATCCGGACTTTATGGCGTTGTCTGGTTCGCGTGAAACGGCATCTACGCGTGAAGTTTTGGTGGTTATCTTGACGCCACAGGTGTTGGTCAGCCCGTTGGATTCAGAACGTACGATTCAACAACACTGGGGTGCACCGCTAAATTAAATTTAATGGCATATCTAAAGCGAATTGGGGGTATCTTATGTAGCGTCTGTACACTACGATACCCCCAATTAGTTTATCTATACCATTATCTTTAATTTTGCGAGGTGCACTACGATTCCGGATTTGTTTTTATCTTAATCATTCTATTTAATTTTTATTCAGCGCAAGGGGACTTAATTACACATGGTACGTTGATTAATTATTATAACGACAAAAAGTGCGCACAGGGCGCACGAATTTGTTTGCATCAATGTGCATTATGCCATTGCAGCTACTTTTTTGGTTAAGCGAGAAATTTTACGTGCCGCACGTTTTTTTGGCATAACTTTGCCAGCAGATTTCATAATTTTGCTTTCTGCATTGCGTGCCGCTGCAACTGCTGCTGCTTTGTCGCCAGATTCAACAGCAACTAATACTTTTTTTGCAGCTGTTCTGACCGCACTGCGGCGAGATGTGTTAATAGCATTTTTTTTGGCTGATACCAAAATTCTTTTTTCAGATGACTTGTGATTTGCCACTTTATTTTCCTTTTATTTTTGTAATGTTTTTGTTATTTTATAGAAAAGAAACTTAAAATCAAGGAAAAATAACATGATATATTTCGTTTTTGCTTTAATTGTGGCTTATTTGTTGGGTTCGATTCCAATGGGGCTGTTGTTTACCAAATTAATGGGCAAGGGGGACTTGCGCAAAGTGGGCAGTGGTAATATCGGTGCAACAAACGTTATGCGCGTTGGTGGCTTGCGTATGGCGGGGTTGGTGTGGATTCTGGATATGCTTAAAGCAATTGTAGCAGTTTGGATTGGTAAAGCTGTTGGTGGGAATGTTTTTGCAGCGTGGTGTGGCTTTGTTGCAATTGTTGGACATTGTTATCCAATTTGGTTGCGTTTTAAGGGGGGTAAGGGTATTTCTGCGTTGTTTGGTGTGTTGTTGGCAATCAGTCCTGTTTCGTTTTTAGTTTGTGGCGCAGAATGGTTGTTGGTTGCGCTGACGTCGGGTATTTCTTCGTTGGGTGCGGTGATTGTGTTCTGTTTGATTCCGATTTTGGGCTTTGCTATTAACGGTTCGATGGGCTGGGCGTTCTTGGCGATTGGGTTGTTGTGTATGTGGCGACATCGTGCAAATATCGGACGTTTGATTTCAGGAAACGAATCGAAAATCGAATGGAAATGGAAAAAATAGTTACGCGGTCACATGTGTGGCCGTTTTTTTATATCTTTATTTTTTAGCGATTTTGTGATATAATATTATTGATAGTACAGAGGGAATGTGAATATGCATAAACTGTTAGTGATGTTTGTGATTTTGTCTGTGTCTTTGCCGGCGGTTGCGGCAACTGGACGTGGGCGTGCGTCAATGGCAAATCAGATGGATGCACGTGTGTCTGTGACGCAAAAACAAATTGGTGGAATTGTTACAACGAATTCTGTTGTTTCAGAAGAAGCTGCAACAGAAGATGTCGCGCAAGACGAATCGATTGTTGAGTCGGAACAAGTGATAGAAGAACAAACAAAAGATATGCGCGAACGTGAAAAAGCAGCATGTATCCAGAATAATATTGGTGTAGGGGCGACGTTTGTTTGGGCATCAAAGTACAGCAATTCTGCAGATTATAATTCAATGATAGAAGATGTTGAATTCCCAGAAAATAATGTTTGTTTTGTTAAGGTGGGGATAAAGTCGAATGATTCACGTATTGATGTTTCTGATATTCCAACAAAATATTTTGTTATGGGTGAAAATATTACGTGTGGTCAATGGACAAATGCAGATAAATTGAAATCTCGTATATTAGACGCAAAGAAGAAAGGACGCACATGGGCAACCGTTGGTGGTGTTGTCGGTGGCGCAGGTGTTGGTGTCGGGGCGATGGAATTGTTCGGAAATAAATTGCTTAGTAATGCTGGGGTTGAATCTGTTGAAGGTCAGGCTGCGTTGGATGGTGATGAATTACTGTGTTCCCAGATGAAGGTTTTGAAACAAGAAAAGCCTTCTAAGTATGATGAAATTATTGATGCGCTGAAAGAAATGCAGAAGTATTGTGAAGATACAAGTTTGTGGGAAATTACATCGGTGCCAGATGGATGCACAGAATTTAATTATAAGCAATTACTTGGTTGTTAAATAAATCCCCCGTCTGGGGGATTAATTTTTGTCTTTTATCATTATATATAAATTCGCTATAGTTCGGATATGAATGATTTGTTTGAAAAATTGTTGATTTTACGTACGCCAAAAATTGGACCGGCGCGATATAATGATTTGGTCGCACGATTTGGTTCGGTTTGGGCGGCGGCGGAAAGTCTGAAATCAGATGTGGCTCATATTGACATGGTGCGCCGTGAAATGGATTTGGCGGTAAAATACGGAATAGAATATATATGTGATGATGATGCGCGATATCCATATGCGTTAAAGATGATAAAAAATCATCCACCGGTAATAACAGCGCGCGGAAATATTTCAACTTTGGCTAAACCTATGGTTGCAATGGTTGGTACGCGTCATGCAACCGCAGCGGGTATGGGATTTATAGCTGATTTAGCAAATGCGTTTGCGTTGCGTGGTTTTGCTGTTGCGTCTGGAATGGCAATGGGAACAGATACGGCGGCGCATCGTGGGGCGTTACGTACGTGCGGGAATGGGGTAACTGTTGCTGTTTTGGCAGGTGGCGCAGATTATATTTGGCCATTGGAAAACGAATCGCTGTATCATGAAATTTTGGAACGGGGCTGTGTGATAAGTGAAATGCCCGTTGGGTACAAGCCAGTGGCAACTAATTTTGTGCAAAGAAATCGAATCGTGGCGGGAATTTGCAAAACATTGATTCTGGGTGAGGCGGATTTGAAATCTGGATCAATGACGACGGCGCGATTCGCATCAGAATATGGACGTGATTTGTATGCGGTGCCATCACATCCGTCTGATCCGCGTGCAGCGGGACCAAATTCCTTGATTCGTGCGGGTGTGGCGACGTTGTGTGCCGGTATAACAGATTTTTTTGATGAACATGAAAAAATGTCGCAGCCAGAAAAAATCCAAAATAATTTAACAGATGAAATTAGTCTTATTGACATAATAGGAACGATTCCGGTGTCAGAATCTGTATTGGCAGAAGTTGTCAAAAAATCTGTTTCGGAAATTAAAAGTGAATTGGTCGTCTTGGAATTGCAAGGAATAGTGCGAAAAGTTGATGGCGGGTATGTGCGCGCATAGTTTTTTTTGTGTATAGACAGTGTATATACAAAGTGCGGAAAACGGGTAAAAAAACGAATCGTTGTCAAAAAAATAAATGTTAAAATTTGGTTATAAAAAGGTTGTAAATCGTTTTTTATCTTATAAATTGTTTGTCGTATCCAAAACGATAGAAATATCAAAAAAGGGTGTCAGATTTTTTCTTTGAGATTAAAAGAATAATCTGGTGCTGAAACAAAAAAAGGGTGCTGGGTTTTAGGAAATGCCGTGGTAATAAAATAACAACGGACGAAAGGAAAAAGTCAGTGCCAGAGCGAGAAGAGTGTAGAAGTCGAGGCAAGTATAAATACTAAATTTTTTCTTGATGTGGGAAAGATTTAGCGTTTATGTGCGGGTGTCTTTTGCAATCAAAAACGACTTGAACAAAACGGGAAGGAAAGGAGAAAAAGAATGCAGATGATGGCGACAAAGCAAATGATAAACATAGAAGTTATCAAGGGTGCAATCGCCGAAAAAATAGATGCTGCTGGGTTTTCTTCTTGGGTTGCACCGATTGCGTTTGAAATTGAAAATGGCGTGTTGGATTGCGGTGTACAAAATCAATTTTCTTTGAATTATGTTAATGCGGCATACGGCAATGTTTTTCGTAGTGTTGCAGAATCATTTGGTTTAGTGTTGAATTTACATGTTGGTGGTGCAAAGCGTTCGGTTGTAATGCCTGTGGCGGCGGTTGCAAATGATAACAATACGCAGTCGTTTGCGCCAAGTGTTACAGAATCTAATGTTGTTGCGTTTGATTCTTTTGTTGCAACAGATGACAATATGTTGGTGTTGTCTGCGTGCAAAAAGGTTGCATCTGGTTCTGTGGCGTTTTCACCGTTGTTTGTTCATGGTGGGGCAGGGTGTGGTAAAACGCTGTTGATGAATTGTATTAAATCAGCCACAACAGGTCGTGTTATTATGATGAATGGTGGTCAGTTTGTTTCTGATTTTACCCGCAGTTTGCACGATCGTACAGTTTTTGCATTCAAAGATTATTGTCGTAATTGTGATACTTTTATTTTGGATGATGTCCAGGCGTTGGCTGGGAAAAAAGCAACAATGGATGAATTTATTCAATTGGTTATGGATTTGAAAGCGGCTGGGAAAAATGTTGTTTTGACATCTAATGCGGCACCAAACAATTTAACAGGTTTTGACAGACGTGCACAGTCTTTGTTGGCGTCTGGTTTGGTTGCGGATGTTGTGGCACCAAATACACATGTTAAATCTGTGTTGTTGCGTCGTGCAGGTGTTGCATCAGATGTTGCAGAAGAATTGGCAGCGCGCATTGCAAACGATGGTCACTTGGTTGCGGGTGTTGCTACAAAAATTCAAGCATATACAGAATTGATGGGTGCGACGGTTGATATGGATGTTGCATCACGTTTATTATCAGATACATTACAACGTGCAAAAACACCATTGGCGATGGTTAAAAATATGTGTGAAAAATTAGGTGTTTCATACGAAGCAGTTTGTGGTAATGGTCGCAGTCGTAACTTGGTTTTGGCACGCCAGACAATGATGGCTGTGTTAAAGGGTGCAACAGGGTTATCGTTGGCGGAAATTGGTAATTTTGTTGGTGGACGTGATCATGCAACAGTTTTGTATGCGATTCGTCAGATTGAAAAACAGAAAGCAAATGATTTGTTGTTGGCTGCCCAGATTCAACAATTGATAAATGAATGCAGATAAAAAAAGAAAAACGCCATAATGGCGTTTTTTTTATTAAAACTGGTTGTGCAGTGTGTGCAGTTCCCGAGCCGATTTGTTGAATATTGGACATGAAATAATAGATTTCAAAAACAATTTTATGATACAATCTCTGATATAAAAAGGAACTATTATATGCAAAATATTGTTGAAGTAATAAAAGCAAAATTGCTGGATTATTCAAAAAAATCTTTTGAAAAAGATGGATATGATTTTTGGAATAACCATATAAAATATGTATTTAAACACTCGCATGACATGGCTGTTAAACGTGGTGCAGATGTTGAAGTTTGTGAATTGGCTGCGTTATTTCATGATATGGCTATGGTTGTAGATTTTGGCCCCAGGGATGAACATGAAATTTATGGTGCACAAATGGCACGTTCTATGCTTACAGACTTGAATTATCCAAAAGATAAGATAGATTTAATAGAACAATGTGTATTGCATCACAGGGGTAGTAAAAACGATGTTCGAACTACAAAAGAAGAACAAATTTTGGCAGATGCGGACTGTGTTGCGCATTTTGATAGTATTCCATCGTTGTTTAGTTTGGTTTATAATAAAATAGGCTTGCCAATGGAAGAGGGTAAAGAGTTTGTAAAAAATAAGTTAACAAGAAGTTATCAAAAGTTAAGCCCTGAGGGTCAAAAAGAATTAAAAGAACGGTTTAATATAATTATGAAGGTATTATTTGTAGAATAAAAAAGTTCAAAAGTGGTGATAAAACGCCACTTTTTTAATTTTAACTTTCGAACTTTGTGCATATATTGGGAATCTAAGAAAAAACCGCCCTTATGGACGGTTTTGTAAATTCTGGTTGCGGGGGTTGGATTTGAACCAACGACCTTCAGGTTATGAGCCTGACGAGCTACCGGGCTGCTCTACCCCGCGTCACTGATAAAAAGCCTAGCTATTATATACTTTTTTAATAATTAGTCAAATAAAAAGTATAGGTATGGGTAAAATTCTTGTTCGGTGAATTGATTTTAATCTTAGGCTTGGCTTGAAATGCGCAGGTTTTCTTGTTATCCTTAGTGGTAATCAAGCGAGGTGTATAGTGATACATAATAAAACGTTTAGAAAAGTTTGGAAAAAATTTTGGAAGCCTGTGTTGGGGTGTGGAATTGTTCAATGGATGGTGGCTTTGATACTGTCGATTCCAATGTGGACGGTTTATTTTACGTCCAGAAAACAAATAGAAGGTGAAGAATATTTGAAAAAATATTGCAAAAAACCTGCGATTTTTGTGTTCTGGCATGGGCGAACAATGATGTTAAGCCCGATGATTTGTGTGCGTGGAATGCGTGGGTATGTGATTGCCAGTCGTCACAAAGATGGTCGTATGATGGCAAAAATTCAGCGTTTGTTTGGATTAAAGGCGATTTATGGTTCAAATACAAAAGGTGGGGTAGAGGTCTTGCGCCAAGGTGTGCGCGTGTTGCGTGATGGTCGGTATACTTTATGCTTGTCCCCAGATGGCCCCAGCGGACCGTCAATGCGTCTGAAAGACGGGGTGTTGTATTTTGCAAAAATGACGGGTGCACCGATTATCCCAGCGTGTTATTCTTCGTCCCGTACGTGGATTCAAAAAAGATGGGATCGTTATTTTGTAACACTGCATTTTTCGCGTATTAAATATAAAATTGGAAAGCCGTTGTTTATTGCGCCAAATGCGACAGCCAAAGAATTTGAAGATATGCGAAAAAAGTTAGAAAATATTATGGTCAAGCAAGTGCGAGAGTTAGATGCAGAATTTGGATTAGAGCCAGTTGAACAAGATTTGAAGTCTGGGCAATTCAAAAGAGAAATGCGCGAAGCACGTAAAAATAAAAAATTAAAAAAAACAGGGGTATAAGATGAAAACACCATGGTGGTTTTTAAGACTGACGCCAATGTCTTTTATTTTATGGCCGTTTTCGTGGTTGTATTATTTTGTTGGGCGTGTGGTTTATATGATGCGTGCGATTAACCCGTTGAAATCACGTCGTAAATTGGTTTGTGTGGGTAATGTTTTAGCAGGCGGGGTCGGAAAAACACCGATTGTACGTCAGATTGCAACGCGGTTGGATGCGCCTGTTGTGATGCGCGGATATAAAAAAAGTAAACAATCTGGGGATGTTGGGGATGAGGCAACAATGCTGGCGCGTGACGGATTGGTTGTGCATGTAGGGGATAGAAAAAGTAATATTGTGCTGCTTAACAAGCAGTCTGATGATACGCCAATTGTGATGGATGATGGTTTTCAGAACCCGTCGTTTAAGAAAGATGTTTCTGTGTTGGTGTTTGATGAAGCATTGGGGTACGGAAATGGATTTTTATTGCCTGCGGGGCCTTTGCGTGAACCAAAAAGCGCGGTTCGTCGTGCAGATGCGATAATTGTTATAAAAAATCAAACGCATAAAAAGAATTTTAGTTTGCCTGTTGGTGTTCCGGTTTTCTTTGCGAATAACCGTACGTGTTCGCCATATGATGATGGTGAAAAATTAGTGGCTTTTGCTGGAATAGGGTATCCTAAAAAATTCTTTAGGTGTTTGGATAATGTGGTTGCAACGCGGTCTTTTGCAGATCATTGGCAATATACAGATGATGATATTAAAAAGTTATTTGCGCTGGCGGATAAACATGGTGCAAAACTGGTTACAACAGAAAAAGACTGGGTTCGGTTGCCAGAATATGCGCGCGAAAAGATAAAATATGCAAAACTGGAAACGGAAATAGATGGGGCGTTTTGGAATTGGTTGGGAGAAAAATTAAAATGAATACAGTGTCTAGAAATATTGAAATAGTTGGTCGTGGAATTCATTCGGGGTTGCCGGTCAAGATGGTTATTAAGCCATCACAAACCCATGGAGTATTCTTCCGTCGTATAGATATGGTGGGAACTGGTCTGGTGCCGGCGTTGTATAACAATGTTGGTGAAACAAAAATGCGTAATACAACCGTCGGACAGGTTGATTCTGCGCATGTTCAGACGGTTGAACATTTAATGGCAGCATTGTTTATGTGCGGTGTTGACAGTGCAATTATTGAAATAGATGGTCTGGAAACACCGATTTTAGATGGAAGCGCCGCAGAATTTTATAATTTGATAAGTGATGCGGTGGAATCAAAAAATAAAATGAAAAAAATAGTTGTGCGTAAACCTGTTGTTGCATATGCGGGTGAAGTTACAAAGCAGTTGCCTTGGTTTGTGCGTTTACAGATTTGGTTTATGAATAAAGTGTCTGGTCGAAAAGCAGATGGGTTTGTTCGTTTAACCCCAAATAATGGTAAAAGTTTAGATGTTAAAGCGACACTGGTGTATCGCGAAAAGATTATAGGGGTGCAAAGTTTTGAATACTCGTATGATGGAACGAAAAAATCAATTGATAATTTTGTGAAAAATATTGCGCGTGCGCGTACGTTTGGAAAATATTCTGAATGGGAATACTTAAAGGCGCGCGGTATGGGACGCGGTGCAGATGAAACAAATGTTATTGCGCTGAATGATGCAGGGGATGCTACGATTAATGATTTGATATGGCCGGATGAATTTGTTCGTCATAAAATTATTGATGCGATTGGTGATATGTATACGTCTGGGGGGATGATTTGCGGAATGCTGGAAAGTTATAAAGGCAGTCATGCGTTAAATAATATAGTTCTTAAAAAACTGTTTAGTAATCCTGAAAACTATGATATAGTTGAATAAAAGAACAATAAGGACAGAGAGATGAAGAAAATTTTTGCGGTTTTTGCAATTTTATTATTGGCGGCGTGTGGTGGATTGATAAAAAACGAAAATGGCAGTCAGTATCTGGTACAATTGGATGCAGAACCAATTGGGTGTACGTATCTTTATAAACTGGAATCAGAAGTGTCTGTTTATGATGCGGATGATGCACGCAGATATTTGGAAAATCGTATTGTTGACCAGGCACGTCCAGGTAATGCATATTGGATTACCAGCCAGCGTACCCGACCAAATGAATGGGTGATTTTTGGGCCAGAACGTGCGTTTATACTGGTTGCAAATGTTTATGATTGTCCAAACCCACAGCGTGTGCGGACTGCGCGTGATGGTGGTGTTGCGACCGTTTCTTACTAATTCAATCCGGCAATGCCGGATTTTTATTTAATTATAGTGTATTAAACTGAAATCGTATCTTGCGGGGGTGGGGATTTTTATGTTATAATTTTATAACAGGGTTCAAAGTTAGAGAGAGAAATTGGTTAATCAAGTCGTTTATGTTCATCATAAAAAGTACGCAACCGGTCTGTTTTGGCAGCCAATCGGAGCGGGTTTTGTTGCGCGTAATTATGCAAAAAATCTGGCACGTTCAATCGATAAAAAACTGAATCTGTTTGTAGAATACCGTGGAATGGTTGGCTTGGGGGCGCATCGTGCAGGACATCGTGTGGGAATGCCTTCAATCGCTGCAGAGGTTATGGAATCAATGGCAGAATATACGTCGTTCTTGGGGGCGTTTGCCACGGATAAAAAGTTTGTTGTTATCGCGGTTCGTAATGGCGTTATTCTGGAAGACAAGGTTTTTGATTCAGAAAGTGATGCGCGTGAAGAATACGTTAAATTGTCACAAATCCCAGATTGGGGGGCATTAATTGCACCAAACGCATGGGGGATGCCGCGTGCGATTGAACATTCGTTGTATGATGTTGTTGGAAATCATTCACGTGTAGAATTACATGCAATCAGTCGTTTTGGTTCGCGTATGACGGCGGTTATGACGGTTGTTGCGTTTTTATTGGTTCTGCTGTACTTTTTGCGGGATCCGATTGGGCAAATGTTGTCACCGCGTCCCCTGGTCGCAGATGTTAACCCGGAATTGGTTGCAGAATATAAACGACAGATAGAAGAAAAAAACAAAGAACTGGACGTACAGTTTGAAATTGAAAAACCATTACCGCCAGAACCAATTGTAATGCCGTTTGAAAATTTGCCAGATCCAGAACGTCGCGCAGAAGTTTGTTATCAGGCCATAGGTTTCTTGATGCAGCCTGTGCCAGGGTGGAATCAGTTGGTTGCGACATGTGGTGAAACGCACGTAACGGCTGAATTTCGTCGCAGTTTTGGAACGCTGGGGGATTTTTATAATGTTGCCAGTAAATTGATGCCGGGAATTTTGGTGGCTGAACAGTCAGAAGATTTGTTGGTTGCCCAGGCAACGTTGCCATCTGTGAAAACGTCTGCGTCCCAGGATGAACGTGATGCAGATACGATTATTCGTGATATTACCAGTGCGTTCCAAGGAATTGATACGCGTCTGGAAACAAGTGTTGTTGTTGATACGTTAACAAATGGTGTTGATGTAGCGACAGTAAATGTTGTCGAAATCGCGGTAAGTTCTAAATTGACGCCGATGCAATTTATGAAAATTTTCCAAGATTTTGGTGGGGTCTATATGACCAGTTGTACATGGGATGTGGCGCGTCGCATCTGGAACTATGAGGTGATAATATATGCAAAATAAAATATTAGTATTGTTAGTTGGGATGTTTGTTATAAGTGGTGGTGCGCGTGCAGCAGATATGTTAGACGCAGAAGTCGAACAGATGTCTGCAGATGCGGTGGCTGATTATCAAGTTGATGGGTCTTTGTTTCAACAGATTACCGATTTGGAACAAGAAAAAGTTTTAATGCAGTTGGAAAAAGAACGTGCGCAATTGGATTTGGAATTAGATCGTTTGGCGGCGGAAAAAATTAAACTGCATATGGAAATTGATACTTTGTCTGGACGCGCAGAACAACAGCAGCAACAGATTGAAACAGAAAAAGCAAAATTAGAAGCAGAAGCAGCACGTTTGGAACGTGAAAAAGAAAGAATCTTGGCAGCAGAATATGAACCTGTGGCTAAGAATACTTTTTCGCTGACAGAACAAGCACCAAAAGTGACAACGATTGATTTGGCTAAGAAATATAAACTGGTAAATGTTATTGGCGCGGGTTCTCAGTTGCAGGCAACAATTACAGATTTAACCACAGGGCAAACAAAGCGTATTGGGGTTGGAAAATCGCTGGATGGATATACGGTAAAATCTATTTCACTAGACGAAGGAATCGTATTCGTCAAAGATGGCGATACCCAGACTTTGAATGTGGGTGATGCAAATTAATCTGGGGGCTTGGATGAGCAAAGAAAATAATATTTATAGCGTGGATTCTGTAAAGGACAAAGGGGATTTGTCTGTGCCGTTGGGGCTGGAAAATTCAGAACCACGCGATATTATTGATTATTTGTTTGAAAACGGTAATCGCTTGTTGACGGCGACGGGGGCTGAATTTGAATTGCCACGTGATACCCAGGGTATAGTTGCGTATTTTTCAGGTGGTGAAATAATTATATCGCGTACACATCAGTATGATGGTCGTGTTTTGGCCTTTATTGATTTATTAAAAAAACGTGGTCGTGTGGTACGTGAACCGTTTTATTCTGATTTAGGATTGGTGTCTGGTATTTACAAGATGTATGAAGCGACACTGGGTGGAATGCGTCGTTCGCGTCAAGATTATGATAACCAGATGCAGAAAGATTTTGTCGATATTATTGCGCGTGCGGCGGCCCAGAAAGTGTCAGACGTGCATATAGAAGTTGCAGATCAGACAACAATTTATTTCCGTATTGATGGCAGTATGCAACCGGTATTGGAATATAATTCAGGCTGGGGCGAATCGTTTGTTCGTGCTGCGTTTGCATCGGCAGATATGTCAAATGCGAACTATGCCCAGAATGAATATCAATCAGCACAAAAAGATGGGCGTACACCACTGCGTGGAACCAAAGATTTATATTTGCCATCGGGGGTATTGGGTGTTCGTATGCAATTTAATCCAATTGCGTTTGGATCACGTTATGTTGTTATGCGATTGTTGTATGACAACCCATCCGAAGGAATAAAAACAGAACAAGAATTTGGTCCATATGAACAGCGATTGTTGGCACGTATGCGTTCTTTTCCAACAGGGCTGGTTATTGTGGCGGGGCCGACCAGTTCTGGTAAATCAACGACATTGGTTCGCAATATGTCGATGATGTTAAAAGAACGTAATTATGAAATAAATATGATTACGGTGGAAAATCCTGTTGAACAAAGAATTTTTGGTGCGCGTCAAATGCCGGTGGTAAATACCACAGACGAAGAACAACGTGAAAAAAAATATGTCGAAGCGTTGGCAGCGGCATTGCGCAGTGACCCTGATACGCTGATGGTTGGGGAAATTCGTACGTTGGCGGCGGCAGAATTAACTGTGCGCGGGGCGTTGTCGGGACATAATGTTTGGACAACGTTGCATGCGAATTCAGCACTGGCGGCATTGACGCGTTTGTTGGATTTAGGAATTGAATCTTTTAAGTTAAAAGAAGAAACATTGATGCGTGGATTGGTTTCTATGCGACTGTTCAAAAAATTATGTCCACATTGTCGGCAACGTTTAATTGATAATCCGAATCGTTCGGCGTATCGTCGTGTGCAAGAAGCGTTTGGTGATATCGGTTTGAACCAGGTCTATGTTCGTGGTACGGGATGTGAACATTGCAAGGGGACTGGAACACTGGGCCGTATCAAGGCAGGCGAAGTTATCATTACAAACAGTGAATTCTTGCGTTTGGCATTGTCGGGTAATACTGATGGTGCTGTGCGTTATTGGCTGGAAGAAATGGATGGACGCACATTAAAAGAAGCCGCGTCTTCGTTAATGTTGCAGGGAATTATCGGTGTTGATGAATTAGAACGTTGGGTCGGACAATTAGACCAGCCGGGGGTGTATTAAAATGAATAAACTGGAAATGCTGTATGCAAAACTGGTGTTCAGATTAAACACAGAACGACGTATGGCAATATGTCGTAAATTGGCATCGTTGTTGCGTAATGATTTTACATTGATGGACGCGTTGGGACGTCTGGAAATGATTGAATCAAAAAATGGTAAAAAGCCCAACGAACCATTTGCAATTGTTATGCGTCAATGGCAAAAAAATCTGGAACGTGGGATGAGTTTTTCAGACGCAACCCGTGGTTGGGTGCCACCAAACGAAACGTTGTTGGTGACGTCTGGTAATATTTCAAATCTGGTGTTGGCATTGGAAAATGTTGGGCGCGTGGTTGATGGGACACAACGTATTTCACGTGCAATGCGTGGCGCGATTGCATATCCACTGTTTTTATTAGCGTTGACGTTCGGTATTATTTTAATGGTGGGGATTTATTTGGTGCCACCGTTGGCGGATGTGGCGGGCGCAAATATGGTTTGGCATGGGTCGGCACGTTCATTGATTGCGTTGTCTGATTTTTCAATTGCGTATTGGCCATGGATTGTTGGAATATTTTTTTGTGTAATTTTTGTTGGGTGGTTAAGTTTGGCAAATTGGTCGGGACGTATCCGTGCAGTGTTTGATAAATTGCCCCCGTGGAGTGTTTATAAAATTCATGTCGGTGTAGGGTGGATGATGGCATTGTCTGCGATGGTTGGATCAGGTGTTACGATTCCAGATGCAATGCGAATGCTGGCTGATAATGCGAACAAGTATTTGAAATCTATATTGGATGCGACGTTGCATTTTATTGCGAACGGTTATAATTTGGGTGTGGCATTGGATAAAACAGGTCGTGAATTTCCAGATTCTGATATTGTTGGGGATTTGACGATTTATGCGGATATGGCGGGATTTGATAAAAATTTAAGTCATGTGGCAAATGATTATTTGGCGGAATCGGTTCGCAAAATGGAATCTATATCAAATATTATGAACAGTGTTGGTATTTTGTTAGTGTCTGGGATAATCGCGTGGGTGGTTCTGGGGACGTTTTCAATGCAAGACCAAATTACCGCTGCAATTTCATAAAAAATATCCCGCGTATGCGGGATTTATTATGGTGCCCTAAGCAAGAATCGGACTTGCGACTCGTCCTTACCAAGGACGTGTTTTACCACTAGACTATTAGGGCGATAAAACGTGTTTTATTATACGTAGATGGTGATAAAAATCAAGAATAAAAATCCCATCACATGGGTGGCATTTTACCCACCCCCCAGTATATGGTTGTTTGGCACAGTTTTTATTTTGTTAAGCATTATTTTTATGATAGAATAGTTATTGATATTATATGGGGGAATGTAATGAAGAAAATTTTATTTGGTTTGATTGGTATTATGTTTGTTTTGCCATCTTTTGCAGATGATAACAATTGTGGGATTAATAAAGTGGTGATTTCTGGTCCGCAAAGGAAACATCATAATGAGTTTTTGTATGAGAACGAGGCCGTTTTTAATGAAGTTCCAGGGAAGAAAGGTAAACACACAGTGACGTCGGGTAGGGTGTGGGAGTGTGATAATGAATATTGCTCCGATGGGAAAGAAGTTACTTTGAAGGCGGGGCATGTTTTTGAGGGGGTGCCTGTCAAAGAAGAAAAAAGTTATATTTGTTTATCTAATTCGATGGATGATGACAGGTGGGTGGAGCAACATTGTGGCGAAACTTATATAAGTTTTAGTGGACAGAATGCAGATCATAATGAATTTTTGTATGAAAACAAAGATGCTTATCAAGAAGCAAAGCAAGCAAAACAAGATGGCTATTATTCAAAAGACAAGTTGTCGGGTAAGGTGTATGAATGTGACAATAAACATTGTAATGATGATACAGTGCTTATAATGCCCGCTAAACATTATTTTAATGGGGTGTTACAGCCAGAGTCGAAAAAATATAGATGCAGGGTTGGATTTGGTGATGGTTGGAAATTAGTTGAAGAAGATGCGGAAGTGCAGGATATAGAGATACCAGTTGTTAAACCAACATGTAAAGAAAAACGTAAAAAAGAGGTAGGCAAAGCCTGTTGTGATATTCCGGCCAATAAAGCGCAATATGATGAGAAAGAAAATACGTGTACGTGTTATGGCAGCTTTGATTTTAAACATGATGGAGAGAGGGGTTGGTGTGAGCCAAAAAAACCTGATGAGACCAATGAGATAGTATGTCCAGAGGGTAGTGAAAGCGCTGCGCTTACATGTCCGGGTGATACTCATGTTGAATGTACGTTTTGGAACGGCAACACTTGTGAATGTGCAAAATGTGTTAATGATTGGAAAGAAACAGAAGTTGTAGAACAATTTAGTTGTAGAGCGGACATTATTAGTCAAATTACACAGTGGAAAGATGAATGTAGCGATGTAACGAAATATGCAAATATTTTGAATGCAATAAATCAGATACATATGTATTGTGGGCGGTCGAATGGTTCGTATCAAGAATTGAGGGGGTTATATGACGAATTGGTATCTTTGAATCCATATCAGTGTGTAGAAAGTACGCGTATTGTTATATCCCAGGCGACACAAAAAATAAATGCAGCGGTTGATTCTTTGCGGTCGTATGTAAGTGATTTAGATGTCAGCAAATGGAAAACAGAAGACGGCAAGTTTAATACAGCACGCCTGGCGTCTGATTCGATTGCTGGGGTTGTGTTGGGTACAGCCGGTGGATTGATTACCAGCAATGTTGTTAAAAAACATCAGGTTGAAGATGGCTTTGAAGATTTACAATGTGTAATTGGTGGCCAGACGGTTGCTGGTTGGGGCGATGAATTTACCGTTGGTGTGCATTAAGAAAAACCCGCCATTTGGCGGGTTTTTGTGTTACACAATAAATTATGCGGCGGCGGTGAATACTTTCTGAACGTCGTCATTTGCATCCAATGCATCAACCAATTTTTCGATTTTTGCATATGCTTCGTCATCCAAATCCATTGGCATATTTGGAATCCATGTTAATTCGGCCTGATCCGGTTCGCCCAATTTGTCCGCCAAGAATTTTTGTGCGGTTATAAAATCTTCGGGTTTGGTTGTGATGATAAAGCCTTCTTCGGATGTTTCCAAATTATCTGCATTTGCGTCCATAATGATTTCCATCATTTCATCTTCGGTTTTGCCGATTGATGCAGGGTACATAATTTGACCTGCACGTGTGAACATAAATACAACCGAACCTTCTTCGCCCATGTTGCCACCGTTTTTGGCAAAAATATTACGGATTTCAGGAACTGTACGACGTGGGTTGTCGGTTAATGCTTCGACAATAACAGGAACTGCGCCTGGGCCGTATCCTTCGTAACGGACGGCTTCGTAATTTTCGGTGTTTGCGCCAGATGCTTTTTCAATCGCACGTTTGATATTGTCGTTTGGCATTGATGCCTTGCGTGCGGTTAAAATTGCCAAACGCAGGCGTGGATTGTTGTCTGGGTTTTTATCCCCCAGTTTTGCCGCCATTGTGATTTCACGCGCCAGTTTTGTAAACAAACCGCTGCGTGCTGCATCGGCTGCGCCTTTCTTGTGCTGAATATTATGCCATTTACTGTGTCCACTCATATTTGACCTTTTTATTTAATTAGATTAAAATTACCACAAAAGGATAGCAAATGATTGGAAAATTGCAAGGCATAGTTGACTATATTGGTGACGGATATGTGATTTTATTGACCCATGGCGTCGGGTACAAGGTGTATACGTCTGAATACCTGACGCATAAAAGTACGGTAGAGTTGTGGATTGAAACGGTTGTTCGCGAAGATTCGATACGTTTGTTTGGATTTACGTCATTGTCTGCCCAGAATTTATTTAATATGCTGACCGGTGTGTCGGGGGTCGGGCCAAAGGTGGCAATGGCAATTTTGGGAACGATAAGCACGGATATATTGATGTCTGCGATTGCAATGGGCGACGCAAAAACAATTGCGACCGCCCCTGGGGTTGGAAAAAAAGTCGCAGAAAAAATTATTGTTGAATTAAAGAATAAAATTGGTGGTGTGTCGGCAACATTGTTTGTGCCAGACACGGGTGCGACAATGGGTACGGGGGCTGCGTTGCCTGATTTATTGATGGCACTGGAATCATTGGGCTATCGTCGTTTGGATATCTTGGAAATGGCCCAGAAATTGGTTAATGCTAATCCGACGGCTGATGTTGCGGCACTGGTCCCGATGGCGTTAAAAGAGATAAGTGGAAACAAATAAAATGAATAATAACGATACTATTTTTGCATTATCCAGTGGGCGTGGTAAATCTGGTGTGGCGGTTATTCGTATATCGGGTGATAATCTGGGGGATATATTCGCACGATTTATAAATAAAACGGACATTAAACCACGCCGCGCATATTTTTGTAATCTGACCGATGGGGCGGGCGAACTGATTGACCAATGCTTGGCGGTTTATTTTCCGGCACCACACAGTTTTACCGGCGAAGATGTTATCGAATTACACACACACGGTGCGCCCGCGGTAATTAACGCAGTGTTTGAATATTTGTCATCACTGAATATGCGTATGGCGACCCCTGGTGAATTTTCACGTCGCGCGTTCTATAACAACAAAATGGATTTGGCGGATGTTGATGGGTTGGCGGCGTTACTGGACGCCCAGACCGATAAACAACGTAAACACGCGTTGCGTTCTATGCTGGGGCGGGACAGTGATATTTATAATAACTGGCGTGAGGATATGGTTGAAATATCTGCGTATGCGGCGGCGATTCTGGATTACAGCCCAGACGATTTGCCGGCAAATATTGGCGATACTATTAAGACGCGTACAACAAAACTGTATGATGAAATCGGTGCGGCATTGCGTGGATATCGCACATCGCGTGCAATTCGGGGTGGAATAAATGTTGCACTGGTTGGTGAAACCAATGTTGGTAAATCGTCAATCTTTAATTATATGGTTGGGGCAAACCGTGCAATTGTGTCCGATATCGCAGGAACAACGCGTGACGTTGTATCCGCCACAATCGATATTGATGGATATATGGTGAATTTATCAGACACCGCCGGCATTCGTGAAACAGATGACGAAATCGAATCGATTGGTATTGAACGTACAAAATCTGAAATTGAAAATGCTGATATTGTTATTCGCGTCTATACGCCGGAAAACGGCGCACACAGCAAATGTAATGAAAATGAAATTTTTGTTATAAACAAGTCTGATACAGTTGTGACGTCTGATTGTGCAAATGCAATTTATACATCGGCAAAAACAGGCGATGGTATGGATAATTTAATGAATGTGTTGCGTAACAAGATTCAAGAAATGTTTGATGGGCGTGAATCTGAACTGACAATAAATGCGCGTACAAAAGCATTGCTGGAAAATGCACACAATGAATTAGCAAATGCAATTGCGGCCGGTGAAAATTACGATATATTTGCAGAACACACCCGTCGCGCTGCGGACAGTATTGGTAAAATATTGGGAACAATCAGTGCCAATGAAATACTGGATATGACATTTGGACAACTGTGTTTAGGAAAATAAAAAAAACAGCCGGTGTGTACCGGTTGTTTTTTTGTTTAATATCGCAAAAAACGTTGATTATCATGCGTATAGCGCGTTTTTAACGCTGCTTTTGTGATGCGCGTGATGCTAATTCTTGACGCAATTTGATTTGCTTGTCTAAATCGCGACGTGATGCATGGTTCAAGTGTTTTGCATATGTTTTTTCATAACCATCATTAATATGTACGCCGTGTGGGAATACATATAATACAGGTTGGTTTGTGTCTTTGTCCAGGTATTCAATAATTGTGCTTGCTGTCTTTTTGTCTAAATCCACCAATGTTGCATAAATGGTTTGCATGTTTGACGCAAATGGGTTTGGAAATTGTGTGCAAGACAAAAATCCAGAATTTACATCTTGGACGTTTTTGCCGTTTAATGTGACTACTGCAAGTGGTGTAGAACGGCATAGGCCGAATACGGTTGAATCACAAAACGGAGAAAACTTGATTGTATATGTGTTTTTTTTCTTTTTGCTGATATGGTTTGCAGCAATTGTTTTTGATGGTTCAATTACCGGTTTTGTATCCGTGTTTGTTTTATTTGAAAAAAAACTTTTAAATAAATTCATCACTGATCCTTTTTTGTTTTTTTATAAAAATAACACAAAAATCAGTGTTGTCAACAAAAAATTAAGATTTTGTTGTTCTTTTAGACGAACAAATCTTTTACAAATTGTGCGTGTTCGGTGATGAATTTGAATCGAAATTCTGGCTTTTTCCCCATCAGTTCGGAAACAATTGTACGTGTTTTTTCTGTGTCTTCGGCGCCTTCTTCGGTTCGTGGTGGTAAATCTACACGAATAAGGCGGCGTGTTTTTGGCGACATTGTTGTTTCCTTTAACTGGTTTGGCATCATTTCGCCCAACCCTTTGAAACGGGAAATTTCAATTTTTTTGTTTTTGTATTTTGTTGCTTTCAGATTTTCCAGTTCTTCATCTGTATCAACGTAAATCGATTCGGTGCCACACGTTAATTTGTACAACGGCGGGCAAGATAAATACAGGTGACCACCATATATTAATTGTGGCATAAATTGATAGAAGAACGCCATCAACAGCGAAGCAATATGACTGCCGTCGACGTCAGCATCGGTCATAACAATAATCTTTTCATAGCGTAATTTATCTTCGTTCCAGTCCTTGGCGGTGCCCGCGCCGATAATATCGATAAGTTCGTTTAATTCTTTGTTCGCACCGAATCGTTCATCAGAATTTGATATAACATTTAATACCTTGCCACGCAGCGGCATAATAGCCTGGGTTGAACGGTCGCGCGCTTGTTTTGCAGTACCGCCAGCCGATTCCCCCTCTACAATAAATAATTCGGTGCCGGCGACGCCGTGTTTTGAACAATCGGCCAGTTTTGCCGGCATGCGAATGCGTTTGGTTGGGGTTTTACGTGCAACATCTTTGACCGCCTTGGTCTTGATACGCGCATTGGCCAGATTTACAACAAAATCCAGTAACGTGTTTGCAGTTTTTGGATCAGATGCTAAAAACATTTCCCATGGATCGCGCAGGGCGTTTTCAGTGTAACGTGCAACCTCTGGATTTGATAGTTTTTCCTTGGTTTGGCCTAAAAATTGTGGTGTTTTATAGAACACGGAAACAATTGCGGCAACAGAATCAAATACGTCTTCGCCGATGATTGTTGCGGCGGCTTTGTTATTAACCTTGTCCCCGTATGCTTTAATTCCACGGGTAATTGCGGATTTGAAACCAGATTCGTGTGTGCCACCGTCAATCGTTGCAATTGTGTTACAATAGGACGAGAAAAATCCATCGTCAGATGCAGCACCGTTTTCATCGGTTAAAAATGTTAACGCCCATTCAACACGACCCGAATCGTCTGGAAAGTCGACACTGCCACTGAATATACGTGGTAAAATGCGTGGTTTTGAATCCGTCTTTTCTGCCAAGAAGTCCGCCACACCATTTGGATAATAAAATGTGGTAGTCGCAGGGATTCCCATGTCTTCGGTTAATAATTCAGGGTTACATTGCCAATCAATTTTTACACCGCGGGATAGAAACGCCTTAGCCCGGGCCATACGATAAATCTTTACAGGTTTAAACATAGCGTTCGCGCCAAATATATCATCGTCAATTGTAAAGCGGATTTTTGTGCCGTGCTTATTCGTTGGTTCGCCCCGTGTCATTGGCGATGTTGTGATTCCGCGCGAAAATGTTTGATGCCAATTATATCCATCGCGTGCAATATCAACAATCATTTCTGATGATAATGCATTTACAACCGCAGAACCAACGCCGTGCAGACCACCACTGGTCTTGTATACATTATTATTAAATTTGCCGCCCGAATGCAGGGTTGTTAAAATAACCTCTAAGGCAGATTTGCCAGGGTATTTTGGGTGTTCGTCCACCGGAATGCCACGACCGTCGTCGGTAATTTCAATAGTCTTGGAATCAATCAGATTTACCGTAATTTTTTTTGCAAAACCTGCCACCGCTTCGTCAATGGAATTGTCCATGATTTCAATCGGCAGATGGTGCCAAGCCTTTTCATCTGTGCCGCCAATGTACATGCCAGGACGCAGACGTACGGGTTCCAGTCCTTCTAGGACCTGAATATCAGATGCATCATATGTTTGTGTGTTTTTCTCTGTCATAATGCTTTTATTATTAGAACATTTTTAAATTTTTGGCAAGCCCAAAGAATTTAAACCCAATTTATATTTGGGACTTGATTTTTATTAATGGTGGTCTATATATTTGTTAACAAAACTAATAGGCGTATAATATGAATAAAAATCCATACGAAGTCTTGGGGGTGGCGCGTGATGCGTCGGATGCTGATATTAAAAAAGCGTATCATAAATTGGTTATGAAATATCACCCAGACAGAAATCCAGATAATAAAGAAGCCGAAGAAAGATTTAAGGAAGTCAATAATGCGTTTGATATCCTGAAAGATCCACAAAAGCGCGCGGCGTATGATCGTTTTGGTGATGCGGCCTTTGCTGGTGGTAATGCATCGGGTGCGGGCTTTGGTGGTAATCCATTTGGCGATGGTGCGTTCCACTTTAATATGGGTGGTGGTGCTGGAATGGAAGATATCCTGCGCGAGGCTATGCGTGGATTTGGTTTTGGTGATTTTGGTGGCGGTGCATCGCGTGCACAATCCCAACACGCTGGACGCGATTTGCTGGATGAAGTGGTCATTGACTTAAAAGATGCTTATTTTGGGACAACGCATACGGTTAAATTTTCAAGTAATGTTCAATGTGAAAAATGTCATGGACATGGCACAGCAGATGGTAGTGCCGCCCCCGTGTGCCCAACATGCGGTGGGGCAGGGGTGGTTCATGCACGCCAAGGGTTCTTTGCTGTTGAACGTCCGTGTCCTGACTGTAATGGATTGGGACATAAAATCGATAAAAAGTGTCACGAATGTGATGGAACGGGAGCGGTTCATAAACAGCGTACGCTGGATGTGAAAATTCCAGCAGGTGTCGAAGATGGTACACGGTTGCGTTTGGCCGGTCAAGGTGAGGCGGGCAGTGCAGGTGCGCCTGCGGGGGATTTTTATCTGGATGTGCGCGTGCGCCCAGATAAACGCTTTGTACGCCAAGGAAATGATTTGATTATGCGTGTTGATGTTCCGTTTACAACGCTTGCGCTGGGCGGGGAAATTGAAATCGAAACAATTGATGATAAAAAATTAGCAGTAAAAGTACCCAGTGGTACCCAGGTTGGTGAAAAACTGCGTGTGCGTGGACATGGTATGCCAACACGTCGCGGTGGATTTGGGGATTTGTATATTGATGTTGCAATAAATATCCCAACAAAATTAAATGACAAACAGAAAAAGATATTGAATGAGTTCGCAGGAACAAAACCCGATAAAAAGGGTTGGTTTTAAGTAAGTA
Organism: Candidatus Enterousia sp.; assembly: GCA_045645065.1. Classification (GTDB taxonomy): domain Bacteria; phylum Pseudomonadota; class Alphaproteobacteria; order Rs-D84; family Rs-D84; genus Enterousia. Next base: position 32,340 of record JAZRIB010000007.1, read on the forward strand.
AATAAATTGATTTGAAAAAAAATAAAAACCGGCGATTGTGCCGGTTTTTATGCGTATAGAAAGTTTTTTATTTTATCTTTTTTAAGTGGCTGATAAATGTAATTGTGTATTGGGTGGCGGACCATAAACTTGCCACTAGGGCCAACCACAGGCATGCTACACCACTGTACATCAGACCAAAAAAACCGTAAATTGCGAACATTTCCATTGATGGCACCAATACCAATTGTGGCATGCACAGTCCCAGTAACAATGCGCATGTTGCAACCATTTGTAATGTTGTCTTGATTTTGCCCATTGAAAAGCGTGCCTTTGGAACAGGCATTTCTATTTTCTGGGTGCCTAAGAATTCGCGCAGACCACTGATGTATAATTCGCGGGAAATCATCAAGATAACAGGTACGATGATTGTCCATGATGGAAAGCCTGGGATAAATGCTGGTAATAAAAACATCAACACAACAGATAAAATAATTAATGTGTTTGCAACTAATAATTTATCGCCGATATGATCCATTACACCGCCCAGTTTTGAACAGACATTGTATTTGCGTGCCAAGTAACCATCAAAAAAATCAGATAATGATGCCAGAACATATAATATAAAAGATGTCCAGTACCAACCCAATAATAATGTTGGGATAATCGCAAATGCAGATGCAATGCGGAATGCAGATAAAAAGTTTACGAATGCTTTCATATAAAACTCCTTTAATTAATATATGAATGTTTTAATTATATCACTTCTGTATGAAAATGGGCATATATTTTTTCGGCGGCACTTTTCCCCAGACCTGGGACGCGTTTAAGGGCGTTTAGGTCGGCGTCCATAATTGTGCGTACAGAACCAAAGTGTTGTATCAATGCACGTTTGCGTGTTGGACCAATTCCATCAATTTCGTCCAGAACAGAAGCAGTCATTTGTTTTGCACGTGTTGTTCGATGGTATGTGATTACAAAACGGTGTGCTTCGTCACGGACAGCACGTAACATCAAGAACAATGGACTGTCCTTAGGCAGGTCGCGATATATACTGCCGTCGGGCAAGATAAAGTGTTCGTCGCCATCACGTACAACGCCCTTAGTTACACCGAAAACAGGAATGCCGTGTGATGCGCGATTCGCGATGTTCCATTGGGCGGGGCCACCGTCAACGATTATTAAATCAAGTTTTGGACCATGTTCAACCGCGCGTGTGACAAATTCAGACATCATTGCAATATCGTTGCCGGCACGTGATTTGTCTTGTAACTTAAAATGTCTGTATCCAGATTTATCAAATCCGTTATGTCCAAATGTTATCATTGCGCCAACGGGCTGTTTCCCAAACAGGTGTGAGTTATCAAATACCCCAACACGTTCAATTTTTAATCCTAACCATTTTTCTAAATCTGATACATTTTTGTCCCAGTCTGAAATTTCGCTATACGCATTGTTTTGGCGTTTTCCGCGGTTTGATGTGTGTGTTAATGCGGTGATTTTGTCGCGTAAAATTGCGGCTGATTCAAAATCGTTTGCATCGGATAATTTTTGCATTTGTTGTGTAAGGTCGCTGATGATTGGGCGGCTGTCACCAGTTAATATTTTTCGTGCTATACGCACGTTTTCTGCGTATTTTTGTTTGTCTGGGAAACAGCACGGTGCCATGCAGCGTCCGATTTGATGTAATAAACATGGACGTGTGCGATTGCGCATGAATGTGTCGGTACAGGTGCGCAGACCACAAACTTTTTGAATTGTTTTTATCGTTTCGTTTAATGCAGATACGGATGGATATGGACCATAGACATCGCGTCGCTGGGAAATTTTTCCACGAAATTTTAGTAGACGTGGAAAGTCGCCAACCGTCAATGCCAGCATCGGGTACATTTTGCCATCGGTCAGCATTATGTTGTATTTTGGTTTCTGGGTTTTGATTAGTTCTTGTTCGCGTAATAGCGCGTCTGATTCTGTTGCCACAGTTTCCCATTCAACATGTGTAACCAATGTGCGCATAACCTGTTTATGTAATTCCAGTTTGGAAATATCTACATATTGGTTCAGGCGGTTTGATAAATCGCGTGCCTTGCCCACATAGAGCAGATTATTTTCCGCATCATACATTTTATACACGCCAGGGGCGTGTGGGGCGTTTGCAATTAAATCAGAAAATTGAATATTCATAATCTTTATGATAAAATAATAAAAACTAAATAGCAAATGGAGGTAATACATATGAAACAAGAATCTGGACGGTCTATGATTGAAATGTTGGGCGTGTTAGCGATTATGGGTGTAATTACCGTCGGTGCCATTGAAATGATTCAGTTGGCAATGAATACACAGAAACGTAATACGGTTAACGAAGAAGTTTTGCAAATTGTAACCCAGGTGCGTAATATTCATGGGGAATACGATGATTTTTCTAATATCAATAATGCAACTATTTTTAATGCAATTGGTATGTCTGATAAAAATCCATATGGTGGAAAGTATGAAGTTTTAGTCGATTCGTCTAATCCGCGTCAATTTGTCGTAAGTATTACGGGGCTGAGTAAAAATGAATGCGAAACATTTACAACCAAGGCTTGGTCCGATTCGGTTGGATATAAAAGTTCTGGTGGCAAGGTCAGTGGGGCGTCTGGGTCGTGTACAGATTCAAATGGCCGCAATGTAGTTCAGATAACATATGGTGAATAGTATTTTGTCCATATAGTGCCGGGGGTATGATGGCTGCGGAAATCGTAACTATTTCAAAGACAGATGATGGAACGCGATTGCAACGATGGATGGTGCGTAATTATCCGTCTATGCCGTTGCGGGAATTTTATAAACTGTGTCGCGGTGGACAGATTCGTGTTAATTCAAAACGTGTTCATGGTCGTGAGATTCTGAACGCAGGGGATGCGATTCGTATTCCGCCAACGATTGCAGGTTTTGCAACACAATTGCATAAGTCTTCGTCAGGTGATAAGTTTTCGTTGTCGGATTTGGAACAATTGCGAAAATGTATTATTCATAACGATGATGATATTGTTGTGTTTAACAAGCCGGCGGGTTTAGCAGTCCAAGGTGGTACAGGTATCAGAAAGTCTGTGGATAAAATGGCGGCTGCGCTGTTTCCGTATGACAAAATATCGTTGGTTCATAGATTGGATCGTGAAACAAGTGGGTTGCTGGTTGTGGCAAAAAATCAGCGCGCAGCACAAAATTTAAGCGCACAGTTTCAAAACAAAGAAGCGCACAAAGAATATTTGGCTTTGTTAAATGGTGCGGTTAAACCTGTTAAAGGGGTTATTGATAATTATATGATAAAAGGACAGGTTTTAGATACCCCAGAACGTACAAATGGTGGGGCCGGTCAACGTCCACAACGCGCAATTACAAATTATCAAGTTTTGGCTAATGTTGGAAATATTTCGTGGGTTCAATTTTTGCCAATGACAGGTCGAACACATCAGTTGCGTCTGCACAGTGCATTTACCCTGGGGGCGCCGATTGTTGGTGATATGTTGTATGGGCGTAATCACAAGGTTGATGATGCATTAGCGTCTATGTTGATAACAAACAACTTGTTTTTGTTTGCGTATAAATTAACATTTCAGCACCCTGCAACAGGACGTATGATGACATTGCGCGCAGCGGTGCCGGATTTTATGGTGCCTGTGATAAAATTGCTGGAATTAAAAGTTCCATAAGGGAATATGATAAATAAATGATTGCAAGACGCAGTATTCTTTTACAAATATTTCGTGTGCTGGGCCTGTTTGTTATGGGGTTGGCTGTTGCATTTGTTGTTGCGCTGTCACAGATTGATTTAGATTCTTGGCGCGAAGAAATATGTTCTGTGTTGCGTGATTCAACAGGGTTGCCAGTCGAAATTAATGGGCCGATAACGTGGAAGTTTTCATTACGACCACAGTTAGAATTGAATGATATTGTTGTGAAAAATGCAGAATGGGCCAAGCATAAAGATGCGTTTGCCGCAGAAAAAATCGATGTAACCTTGAATTTGGTGTCTTTGTTTCGAGATAGACCAACAATTCAAAAAGTTGTTGTATATGATGCAGAATTATGTGTGGAAAAAAATGTTGATGGTAAATATTCTTTACAATCATCAAAAAAGCGCTATACGCAGGAATCGTTGGCGTCTGGGGAAAATGTAACACAAAATTTGTACCCGTTTAGAGATTTTGGTTTAGGTGGAATAGAGATAAAAAAATTGACAGCGCATGTCTTGGATGAAGTCTATGTCGTTGATGATGTGAATGTAAGATATATTAAACGTCAAGATAATCGTGAATATGCAGGGTGGATTAAATCGGTTGATGATAAAGTTTTTCCTTTTATTGTAAGTTTTTCAGAATATAACCCAGAACGTAAAATTTACCCAGTTCGAATCGCATTGGCTGTGGGGGGCGATGCATTGATTGCGAATGTTGCACTTGAAGGTACCAGCAAGGCACCAATTGATTTTATTGTCAAAGGTGAAATTCAAAATGTTGCTGATTTTGGAAATTTGTTTAATTTGAATTTGAAAAATTGGCCTGATGTGGCGGTAAATATAGCCGGTGGATTTGATAGGCAAAAAATAACACTAAGAAAATCTTCAATCGCGATTGATGGCAAAAATATCGATCTGGCTGGTGAATATAATTGGGGTGGGGTGGTGCCAAATATTAATTTGAATGTTAGTGCAGACGATATTGTGTTGAAGGATATGTTCCCTGGGTTGTATGTGCATAAGAAAAGCAAACCAAAGCGTAAGTTGAATGTGTTTAAGGATGTTCCACTGTTTGGTGAATTTTTTGTTGGACGAAATATTAATGTCACAGCAGATATAAAACGATTCGTTGTTTATCGTGATTTTTCGATTGATGATTTGAAATTGCGTGTCGGTGTTAATAATGATGTGGCGCGTATTGATTTAATGTCGAGTGTTGCTGGGGGAACACTAAATATTGGTGCAGATGTTGATATTGCGCCAGATGGTAATATGGATGTTATTTTTGCGGCGGATGGCAAGAATATCACAGTGGGCGAATTGTTAAGTCAATTAAAAGTACCTGATTTGATTTCTGATTTGCCGATGAACCTGGAAATGTATGTACGGGCAAATGGTGCAAATTTGTCGGAACTGATGCAGACGATAACTGGGCCTGTGCGTGTGTATTCGGATGGTGTGGGGTATGCACATTCTGCATTGGTGACGTATATGTATGGAACAGATTTCTTGACGTCGTTGCGTCACAGTATTCAAGATATGTTTAATGATGAAAAAAAATATGACCAGATAAAAATTAAATGCGCTGCGCTGAATGTAAAACTGCGTGATGGCAATATTTACACAGAACAAGGAGTGGCTATTGAAACAAATGCGATAAATGTCAGATTGGCTGGGGATTTGGATTTGGGTAAAGAGTCTATGAAGTTGGCATTAACAACAGTGCCAGTACGCGGAATAAAATTGTCTTTGACAGGCAAGGTTGTAAATTCTATTGAATTATCAGGCAGTTTAGCAGAACCGACGATTTCAATAAGTGGAGCGGCTGTGGCAGGCAAAGTGGCGTCTGCAACAGGAATTGGTTTATTAATTGCGCCATTTACAGGTGGAATTGGTCTGGTCGCAGGGGCAGGTGTTGGTTGGTTGGCAGGAGATTTATTAGAAAATTGGTTGGCGGATGCAGATCCGTGCAAAACAGCGTTAAAACGCGGCGCCCCAGAACGTCGTGGCGATCCAGAATGGTTGAATCAGCCTGTGACAGAGTTGGTGTCTGGGGTGTTAAACCAAGATTTAGGAAATTGATTGCTTTTGCCCTTGCACCGAATCGGGGTTTTTTGGTAGACTGGACTCAAAAGAGTGTAGGATACACAGAAAATCTTAGGAGTAAGTAATGGAATTTTCAGTATTTCGTCAGGTTTTAATACGTGCGTTGGGACATATGCAGTCCATCGTGGAAAAACGTGCGACATTGCCGATTTTGATGAATGTTAAATTAGAAGTTGCAGATGATTTGATTATGTCTGCGACAAATGTTGATTTAGAATTGGTCGAACATGTGGCGGCGGATATTACGCTGGGGGGTAAAACAACTGTGCCAGTTCAAATGCTTTATGATATTGTACGCAAGTTGCCAGATGATGCTGAAATTAATTTTAAGCAATCGGGTGACCAATTGATTGTGTCCAGTGGTCGTGCTGTATTTCGTTTGCCAACATTGCCATCAGAAAATTTCCCAGCAATGGCGGGCAGTAATTTAACAACTAAATTCCAGATGACAACTGGGGATTTGGCACATCTGATTAACCAGACAAAATTTGCAATTCCAACAGATGATGTTCGCTATCATTTGGGGGGCATTTATTTCCATATTTCTGATGACAGTGGTGAAAAAAGATTAACAGCGGTTGCAACCGATGCACAACGTATGGCGTTGTGTGCAATGGCGGCCCCAGCGGGAAGTAGCGAAATGCCATCGGTTATTTTGCCGCGTCGTGTGATTGGTGAATTGTCTAAATTGTTAGAAGATGCAAATGTTGATGATGTGACGGTTGAATTGTCGGATACCAAGGCACGCTTTACAGTTGGTGCGGCGACGTTGACCAGCAAATTAGTTGATGCGCAATATCCAAATTATCGCGTTGTTATTCCAAAAGGTAATGACAAGATTGCAGTCTTGGACAGAAAGTCGTTTATAAATGCAGTTGACTTGGTTTCTGTTGCCAGTGTTGACAAGACTAAATCTGTACAGTTGACGTTCAGTATGAACAAATTGGTCGTCAATGCATCCAGTCCAGATGCAGGTACTGCGACCCAAGAGTTGGATATTGAATACAATGGTGATGCGACATTTACAGTGATGTTTAATGTAAAATTCTTGTTGGATGTTGCGGGACAAATCGAAGGTGAAAAGTTCCAGATGGAAATGCAAGATCCGTTGTCGCCAACGATATTCAAATCTACGAATACAGACACCGATGCGTTGTATGTATTGATGCCAATGAGAATGTAGGAAGCAAAAAAACCGCCATATGGCGGTTTTTTGTTTGTTTTTTATTTTTATTTTGTTTACACCATAAATGGCAGGTTTTCCAATGTTCCTTCGGCAACGCGTACGTTTACGTCAATCAGCATAAAGATTGAATCGGGTGTGCGTTGAATGTTTTCTGAAAATATGCCTGTGTCCAGTAAGTGGCTGGTGTTTACGGACAGTTTTGTTATTAAATGATCGTCATCTAGTAATGTGTATATTGGACCAATGTCACGTGGTGTGTTTGCGCCGATTTCATGTTCGTTTTGTGGGCATCGCAGACCGTCCATAATTGTTTTTACACGATTGTCAATGTCGCTGCGTGGAACGCCAACGATTTCAGGGTGTAATATTTGTATGTTTAGTTCTGCTATTAATTTCAGATTCGGTGTAATTATTGGATTCCAGTCGATTCCACCAATGTGTCGTGTTGATATTGGGCTTTTGGTTGGGTTGGGGACCATGTACTGTTTAAGGTTGTTCCATGGGCTGTGTTCAACCAATTTTTTTAATTGTGGATGGAATTGCATACGTATGTCGGCGATATGCTGGGCACGTTTTTTTGGATTAATTAAAATGTCACCAAAATAAAGTAATTTGAATTTCATAAAATTCCCCTTTTTTCTTGATAATTATAGCAGAAATTGCTATGTTTTACACTGAAAAAAGCGAAAGGATTTTTTATGTCTGTAAATAATGAATATACTGGTGATTCGATTAAGGTTTTGAAAGGCTTAGAAGCGGTTAAAAAACGCCCTGGGATGTATATCGGTGACGTGGGTGAAGGCGGTTCTGGTCTGCATCACATGATTTACGAAGTTGTTAATAATTCTATCGACGAAGCGATGGCGGGGTATGCAGATACTGTGTATGTTTCATTAAATCCAGACGGCAGTACCACAATTCGTGACAATGGTCGTGGTATGCCATTTGATATTAATCATGAAACAGGGCGCAGTGCGCTGGAACTGATTATGTGTGAATTGCACGCGGGTGGTAAATTTGATAATGAAAGCAATGGTGCGTATAAAGTATCAGGCGGTTTACACGGTGTGGGTGTGTCGGTTGTTAATGCGTTGTCTACCTGGCTTGAGGTGCGTGTATGGCGTGGCGACAAAGAAGCGTTTATGTCGTTCGCAGACGGTGTGCCGACATGTGATTTGAAAATAACTGAAAATAAATCAGGATATGAACACGGAACAGAGGTTACTTTCTTGCCGTCGCCGGATACATTTACAGGTACAGAATTTAGTTTTGATACACTGGAAACGTGGTTGCGCGAACAGTCTTTCTTGAACGCGAATGTTCGTATTGTTTTGGAAGATTTGCGTGGGGCTGAAAAAAAAGAACGTGAATTCCATTCGGTTGATGGGTTAAAAGGTTTTGCAACATATTTGGATAAATCCAAAGAATTGTTAAACAAAGAACCGATTCAGATGATTAAGCAGTCTGATGATAACTATATTGAAATCGTTCTGCAATGGACGACGGCGTATACGGAAACGTCTTTGTGTTTTACAAATAATATTCCAAACCGTGATGGGGGGACTCATTTGGCTGGGTTCCGTGCAGGGCTGACACGTGCAATCAATAAGTACATTGGTGAAAAAGGGACGAAAAAAGACATTAACCTGTCGGGGGAAGATTTCAGAGAAGGTTTAACCAGTATCATTAGTGTGAAAATCCCAGATCCAAAGTTTGGTTCCCAGACCAAGGATAAATTGGTATCCAGTGAAGTTCGTCCAATTGTTGAAAGCACTGTTTCTGAAATGCTGTATGAATTCTTGGATGAAAATCCAGCAATTGCGAAAACGATTATTGATAAGATTATTGAAGCCGCAACTGCAAGAGAGGCAGCACGCAAAGCGCGTGAATTATCACGCAAGAAAACGGGGCCAGAATTAGGTGGTTTGCCGGGGAAATTGGCGGGATGTTCGGAACGTGATCCGGCAAAATGCGAATTGTTTATTGTTGAGGGGGATTCGGCGGGGGGTACCGCAAAGCAGGGTCGTGATCGCAAGACCCAGGCTATCTTGCCGTTGCGTGGTAAAATTTTGAATGTTGAACGTGTACGCTTTGATAAAATGTTGGGGTCGGATACGATTGGCGCATTGATTACAACAATGGGTACAGGTATTGGCAAAGACGAATTTGATATTGAAAAAATGCGTTATCACAAAGTTATTATCATGACCGATGCTGACGTTGACGGTCAACATATTCAGACGTTGTTGATGACGTTCTTCTATCGTCATATGCCCCAGGCAATTGAACGTGGGTATATCTATGTTGCAAAGCCACCTTTGTATGGTGTGACGCGTGGTAAAACACAAATCTATTTACAGAACCAACGTGAAATGGATGATTATCTGATGGAACAATTGGCAACCGATGGTGTTGTTGAAATGTCAGATGGTACCCAGATTAGCGGGGCGGATTTGAAACGTGTGTTGGGTTTAATCTTGAATATGCGTAATGTTTTACAGGGATTAAATCATATTATGCCATTGCGATTCGTAGAAGCGTTGGCGTTGAACAATGTGTTTGAAAATGAAAGTGCAGAAAACTTTGCGGCGGCTGAAAAAATGTTAGATGCCCAGGAATTAGAATTCGAACGTGGCTGGAAGGTTTCATCGGATCCATTTGGAATTCATATTACACGCACGTTGCGCAGTGTAACAGAAACACATACGTTGCCACGTGACAAGGTTGCTGGCGGTGAAGTGCGCGCATGGTTGCGTATGGAAGGTCATAATGAATTGATTGAAACATTTAGCAAGCCGACAACACTGCGTGTAAAGGCGAAATCTCAGAAAATCTGGGGGGCGTTGACATTGTTGGAAACTGCATTTGAATATGCGAAAACTGGATTAAAGATTCAGCGATACAAAGGTTTGGGGGAAATGAATGCCGAACAATTGTGGGAAACGACAATGGATCCAAATCATCGTTCTTTGTTCCAGGTTAAAATTGATGATGCAGCCAAAGCAGACGAAGTTGTTTCAATGTTAATGGGTGATGTTGTTGAACCACGTCGCGACTTTATCGTTGAAAATGCGCTGGATGCAAATTTGGATATTTAATATGGGGATTTCAGATGTCGGATGACGCAAAGGTTTTTGATAATTCTTGGGAAGCGGTATGGAAACGTGAAGTTAATGAATTGTCCGAACGCTTGAAATATCCAGAACGTTATTCGGCGTCTGAAATTAACCGTATGCAGGTGCGCAAAAAAGAATTAGAAGAAGCAATCGAAAATCGTAAATCAAAGAAAAAAGATTTAACAGGCGGCTTTGCAAAGGGAAGACAAAATATTCAAAATATGGAAACTATGCAAATGATGCAAATGGCGGGGGACAGGGCGGCATAATGGATTTTTAGTGCAAATATTTTTTTGATTTGGATTCAAATTTTATGTGCGTGGATTGGACATTGGTGCATAATCTTTGTACGGGATTTTAGAGAATCTGTGTCTTTTTAATATTCAAGGAGGTATGTTATGTTTGATAATGGTTTTTATATTGAACAAGATAGTACAATTGTTAGAAAAGAACAAAAAAATATATATGAAGGAACAGATGAAAAAGAAATATTGTTGTTAGAAGAAGCGATTTTTCGTCATCCTGAACATTATTCTGAACAGGAATTAAACGATAAGAAGAAACAACTTGATGAATTGTGGAAAAAATACGGACAAGAAGACAAAGAAGTAAGTTTATTAGAATATTCGATTTTTGTTCATCCTGAACGTTGTTCTGAACAGGAACTTGATAGAAGAAAGAAAAGACTTGATGTTTTGTGGGAAAAATATGGCAAGAAAGATGATTCTGCGTTAACTCTGAAAAGGGCAAAAATGAAAGTGGAATTGTTGGATAAGAAAAAATCATCTGATGATAATTCTTTGTTAAAGAATGCAATCTTGAATCTAAAGAAAAGTAAAGATACGGGGTTGTAAAATATGGAATTTACGCGTGAATGGTTTTTTGATTTAGATTCACAATTACGTGCGCGCGGATTGGACAGTGATGCGCAATCTTTTGACGAGATTTTAGAAAACCTGCGTATGCGTAAAATTTATACACCTGATGAATTTGCGTCGCATTGTGTGTATGTGATATTGGCTGGTGGTTTTTCGCAACAAACAGCAAAAAAAATTCACAATAAAATTATTGATAAATTAAATATCTGTGGTGCGAATTTTGATGAATTAATAAAAATTTTTAATAATAAAAATAAGATAAGTGCGGTTTGTAAAGTCTGGGAAAATCGTCGTGATTTTTGTGATGGGTATTATGTGTGTGAAAACACGGATGCACGTGTAAAATATTTAGAAAAATTACCACATATCGGAAAAATAACAGCCAATCATTTGGCGCGAAATCTGGGTGAAGATTTGGTGAAATATGATATATGGATTCAGCGATTGGGTGTGGTGTATGCGGGGCGTGCTGATTTAGAAAATAAAATAAATAATGGAAATTTGGATTCAGAAATAAAATCTGCGTGTGATGATATGTTTAGGCATATGGTTGCGGTAACCGGATTGCCGCGTGGGTATATAGATGTGGTTTTGTGGCGTAGTTTACAACAAGGACTAATAAAATTATGAATGTAAAAATTGAACAATCGTGGAAAGATGCGTTAAGTGCGGAATTTGATAAAGATTATTTTATCAAACTGACGGACTTTGTGCGCGACGAATATATGTCAGGACAGGCGGTGTATCCTGCGCCAAAAAATATTTTTAATGCATTTGATTTATGTCCCTTTGATAAAGTAAAGGTTGTTATTATTGGGCAAGACCCATATCATGAACCCGGCCAGGCGCATGGCCTGTGTTTTTCAGTGTTGCCACCAACCGCCATACCGCCCAGTTTGGTAAATATTTACAAAGAAATTGAATCTGATTTGGGACGAAAATCGGTTACAAATGGTGATTTGACACATTGGGCAGAGCAGGGGGTTTTGTTGCTTAATTCAACACTAACTGTTCGGGCGCATGCGGCGGCGTCGCACGCGGGGCGTGGCTGGGAAGAATTTACCGATGCGGTCATTCGTGCGATTGCCCAACGTGAAAATATAGTTTATATGTTGTGGGGTGGGTACGCCCAGAAAAAAGCAGCCTTTGTTGATGCGTCTAAAAATTTAGTACTTAAAAGTGTACATCCATCGCCATTGTCAGCATATCGTGGATTTTTTGGATGTAAACATTTTAGTCGGGCAAATGAATATTTGTCGCAACATGGTTTTGCGCCCATAGAATGGTAGTTTTTTATTTGTAATATTATTTGAAATGCTATGATTTTTGTGATAAAATTATAGAAAAGGATAAAGGGGTTTTGTATGAAAAAACAAATTAGAAAAGTTGGATTTGCAGCATTGTTGTCTATGGTTTCTGTGGCGGGTGCGTCTGCAGCGACGGGGCATTTGACAAGTGGTGTTGATTTGTGTGCGTTAATTGCAGAATTTCAGGGAATCTTTAAACTGTTGCGTACATTGGCGTTTGTTGGCGCTGGATTCTTGATTGCTAAGTGGGCATGGGGATATATTTCTGGTGCAGCGGCTATTGATGCTATGAAAGAAGTAAAAGAAAAGGGGGTAAGTATGTTGATTGGCTTTATCCTGCTGTTTGGTATTGGTACGTTCTTGCAGGTGTTAAGTAGTGCGACCGGTGCAGAAATTCTGGGGTGTATCACAACAGGTTGGTAATTTTGTTATCAAAAAAATCCCCGCCGTATGGCGGGTTTTTTTGATGTAATATTTTATATTGTGTTTAGATTTTGTATGGCATAGGTTTTAGTAAATTCTTTTTGTAAATTTTTGAATTTAGACGTTGCCTGGTTAATGGGTGTTGTTTTGAAATCTTGTTCTGGGGCAATGTTATTTGTTTCTATCATTTGGACGCGTGCTTTGCGTAATTCGTCATGTAAAATTGTGCAAAGCGACCGCAGGTCACGGGTGTATGCGAAATTGAATGCGTTTATTGTATTGTCTATGGCGTGACGGCGGGCATGCAAGGATATAGCACCCATATAATCGGCCAATGGGATGTTGTTTGGTATTTTGTGTGTGTTGCGAATTTCGTCTATTGTGCAACCGCCATACAGTGTACGTGTCATTTCGCGCTGGCAAAAAGAATGATTTGCATTAAGTTTTTTTAATGCACCTGATAATATGCGTTCAGACCGACGCAGTTTGTCGCGTTGATATATTCGCGCAAAATCATATGATGTTTCATATATTGTTTCAAAGGTGCTGTTTGGAATCATAAAGTATGTGCGTGTAAACATTAAATGTGGTTTGCCACAAAACAAACAATAACATGCATAACGGCTAAGTTTTAGGTCATAGCCGTGTTTGTTTATTGTATTGTATGGTGCGTGTGGACTTAATATTTGATAGTTGTGTGGATATATGATTGCGTGGTTTTTGATAAAATCCAGTGGTTCAATGTTTTGTTTTGCCGCAGGTGTGGTATCTATTGTGTGATAGATGTGTTCGTACATGTTTTCTGGGTCAAATGTCGGTGTCCCAAACAGGTTATATAAATCAGTATACAGCCAGTATTCGATATTGTTGTCGTTTGTGTTTCGGGATTGATTCAGTGTGAAAAATATAGAGTCTTTGCGTGGTGGGGTCATGTCATGCAACCTTAGATATATGTGTGTTATTTTTTTTCATCCAGATTGGCCAGCGAAAATAGCACAGAAGATATAAGTGATTGATATGGCACATGTTGTTCATCAGCCAATTCTTTGATTTTGTCCAGAACGGGTCGCGGAATACGCATATTGATTACACAGTCTGATTTGTTAAAAGCCTTGTATGCGGCGTATTCCCGCAACAGGGATTCTATGTTCATTATGAACAATTGTTGCATAACGTTTGGCATGGACAAACCTCTATACCTGATACAATACTGTTGTAGTTACAACGAACTATACCATTGTAAATACAATTGTCAATACAAATATATAGGCTTTTATATTTACATTTGTGGTTACAAATGTGTTTACGGTTGTGGGGGCGGTGGGGAAAGTTGTATGTATGAACTGAAATGGGTAAATTGAGTTTGATTTTTGGTTTTTGTGTCTATAAAATATGCCGTGTACACGGGAAAGGATTTTATATGTTTAAGAAAATTTTGTCTTTTATTATTGTGATGTTTTTGGGTGTTTTGCCGTTGCGTGCAGAATTAAAAGTGGATATTGTTGCAGGGGCTTTGGATCCGATTTCAATCGCAATCCAAGATTTTGAATTGGTTAATGGTGCGCGCAGACGTGATGCAGAAATGATGCGTACGGTTGTCGAAAATGACTTGAAGCGTACTGGTTTGTTTCGTGTCGTGAATCAAGACGCATTCCCGGAATACGTTAAAATGGGAAAATTGCCAAATTTTAAGTCTTGGTCGGCAATAAAAACCCAGGTTTTGGTTCAGGCAAAATTGTTCAAAGAACCAGATGATATGTATCGTTTGGAATTTTATGTTTGGGATGTTGATGGCGTCGAACAAATAGAAGCACAATCGCTGGTTGCGTCACGTAAATCTGCCCGTCGTTTGGCACATATTATGGCGGATGCAATATTTGAAAGATTGACGGGGGAAATTGGATATTTTGATACTCAAATCGTTTTTATTGCGGAAACAGGGCCGGTTCATAATCGTACAAAACGTATGGCTATTATGGACCAAGATGGTTATGGGTTACGATATTTGTCTGATAAAGAAGATTTTGTAATGTCGCCACATTTTTCGCCAAATATGCAATCGATTGTTTTCTTGTCTTATTATGATGATGACCCGATGATTTGGGTGCTGAATTTAGATACAGGTGAACAACGCAGATTGGGTAACTTTGATGGTATGACATACGCCCCAAGATTTTCGCCAGATGGAAAAAAAGTAGCGTTGTCATTGGTTAAACGTGGTTTGTCACATATATATGAATATGATATGGAAACAAAAAAATTGCGCCAGTTGACGTTTGGAAAATCTTTGAATACCAGTCCGTCTTATTCCCCAGATGGTAAAAAATTAGCGTTTAATTCGGATCGGTCTGGACGCCAACAGATTCATGTGCTGGATTTGGAAACAGGTGCAGAACAACGTATAACATACGGTGCGGGACGTTATGCAACACCTGCGTGGTCCCCAGATGGTCAGTTTATCGCGTTTACTAAGATTGCGGATGATACGTTCTATGTCGGGATAATGAATCCACGTGGTCGAAATGAAAAGATTTTAGCAGGGGGCTGGTTTATGGAAGCACCATCATGGGCCCCAGGGTCGCGTCGTTTGGTCTATTATGAAACAGAACGACATATTGATGGTATTGAACGTATCAGTCATATTCGCAGTGTCGATATTACAGGTCAGAATATATATGATATAGAATTACCAGAAGGTGTTAATGGTGTTGAGCCAACGTGGTCGCCGAAATTACCATAAAAAACGCCCAAAGGGCGTTTTTTATGCCGAAACAAAAGATATACGATATGAAAAAATTATTATTTGTTGTTTGTAGTGTCTTGGTGGTTGGGGCGGCGGATGCGGTGCCGGCGCGTGTGGATTATATTTTTGATGGTGATACTTTTTCTGGTCAAGTTATGTTGGAACAAGATGTTAGTATTACGGTGCGGGTACGACTTATTAATGTGGATACACCTGAGATGAATGGTAAATGCGAACGGGAAAAACGTATGGCGGTGCGTGCGCGTGATGTGTTGGCGGCACTGATTCCAAAAGGTACGGTGGTAAGGTTGGATAATATCAAAGATGATAAATATTTAGGACGGATAAATGCAAATGTCTTTTTGCCAGACGGTCGTGATGTTGGTTTGATTTTAATTGATTCTGGTCTGGGACGACCGTACAAGGGCGGAAAACGTCAACCCTGGTGCAAATAAATAAATTATAATAATTCATCTAAAAACAAATCGGGAATCTCATGTAGCGACTTGTACACTACGATTCCCGATTTCTTTTTATCTAAATCATTCTAATTTATTTCTTTTTTTTCTAAAAAACGAATGGGGGCGTGTAACGTCTGTACACTTCGCCATTTCTAACCCGTTTATTTATACCATTATCTTTAATTTACAATAAATTATAATAATTTATTTCTTTTTCTGTGTTATGCGCTGTGGCGGTTTATGGCCTCACTAATTTCGTCCAGTGATGCGTTTGATGGTAATAATGGTTCAAAATATACGTTTGCTGTGCCAGAGTGCATACGACCATGTTTTGGCCAATATAGACCCGCATCGGTGCCAACTGGTAAAATTGGTAACTTTAATTTATATGCCAACAACAACAGTCCGCGTTTTAATGGAATGCGTTCGCCAGGTTTTGCACGGGTGCCTTCTGGAAAGATGACAAGCGTATATCCGTCCAGGACGCGTTTTTCTACATCAGATGCCAATTTTGCCATATTGGTTTTGCCGCGTGCGCGATTTACGCCCAACATACCACAACGCCAAAATGCCCAACCGTATATAGGTATCCACAATAATTGACGCTTCATAATAAAGAATGAATTTGGAACAACGCGTGATATAGCGGCAATTTCCAGAATAGACATGTGTTTTGATGCGATTATCGCTTTGCCGTCCAGTCGTTGATTGCCGTTCGGCATTTCTGGAATATCGCTGTCTTCTGATTTAGGATAATGGATTTTGTATTTTATTCCGCATATCAAACGCGCCAGTACCAATACACCAGCTGCATCGGTAAATACTAAAATACGACTTAATCTTTTTGATACCAGTCCAATCAATAACAATGGCATCCACAGGGCAAAGTAAATAGGCAATGCTGTTTTGAATAATATTGTGCGTATCATGGTGTTCCTTTTCTTTATTTCAGCTTTCTTTGATTCCAAATAATGTCACGATGTATTTTATATATTCTGTGGTCCATCTTTCAAGTCTTTTTGTAGCAGGCATGCCGGTTAGCATTGCAGGACATGCGATAATTTCAGTGTTTGGTAATTCGTGACGTATTAAATGAATGGCGCGATTCATATGTTCTTCGGTGGTGATGATGACAATTCGGTCTAAACCTGCGTTTGCAACAATACGCTTTATAGCGTGTGCGTTTTGGTATGTTGATTTTGATTCTGATTCTATTTGTGCGTGTCTGTTTAAGTCGCCGACAGCAGGTGCGCCAGCGCCGATAATATAAAGGTCTGTGTCAGGATATTTTTGCATCTGGCGAATTGCAAATGGAATGCGGCGTTCGTCCCCCGTCAGAACAAATATACTGTCATCTGGTAAAATTATGTCACAATTGGTCGGGGCTGAAATCTTGAATATCATTCCGCCCAATACAAATAATGCAAGGAATAAAAAAGATGGTGTCAAAAATCGCATCAGCTGGCTTTTAATATATTTAATGTTGTGCGACGTGTAACGGATATCGCAAATATGACAATCGCAACAGGTAATATAAACAATAACCACCAACCAAACGTATTAAGTCCCAGCATCGCTAATAATCCAACGCGTGCTGAATGTGCGGCTGATAATATTAATAGTAATACAGGTGTGGCAACACAGAAACCACAAATCGCGGCCAATGCGGTGATTTTTGCAACAATAATTTGCATTTGGCGGGCAACAAAACCGTCCGAAGCACCAATCTGGGTTAATATTTCCAGTTCGCGACGATGCAGCATAGCGGTGTTGCGCGCAATGTATGAAATAGATACACCAATTGCCCCCAATGCCAATATTAACACCATTATGGATATGCCAATCATTTTCCAACCTGCGGATGTTGATGTTTTTAGTGCAGATGCGTGTGACAAAAATCGCGCGTTTTTTTCAATCTTTTTCTGAATGTTTGCCATGTCATCGGGTGTTTTGAATTCTATTTCCCACATCGTTGGCATATAGTTTTTTAGTGCGCTTGCGCCATTGGATATCCATGGACGCATTAATTCTGTCATTTCATCATCGGTTATGCGACGTACAGATTTTATTTTGTCGCGATTTTCTTCGATGATTTTTGCGGTTGTATCAATGTTCTTGGAATCAGTAACCTGAATCGTTGCGAAATTGTTCCATTGGTTGTTCCAGCGAATAACACCCGTGCCAATAGACAGCGCAATCCCCAGCGTCAAGACAGACAAAAAAGTCAATAAACCCATAATCGTTGTCATAAATAACGATTGTTCACGTACCAGTGAAAATACAGTTGCTTTTTTCATGTGTTATGCGTTCCCAATGTCATCAAATTGTTTGGACAGTTCGTTAAAGTAGTTCTGGGGTTTTGGACCTTTCCATATTTTTTTCGATTCGTTTTGTACTGGTTTTTGCCCAATAAACGAAACACGGTGGTTTTCAACACTGATTACAGGAAATTTATATGTTTCCATTAACTTTTTATTATGTGTTGCCAGAATAACAGTTGTACCAAACGTTTTATTCATTTTGATAAATAATTCCATCAATCGTGATGCGTTTTCATCGTCCAGATTGCCAGTTGGTTCGTCGGCTAATAAAATAGATGGTTGGACAATAATCGCGCGGGCAACAGATACACGTTGTTGTTGTCCCCCAGACAATGATTTAGGGTTTGCGTCTGCAAATTTGCCTAAACCAACCCAATCCAGTACCTTGATTACCAATGGTTTGATTTTGTTTTCTGGCATACCACGTACGCGCAGCGGCAATGCAACGTTATCGAATACAGATAAGTGTGACAGTAATGAATATTCTTGGAATACAATTGCCATTTTCTGACGAATTTGATTGATTTCGTCACGTGTCATGTCGTTTGTTGGTTTGCCAAATAACTTAACAATACCGCGATTCGGTTTGTGTAATTGATATATCAGTCGTAACAGTGTTGTTTTGCCCGCGCCAGATGCACCCGATAAAAAATAGAATGAACCGCCACCGATATTAAATGATACATCGGTTAATATGTCTGGTGTTCCGTCGTATTTTGCGGCAACGTTTGCGAATGATATTGCTGTATTGTCTTCCATGATGGTCAGATTAGTAAATTTTTGACATATGGTCAAATAAATTGTGACTAAAAATGCCCCGATGGGGCATTTTTTATCGTGGTTTGCGAACCTTGGTTGTTGCGTTTCGGTTCAGCGCCCATACTTCTTCGCCAGTTCCAGGATACAGCGGATTTTCTTTGCCGTATGAAACGGTTTTTATGCGTTCTGGTTCGATACCTGTGCGTGTCATAACGTGTGCGGCGTTGCCGGCACGGAATGCGCCCAATGCCAGATTGTATTCCGTAGAACCGCGTTCATCACAGCGTCCTTGTAATGTGATTTGTGTTTCTGGGTGTTTTTTCATGTACAACGCTTGCGCTTCCAAGTTGTCGCGTGCTTCGTCAGAAATTTCAGCCGAATCGAATGCGAAAAAAACCTGTTGTCCTTGCAGGTCTTTGGGTGCACCACCGCATGCGGTCAATGCCAATAACCCCATGAATATAAACAGTTTTTTCATTGTTTTTCCTTTCCTTAGATTTGTTACAATTCAAAGTCTAGCAATTTGAAATAAAAAACACAAACCTTATTTTTTTCTGTTTGGAATAGGGGGGTGTTTTATGATATACTGTGAAAAAAATAGGGGGATGTTTTATGAAAAAATTAGTGTCTTTGGTCGTGTTAAGTTCGTTGGTTGCAACTGTGGCGGATGCTGCGCCCAGTTATTTGAAACGTAATAGCGACGGCAGTTATAATGTTACATATAATTATACGGACAAGGCAAAGTCTGGCTGGTATGTTGGTGGCCGTGCAGAATTAAGTTTTTTGAACTGGACGAATGATGTTACCGATACAGATATTGCTACAGGTCAAGTGGACAAGTTTGATGACGCGCATTCGTTTGAAATGGTTATGGGCGGTAATGTTTTTGTTGGTCATACGTTCAAATATTTTTATCGTGCTGAATTAGAAGCAGGGTTGTTGGGACGACACAGTGAAACTGCTTTTAAGTTAACAGTGCCGTATGTTATTTTGAATGGTTATTATGATTTGCCAAACGGTTTGTATTTTGGGGCGGGTGCTGGTATCGCGATGCCAACAACGTTAATGGACAGTTCTTATTTTGTTGATGGTGACGACAAAGAAACAAATGTGTCGCCAATGTTTGGTGTGATGATGGGTTGGTCACATAAATTGGATGATAATCTTGTATTGGATTTGCGTTATCGTTTGTCTGGGTTCAAAGGGCCAGATCATGAACGCAAAGCATTGATTGAAGGGGTAGAATCTGACTTTGTAACCAAGGTTGGGTTTGTAATGGATAATTCGTTATCAATTGGTTTGCGTTACGAATTTTAAAAAAATAGGAATTTATAAAAAAAGACTGTTGACGCCGATTCGCAAAATATGATATTATATACACCAGTAGAGAGAAGTTATGAAAACTAAAATTAAAACATCATCATTGGCTTTGTTGTGTGCGTTGTCCGCGGTTGTGGCGATGCCTGTAAATGCGGCGGCACCGGTTCGTACATTGGGTGGGGTGGGTACTTATTCCAGTGCGTCCAGTGCGTCGAATGCATCTGGTTCAACGATATCGAAGCCGGCGGGTGCGACGACGGCATCAACACGTGCGGGAACAATGCGTGTTTTGCCAACAACGGTAAAGGCAACGGCCAGTGCGGGTTCGTCATCTGGTTCGACGTCTGGGACAACGGTGTCTGCGGGTGGTACGCGTGTCGCGACCAGTCCACGTTTGTCGATTGGAAAATATTTGTCGAACAAGTCTGCGACTATTTCTGCGTCCAAGAAAGAAGCAGAAGATGAAATGAATTTTGCGGCTGATGAAAAAGTCGGTAAATTGCAGGATCGTATTGCTGATTTGGAAAAGTATGTTGGTGCGATTGGTGATTCTGGTTTGCGTCAAGATTTAGATGCTTTGTTGTCGCGTTTTGATGCGTTGGAAGATGAAGCGGATTTGGAATATGCTGAAATAGATTCTTTGGCTGAACAAATTGTTAAATTGGAAAGCGATGTTGTTGCGGCTTTAACGGAATCAAAGGCGTACACGGATGCCCAGATTGCTGAAATAACAGATGGTACGACATCAAGTTTGGCTGATTTGGCAACGCGTGTAGAAGCGAATAAATCTGCGTTGGATACGTTGAATGGTACTGGTGCGGGTTCGATTGCGCAAATTATTGCGAATGAAATTTTACGTGCAGACGCGGCGTATGATAAAAAGGGTGCGGCGGAAACGGCGTTGGGTGAGGCTAAACAATATACCGATACAGAATTGGATGCGTTGGAGGCGTCGTTAAGTGGTACGTCGACTAATTTAACAGAATTGACACAGCGTGTAGATTCAATTGAAAATCCAGATACAGGTTTGTTGAAACAGGCCAAAGATTATGCAGATCAGTCCCAGGCGGATGCAGAAACGTATGCGGATGGTTTGGCGGATGCTGCGTTAAAGGATGCAAATACTTATACTGATTCAAAGGTTGCGGCTGTAAATGCGGTTGTTGAACAAAATACCCAGGTAATTAATCAACATACGGAAACAATCCAACAGCATAATACAACAATCGAACAGCATACTGCGACATTGGCAGAAAATAAAGAAGCAATTGCAAGCGTTGATACAATCGTCAAAGAAAATGTTGAAAAGATTGAATCAATTGTCCAGGGTGATGTTGCGGATAAATCAATTACGGCGGCAAAATTGACCACGGGTGAAGCTGGGTTGGCGGCTGGTGAAATGGCGATGCTGGTTTCGGATGGTAATGGTGGTGTTATGTGGGTTTCATACGGTGTTGCTGAATAAGGAAATATAAAGGATAAACAAAGGCTGCGTATCTGATAATTGTAGAGGGGATAAGGAATGAGAGTAAAAAATATTGTGTTTACAGGCTTTATGGCGGCGGTTATGTCGGGTGCGTGTGCGTCGGCAAATGCTGCGACAGATACGACCAAGATTTTGGCGACCCAGTCTTATGTTGATCGTGAAGTTGGCAATACGAATGCGCGTGTTGAATTTAAAGAAAACAAAGTTGTTGGTGAAAATTATACATCGGGCAGTGAAGTTCAATATACATCTGTATCAGCAGCCGAAGCAATTGCGTCTAAGGCGGTTAAGGGTGTAAGTGACACAGTTGCAAATTATTCTGAATTCACAGACAAAGTTAATACGTTAGCCGGTGATGCGTCGGTTCAGGGTTCTGTTCAGCAACAGGTATCAGTTGTTCAGAATAAATTAGATGAACATATAGAAGAGGCGGATGCTTTATATGCTACAAAGGATGCCCTGCAGGAAAATGTTGATAATTTAAGTGATTCTATTTCATCCAATGCTGACGCGGCAAGTAAAGCCCAAGATGCGGCAGATGCGGCCCAAGATGCGGCAGATGCAGCCCAGGCAGATGCGACCCAGGCATTATTAGATGCAGAAAGCAAAGCGGCGGCAGCCCAAGCGGCAGCCGAAGCATATGCCGACAGTTTGGCGTCTAATTATGATGCTGCAGGTGCAGCAGCAGCAGCCCAGGCAGCAGCCGTAAAGGCAGCGCAAGTATATGCGGACAGTTTGGCGTCTAATTATGACAAGGTTGGTTCTGCGGTGGCAGCCCAGGCAGCGGCCGAAGCGGCGGCGATTGCATATGCCAACAGTTTGGCATCTAATTATGATGCCGCGGGTGCAGCAGCGGCGGCCGAAGCAGCGGCAAAAGCATATGCGGATAAATTGGCAGAAACCACATTGGCATCGGCCAATAAATATACAGATTCTGAAATAGATAAGTTGGCAGAATCCCTGGGGGGGACATCTGCTGATTTACAAGATTTATCAGCCAAGGTTGAAACAAATACACAAAATATTCAATCGAATGCTGGTAAAATAACGGCGATTGAAACGTCTGAATATGCAACATCTGGTGTTACAAAAGAATTACTGGATTTGTACAGCACATCAATTGCTGATTTACAAGCGACAGATGTGGATATGTCTGGTGAGATTACAGCGGCATTAGAAAGCGCCAAGGCTTATACAGATGCATTGGCGGATGGTGCGGTTGCAACAAATACAGGGGACATTGCGGTTTTGAATCAAGATGTTGAGGCGTTGAAATCGGATTCCGAAAATTATTTACGGGATACGATGACAACGAATGGCAGTTATTTGGTTACCAAGACCGGCACAGATGTTACGTATTCAGAAATTTACATTGTTAATGCGGACGGAACGCTAGATTTGTTATCCGGCAAGGATTTAACAATGTAATAAAACAATTTGAAACAAACAAAACAAACAAAACAACAAAACAAAAGGAAGGAAAAAATGAAAGTAAAAAATATTATGTTTTCAGGTGTAATGGGTATCATTTTGATGTCTGTTGCCAGCAGTGCGAACGCAGCGATCAGCGTTGCTTCGAAAGCATACGTTGATACAAAAGCGTCTAACGTTGAAGCAGCGTATAAAGCAGCAGATACAGAATTAGCAACTGCGATTAATACTGAAAAATCAGCACGTGAAGCAGCAGTTAGTGCATTGGATGAAAGAGTTACACAGAATGAATCCGACATCACTAAAAATGCTGAGGACATCGCTGCGGTTAAAGATTTGACTGGTACAGAAGGTGTTGCTACACAGATTTCAAATGCTTTGGAAGCATATAAAGAAACAAATGATGTAGCGATTGCAGATGCAAAGAAAGCAGGTACAGATGCAGCGGCAGCATTGGAAACATATAAAGGAACAAATGATGCAGCGGTTGCAGATGCAAAGAAAGCTGGTACAGATGCAGCGGCAGCATTGGAAACGTATAAAGGAACAAATGATGCAGCGGTACAAAAGAATGCAGAAGATATTGCTGCAAATACAGCGGCGATTGGAGCGTTGGATACTACATATGTATCAGAATCTGAAATGAGTGCTTTCAAAACAGCAAATGATGCAGCAGTTGCAGATGCAAAGAAAGCAGGTACAGATGCAGCAGCAGCATTAGCAGAATATGAAACAGCAAATGATGCAGCAGTTGCAGATGCAAAGAAAGCAGGTACAGATGCAGCGGCAGCATTAGCAGAATATGAAACAGCAAATGATGCAGCAGTTGCAGATGCAAAGAAAGCAGGTACAGATGCAGCAGCAGCATTAGCAGAATATAAAACAACAAATGATGCAGCGGTTGCAGCAAAAGTTGCTCAGTCTGACTATAATACTAAAGTAGCAGCAATTGAAAATGCTTTGGATACAAAGATTGCGATGCCAGCTGAATGTGCAACACAAGACTGTGTATTGGCGATTCACAGTGAAACTGGCACGATATCTTGGACACCGCTGACAGAACCTGTTGCAGATTTTATCGACCAACAGAACTAATTCGTTATTGACGGATTAAAAAAAATATCATTCGATTCATTTTTTGCCTTTACCAACCTAGGCAAAAAATGATAGAATGATATTGTCGTATTAAACGACATATAAAATTAAGCAAGGAAGGGAATAAATTATGAAAAAATTAACAGCTGGAATTTTTACAGTTTTATTGGGTTTGGTTGCGGCTAATTCTGCGGACGCAGCGGTCGCTTCAAAGGGATATGTTGATGAAATGGTTGGTGTAAATACGACCGCTATTGAAACCTTAGGTGGTACTGTGGCTGGGCATACTCAGTCTATTGCTGATTTGACCGCAGCAGACACTGCGATTAATGCAAAAATTGGTGATGTTGCAGATGGTAAAACAGTTGTTGATTTGATTGCAGATGCAAAACAAGAAGCAATTGACGGTGTTGCAGCGTATGATGATACAGAAGTCAGAGGGATGATTGGCGATAACGCAAACGCGATTACAGCATTGGAAACAAAGGTTGGTGACAGTTCGGTTGCAGATCAGATTGATGCAGTTAGAGCGACAACTATTGCTGGTTTAACAGAAGAAGAAAAGACTGCGATGTTGCCAACGGTTGCTTTGACAGAAGATATGATTCAGTCGTCTACAAATGCACTTGGTAGTGATGTTATCGATAATACGAAGGCGATTCAGGACATCAATAACAGCGCTGTTATGAAATCTGGAATTACAGGGGACAAAGTTACAGCGTATGATGGGTATGCTGAAAAGATTACAGCAAATGAAACAGCGGCGGCAAATGCCCAAGCTGCAGCAGCACAGGCTTTGACGGATGCAAAAACATATGCAAAAGATTATGCAGATGGTTTGGCAAAGAACTATGATGCGACGGGTTCAGCAGCAGCGGCAGAAGCAGCAGCAAAAGCGTATGCAGATGGTTTGGCTGGTAACTATGATGCAAAGGGTTCAGCGACGCAGGCTTTGACGGATGCAAAAGCATATGCAGATGGTTTGGCCGATAACTATGATGCGGCGGGTTCAGCGACAGCAGCGGTAGCAACAGCAAAAGAATATACTGATGCAGAAGTTAAAAAAGTTGATGATAAACTGGCGGATTATGCGTTGAAATCAACAATTGGTGAAGTTGAAAGTGGTAAAACAGTTGTTCAGATGATTTCTGATGCAAAAACCGCAGCAACATATGATGACACAGGAGTCAAAGGTTTGATTGCTGCAAATACAGCAGCGGCAGAAGCGGCACAGAATGCAGCAGATGCAGCCCAAGCAGATGCAGATGCAGCACAGGGTGCAGCAGATGCAGCACAGCAAACGGCAGATAATGCGATTCCAAAACCATCTGGGGATTGTGCTAATGCAAATTACAAATGTGTGCTGACGTTTAATAATGCACAATATGCATGGGAAGTTATTGAACGTAATGCAGATGGTGAATAATCTTTAGTTAAATCGGGGTGATTTTTTCATCCCGGTTTAATAAATTTGGGTAAAACAAAGGAAGGAAAAAATGAAAAAAATACTGACAGTTTCGCTGATGGCGATGATGGTTGTTGGGGCAGCCCGTGCGGATATCGCATCGGTTGGATATGTTGATGAGAAATTAGCAACAAAGGCAAATGTAAGCGATGTAACATCGATTAGTAATAAATTGGGTACTGTTGCAGAAGGTAAAACAGTTGTTGATTTGATTGAAGCAGCAAAACAAGACGCAATTGCGGGTGTTGCATCGTATGATGATACAGAAGTCAGAGGTTTGATTGGCGATAACGCAGAAGCGATTTCAGAATTGGAATCAAAGGTTGGTAACAGTTCGGTTGCAGATCAGATTGATGCAGTTAGAGCGACAACTATTGCTGGTTTAACAGAAGAACAACAGCAGACAATGTTCCCAACGGTTGATTTGACAGGGCAGATGATTGCAACGTCTACAAATGATTTTGCTACTTCGATTGGCGATAATGCGACGGCGATTCAGAATATCAATAACAGTGCTGTTATGAAATCTGGAATTACAGAAGGCAAGGTTGCAGCGTATGATGCGTATGCAGAAGCGATTTCTGATAATGCAGCAGCAGCAGAAGCAGCACAGGATGCAGCAGAAGCGGCGCAGGGTGCAGCAGCAACAGCAAAAACAGAAGCAATTGCAGCAGCACAATCTTATGCAGATGGTTTGGCAAAGAACTATGATGCAGCGGGTTCAGCAGCGCAGGCTTTGACGGATGCAAAAGCGTATGCAGATGGTTTGGGCAGTAACTATGATGCAAAGGGTGCGGCAGCAGCGGCAGAAACAGCAGCAATTGCAGCAGCAAAAACAGCCGGTGATGCAGCCTATGATGCAAAGGGTTCAGCGACGCAGGCTTTGACGGATGCAAAAGATTATGCAGATGGTGTAGCGGCAACAGCAAAGTCAGAAGCAATTGCAGCAGCAAAATCAGCTGGTGATGCAGCCTATGATGCAAAAGGTGCGGCAGAGGCGGCAAAAACTGCAGCGGTAGCAGCGGCAAAAGAAGCGGCAGATGCAGCGTATGCAGCAAAGGCCTATGAAACTCGTGTTCAGGCAAATGAAACAGCGATTGCAGCAAACAAAACTGCGACAGAAACAAATGCGGCGTCAATTGCAGCAATGGCACAGGCTGGTATTAAAGCAGAAGGTGCTGGCGATGGAACGTATGCTTTGACTATGAAAGTGACTGACGGTGTCAGAACATTTCAATGGGATCAAATAGGTTATTAATCTGTTTTTCTGATTTGGGTGGGGGTGTTGCCCCACCCAATGTTCTGATTTTTAGCCGTATTATAAAAAATATTAAATTTTTTACAATATTGGTGGATTTTGTTCTTGTGTTATGTCTGTGATTTTAGGTATAATACATCAACAAGAGAGTGGGGTAAGATACTTAGGTGGGGCTGAAATGTTACAAAAACGATTTGTTTTGACTGTTTCTTTGATTGCTATGTTTGCAGTTGGTATGGCGCATGCGGATATTGCGTCTGTCAAATATGTAGATGATAAGTTGAGTACCAAGCAGGAAACGATAGCTGATTTGGATGTTATTATTTCTGGTGCAGCAGCCGGTGCAGAGGCTTTGGTAAACGCTAATGAAGCAAAGGATCTTGCGACAGAAGCAAAACAGATTGTGCAAGAAGCAAGTGATGGTGCGATTCAGGCCGCGGAAGAGGCTGCTGCGTCTGCAAGGGCGGCAGCAGGTTCGGCAAGTACAGCTTTAGAAAAAGCAACTGCGGCAAGTACGGCGGCGACCGATGCTACAAATGCAAAAAATGCAGCAGTAACGGCACAAGGTAAAGCAGAAGCAGCACAAGCAGCGGCGGTGACAGCGCAGGGTAAAGCAGAGGATGCACAAGAAGCAGCAGAAGCAGCACAAGCAGCCGCGGAATCTTCTAAGACAGCAGCAGCGACTTCAGCAAGTGCAGCAGCTGGTTCGGCAACTGCAGCAAGTACAGCGGCAACTAATGCGACAAGTGCAAAAAATGCGGCAGAGACGGCGGCCAGTAACGCACAGGCAGCATGGAACAAGTTTTCTAATAACGGTGGAACGGTTGGTACAAGTAATCAGCCTGTATTTATGAATAATGGTGCTTTGACGGCTGTTTCAGGGGTTAGTGTTCCAGTTAAAAGTGGCAGCACAACAACATCGTGGGCTGATATATGGGTTGAATAAAAAATTCCCGCCATATGGCGGGTTTTTTATTAGGATGCAACACGGTGAATGGTGTCAGAATTTAACTGTGTAAACCGATTGTTCTTTATACCAGGGCATCTGGGGTTTTGATTATTGTTATTCCCATTGTTTCCCATGTCTTGGTCAGTGTTTCGATGTCCATTATGTTTTCAGCCCCAAGGTATAATATTGGGCTTAGATTGCGTTCATGAGCAATTTTTGTAACCATGGCAATTGGTGACGGGATTTGTTTGCCGGTGGCGAACCATGATTCTGTGTCGCATACCCAGAAGTCTGTATCAATATGTGATGCAATCGCATGTTTTTCTGTGATGATTATGTCGTCAATAATTTCAAATTTTTGTCCGTGTGCGTTCAAGTGTTCAATGATTGGGTTTTCGGGGGCAGTATTGTTGGTGGGCGTGTCGTTGAATGTAATGTCTGAAAATGTTGGTGCCGACATTTGTGTAAAATCAGGCATTTCAAATTCTGGGTCATTTATTGGTTCTATATCAAAATCAGTTGGTAATGGAATTTCTTCTAAATCAGATTCTGGGATTTCAGGGTTTGGGTTGGTGTTTTCTGGTGCGTTGTGAACGATTGGTTGGTTAAAAGCAGAACGTTGGTCGGGGGTAATGTTCATACGCGCACGAATGTACGCAGTGCGCAATTCAGATGGTAATTCAGCGGGAAGGGCGTCGGGGGTTGATTCTGAATTTTTGTCGGTTTTTGTTTCGGTTTGTGTATCGGGTGCGGGTTGATTGATTAATGTTGGTTGCATATGTGACCAAACTTGTTTGACTGGTTTTGGTACAGGTATTGTAATTAATGGTTTTTTTGTGCGGATTATTAATGCGGTTGTTGCAACATATAATGGTAATGCGGCTAATAATAAAATGCCAAATACAAATCCAGGAAATCCATGCAGTTCTGCGTGTATAAGGTGATGCCAATACCGTCCAGAAAACATATCAAAATTAAATAAAAATTTCAAAATGCACCACATGGTGGCTGTGTAACATATTGTCCACAGTATTGCGTATTTATGTGTCTTGAAAGTCTCAAATATTTTTTTCATTATGGTAAGTATAGACAATGGTTGTAATTTGTCAAATATAATTTTGTCAAAAAGGGCTTTTTTTATACTGTGTTTAATGATATAATTAAGGGGATAATATTAATGGGGGAATGTTTTATGCGTTATTCAAATTTATTGAAATGTTTCGGTGTATCCGTTGCAAGTTTTGGGATTTTTGCGTTTGTTGGTATGTCCTATGCGGCGACTGGTTCAGGGCGCAATGCGTATAACAATGTAACGGGTGCGACAACGGCACGTATGCCGTCTATGCCAACTTTGCCGGGGATGGCGGTTGGTAATACAACGCAAAAGGTGCCAAGTACCCCATCTGTGCCGGTTGTGCCAGATATTCCAGACACCCCAGATGAGCCAGATATCCCAGATTCTGTTGTGCCAGAATGTCCGGATGGTGGCATTAAAAATTCGACATATACGGTTGAAAATTGTATGAATGACGTGTTGCGCTGTATAAATGGGGGTGCGTTGCCGGGTGGTTTGAACGATTTGTTTAACGAAGATTTTCGTAACGCAATTGAAAATGGAATGGGGATTTGTTCACTGGCGGTTGACAAGTGTATAAGTGATGTTCGCAAGGATTGTCGGAATGTTTATCGTTCGGCGGCGGATGTATGGATTGACTTTAATTCCCGTCGTGTTCAACCGGAATATTACAGTTTTGTTTTGCGCAAGACAGGGTTAACACCGAACCAGGCTGAAAATACATGTCGCTTGTTGGATAAAAATACGTATGGTTCGTCTTTTACGGCTGTGTCTAATTCGGGTAATGTTACCGCAGAATATAACAAGATGGTTGGTGCGTATAATGGTCAGCATGGCAACATATTGGTAAAAAATCAGCCAATGGGTGTGAATGTTAATGATGGTAATCCAGGTGTTGATGGGGCGCGTGGGCATTATGCGCGTTGGGATGCAGCCAGTGCAACGTGCTTGGTTCGTGTCGCGGCATATAATAAAAATGAACAGATTAAAAATAGTTGGTTGTTCGGCGCGCTTGGAAATGATAAACCAGCAGAAGTATGGCAGGCCGCCGGTGAAACATTTACATGTAACAAGGATTTGTTCGGATTCTCTTTGATGAATGATACTAATACCGCGGCAGTTGTTGGTGTTGGTGGTGGAACATTGTTGGGGGCAGGTATTGGTTTGGCCGCGGGGCATGGTGATCAACGTTTTGACTGTGGAAATGAAAAACATCGTGAATTACTGATGGAAGAATTGCGTGGTGATGCTGCGGTTGGTATGTTGGGTGAATATATGCAAACTTCATCGCAGATTGCGCTGTCTGATAAGACATTGGATATGGATCAGTGTTCTGAAATTATGGATTTGTATGATACATATCGTAAAATTAAGACAGCGGTTGATGAATGTGATGGGTCGCGTATCCAGGTCGAAGTGTATCGTGAAATCTTGGCTGTGTGTAGCATTAGTATGCCAAGTCCATCAACCAGTCAAGAGGCGTTAAATAATTGTATTAGTTCTTTGGCGGAAAAGAATTCTGTGTTTAATATCTGCTTTGATGCGTCGGTCAAAACTTTGGATGATTGTACCGCAAAAGTATTGGCGCATTATGCGAGCCAAGACCAGAATTCGCAGACAAAATGTAACCAGTTCCGTGCGATTAATATTGCAAAACTGAAAGGTGAAGGTATTTATTGTAACCAAGGCGAAGTTGATTGTCGTACACATCAAGCAATATCAGGGGAATTGGCGCGTTTGGGGGATGTCTTTACCGACGATATAACGGATATGTTTGAAAAGGGCGTTGATGGTAATCGTGGTAAGACAACTGCGATTGGTGCGGCGACCGGGGCAGGTGTTGGTGGTTTGGCAACGGCAATAACTGCATTCGTTGAAAAGAATAATATAAGTTGTCGTGTTGGTGATGGTTTGGATACGGTTGCATATGGTAAATCCTATTCAATTGGTAATTTGCGTGATTTTTATATCAAATGGAATTTGCAATTGCCAGATACTGTATCCCCAACCGCACATGTCACAGATTGTAAATCGTGGAAAGATATGTGTGCGGCATATACGGACTTTAATTTGTGCAAGTCTGCCCAGTTTAACTATAAACCGGCGGGGGCGCCGACGATAACGGCGATTCCGTCCGCGTGTGTTGTGTCGGGCAGTGTTTGTATTGAAAACTATCCGGTTGCAAAATCGTATGGTGCATGTGAATAAGGTGTCAAAAATCCCGACATTGTCGGGATTTTTTTTATAATTTTATTTTATTGAAAATATTTAATGCTGTATGTTGAAAATATACTGGGTTTCGGTTATACTGGTTTTTGGTATAAGGTGTATAAAATGCAAAATGAATTATTAGTTGAATTACAAGAACGTGGTTTTATTAACCAAACATCTAATCTGGAAGGTTTGAATGATGCGTTAAATGCAGGTAAAATAACGGCCTATTTGGGATCGGATCCAACGGCGGATTCGTTGCATGTTGGTCATTTGGTGCCTGTTATGATGATGCGCTGGTTGCAAAGATATGGGCATAAACCAATCGCGTTGGTTGGTGGTGCAACAGGGCGTATTGGTGATCCTTCGGGGCGTGATTCTGGACGTCCAATGATGACCGAAGAAGTGTTGGCAAAAAATGTCGCCGGTTTGAAAAAATCTTTTTCTAAATTCTTTAAGTTTGGCGATGGCGAATCTGATGCGTTAATGGTTGATAACTATGACTGGATGAAGACATATAGTCATATGGATTTCTTGCGCGATTTTGGAACGGATTTTACAGTGCCACGTATGTTGTCTATGGATTCTGTAAAACGTCGCTTGGATAATGGTATGACGTTCTTGGAATTTAATTATATGACGTTTCAAGCGGTGGATTTTTTGACCCTTTATCGTGAACATAATTGTATTTTGCAGACATGTGGTGCTGACCAGTGGGGTAATGCGATTATGGGAATTGAATTAATTCGTAAAAAACTGGGCAAGGAAGCGTTTGTTTTATCAACCGCACTGATTACAGATTCAAATGGAAACAAAATTGGTAAGTCGGCAGGTAATGCTGTTTGGGTTAATGAAGATAAAACATCACCGTATGAATATTACCAGTATTTCCGCAATACACCAGATGATTTGGTTGAAAAATTCTTGAAAATATTTACTGAAATCCCACTGGATGAAATTGCACGTTTGTCTGCATTGACGGGTGCGGAATTAAATGTAGCAAAAAAAGCATTGGCATTTGCAGCAACTGAAATAGCACATGGGCGTGACGCGGCACGTGCCGCCGAAGAAGCCGCTGCGGCATTGTTTGGTGGTGGGGCAAATATGGACAATGTTCCGTGCGTTGAAATCGCGCCACGTAGTGAAGAAATTGATTTGCTGGAATTGATTACAGAAGTTGGTCTGGTCGAATCTAAATCTGAGGGACGTCGACTGATACAACAGGGGGGGGTGAAGGTGGATGGACAAAAAGCCACAGGCACAGAACGCTTTGAATTGGGACAACAGCCAATTGACGTCCTGTTACAAAAGGGCAAGAAGGTTTTCTTGAGAGTTGTAAAAAAATAATGAAGAAAGTAATCGCAATATTTTCTTTGTTATGCATCGTGTCTGCACCGGTGTTTGGTGCCAGTGAATTGTCCAAGATAAATGCGCAAATTAAACAGACAGAACAGCAGAATAAAAAACTGGAACAACAGGTTAAATCATCAAATCGTGATATAGAAAAAACTAAAAAAGATTTGGTGCGCGCAGCAGACAAGGTTAGTACACTGGAAGAACAACGTGCGCTTGTTGTAAAAAAAATACAAGAACTGGATGCGCAACGCGATGATATTATGGCCCAGATGGAAAAAAATCGTGGACGCGTTTCAGATGCAACAGGTGGTGTTTTGTTTGTTGCATCGCATCCCAGTTTTGATACAGATGATATGCGTTCGTATGTTTTGACGTCTGCGGTGCTGTCTGGCATGGCAAATCGTCTTGATGAAGAAATAAAAATCGCAAACCAGCAAATTGCAGAGTTAGAAAAAATTCGTAATGCGCGCGCAATTGAAAAAGAAAAATTGGACAGAACGGCAAAAAAATATGGTAAAGAAAAAAGTCATTTGGATAAACTGTTGAAAACGCGCAGTGCACAGAATGAAAAATTAAAAAATGAACAGATGGCGTTGCAAAAAAAATTACGTGATTTGTCTGCGCGTGCAAAAAATATTTCAGAATTGTCTGCGGGGGTAGGAAGCTCAGAAATGTCATCAGATGCACGTTTTTCAAAACGTAAATTAAATTTACCGGTGCGGGGGCGCGTTGTTGTGCGATTTGGAGAAAAGACTGCACTGGGGTTGAAATCAGATGGTTGGCGTGTGCGTACACGTGGGGATGCGCTGGTGATGGCGCCGGCGGACGGTGTTGTCAAATTTGCAGACAGTTTTCGTGG
This sequence comes from Candidatus Enterousia sp., assembly GCA_045645065.1. Classification (GTDB taxonomy): domain Bacteria; phylum Pseudomonadota; class Alphaproteobacteria; order Rs-D84; family Rs-D84; genus Enterousia. The sequence goes on from JAZRIB010000007.1 coordinate 65,848, forward strand.
CTTTGGACGGGTGGTAATTATGTCGCATAAAAATGGATATAATACGGTTATGACAAATCTGGGGAATATTGACGTTGCGCTGGAACAAGAGGTTTTAGCCGGTGAACCGATTGGTCGTATGAATCCAGATAAGCCAGAAATGTATCTGGAAGTGCGACGTGGTAATAATGCGGTTGATCCTGCGCGACTGTTCAAAGAAGAATAACAAAATCCCGCCATGTGGCGGGATTTTATTAAAACAGACTTATTAGGAATATGCCTAAACCGGCGGCAATTATTGCGCCCAATGTTAATGGCCAAAAATATTTCTTTACAATTGTATTGGCTTGTTCTTGGAATCGATACAGCAGGGCGCCGATAATTGCAAAGCGACCTGTACGGAATATTGCAGATACGCCCAAGAATAACCACATTGGATAACCGATAAAGCCCAGCCATATTGCCAGCAATTTATATGGAATCGGTGTGACCGCTGTTAAAACGATTATCATTATTCCGTATTTTGTAAACATTGGCTTTATCGCCGTTTCAATCAATTCTGGGTTGGAAAATGTTTCAATTAACCATATGCCGACCGAATCGTACAACCACATTCCAATCAAATATGCAATTGCGCCACCAACCAATGAACCCAAAGCAGCGGCAATTGTTATCGGTAATGCACGCTTTTTCGATGCAACAATGGCGGGGGTCATAAAGACTTCGGGGGGGATAAATAAAAATATAGATTCACAGATAGTTAAAAAAAATACAATCCATGAATATGCCGGACTTTCGGATTTTTTTAGTATATGTTCGATAAGTTTCATTTCATATCCCCAGGGTCTTTGAAAAATTTGCTTGATTGTAAAATATATTCTACAATAATCAATTATAACATAAACCAAGATAAATAAATATGGCAAAAAGACAAATTAATTCGAATCGCGGGGAACGTATCGCAAGCAAGGTTCAGACACTGGTTGCGGAAATCTTGCGCGATAATTATAGTGATGATGCAATTGTTTCGGGTGTGTCACTGGTGGGGGCGGTTGCACATGGGGGGCTGCAATTTGTGCGCCTGTATTACTATTCCCGCAACGAAGATAGGGATGCGGTGCAGAAACGCCTGGATGATATTACACGCAGTGTGCGCTTTGAATTGGCGGCACGTATGAATCAAAAATATGTTCCAGATATTCGATTCGAATATGATGATACGCTGGAAAAAGCGCAAAGAATTGACGAGTTGTTGAATAATCTGTAATTATTGTTTTTTTTTCTAAAAATTAACCTTGCGAATGCGGCAATCATATACTAGTATATGCGCATAAAGTATAGGTGTGTTTTTATGAAGCAGTCTAATATCCGTAATTTTTCAATCGTTGCACATATTGATCACGGGAAATCTACATTGTCGGACAGGTTGATTGAATTCACAGGTGGTTTGGAATCGCGTGAAATGAAGGCACAGGTCTTGGATTCTATGGATATTGAACGTGAACGCGGTATCACGATTAAGGCCCAGACGGTGCGCCTGAATTACAAGGCCAAGGATGGGCAAGAATATCAACTGAATTTAATGGATACGCCGGGACATGTGGACTTCTCTTACGAAGTATCTCGTTCGCTGGCGGCGTGCGAAGGGGCGTTGGTTTTGGTTGATGCGACCCAGGGGGTCCAGGCACAGACGTTGGCCAATGCGTATTTGGCGCTGGATAATGATTTGGAAATGTTGCCTGTGTTGAACAAGATTGATTTGCCGTCCAGTGATGTTGCCGGAACACGCGAACAGATTGCGGATGTTATTGGTCTGGATGCGAATAATGCATTGGCTGTATCAGGCAAGACGGGTGCAGGCGTTCCAGAATTATTGGAAGAAATTGTTACAAAATTGCCCGCACCACATGGTGATGAAAATGCACCGACACGTGCGTTATTGGTGGATTCTTGGTACGATTCGTATCTGGGGGTTGTGATTTTGGTGCGTGTGGTTGATGGTACATTATCACGTGGCCAGAAAATTAAGTTTATGGCAACAGGTGCGGAATACGTGGTTGATAAAATCGGATACTTTACCCCGAAAATGGTTAATGTTGACACACTGCATACTGGCGAAATCGGATTTATTATCACGGGTATGAAGACGATTCATGATTGCAAGGTTGGGGATACGATAACGGATGCAAAAAATACAGGCGCCGAAATGTTGCCGGGGTTCAAGCCGTCTGTTCCGGTGGTGTTTTCGTCTTTCTTTCCGGTCGAGGCTGACGATTACCCCGCGTTTCGTGAAAGCTCTGAAAAGTTGGCGTTAAATGATGCGTCATTTATGTTCACGGTGGAAAAATCGTCTGCGCTGGGGTTTGGGTTGCGCTGTGGTTTCTTAGGTTTGTTGCATATGGAAATTATCAGTGAACGTTTGTCGCGTGAATTTAATCTGAATCTGATTAACACTGTGCCAAGTGTGTTGTACAAAGTATATCTGCGTAATGGGGAATGTATCGATTTGGAAAATCCAGCCGATATGCCAGAGCCAACACGTATCGAACGAATCGAAGAACCATGGGTGCGTGCAACGATTATGATGCCAGATAAATATATGGGGGGCATTATGTCGCTGTGTTCGGAACGACGTGGTGTTCAAGAAAATATTTCATATGTGGGTAATCGTGCAGTTTTGGTCTATCAATTGCCATTGGCGGAAATTGTATTTGATTTCTATGATCGGGTGAAATCTTTGTCGTCAGGGTATGCATCATTTGACTATGTGGTCCAAGGGTACCAACCTTCTGATTTGGTCAAGGTTTCAATCCTGGTGAACGAAGAAAATGTAGAACCTTTATCATTTATGTGTCATCGCAGTTTTGCCGAAAAACGCGGTCGTCAGATTGTAGAAAAATTAAAAGACCTGATTCCGCGTCATCAATTCAAGATTCCATTACAAGCCGCCATCGGTGGAAAAATTATTGCACGAGAGACTATTGCCGCATATCGCAAAGACGTTACGGCAAAATGCTATGGGGGGGATATAACGCGTAAGCGCAAGTTGCTGGAAAAACAGAAAGAGGGTAAAAAACGTATGCGTACATTTGGCAACGTCGAAATCCCACAGTCTGCGTTTATAAATGCGTTAAAAGTATCTTAATAAAAAGGATTAAATATGTCTTGGTTTGAATATTATAAAAATACATCATTGGCACAAATTCGTGCAGATTGGCAGGATTACTGTAACCATAAAAAACTGTTAAAAATAGAAAAAAAAGAAGAATTGGCCTTGTATAACCGGTTGCAAGGTAAATATCCAGCAAAACAAAAATGTATGGAAAATGATGCGCCGATTGTAGTTGGCGGACATGTGGAAATAGGAACAAGATATTGTATGAATTTCTTTAAGGATAACTGCAAGGCGATTTGTCCAATGCATGATGTACATAACCTTTATTGGGCGCAACATCGGCAATGCGAAGAAATGAAAACGATGATACGAAATTATTGGCAAGATAAGTTTAATAACGCAAAGACAAAATAAAGAAACAAAAGGGGTCGCCCATGGCGCACCAGTTCTTTTTTAATTCGTATATTTTGGATAATCTGCCGGCACCGCGGAATGGGTTTGATGTGGTTCAAGATGTGTCGGAACCGCGTTTGCGGATGTATATTACCAGTCGTGGTGTAAAAACGTTTTTTGTGCGAAAACGTGTTAACAAAAAAGATAGACGTATCATCATTGGAAAATACCCAGATATGGATATCGAAGATGCACGCAGCGCAGTTCAATCGGTGTTGGATAATGCAATGCAAAAACCAATTACGCGACGTCGCAAAATTACATTTCAAAAATTTATTACAATATACTTGGAAAAATGTGTGCGACGGGGGGAAGATTCGCGTACAAAATTGGAACGGGCAATCAAACGACATTTGTCAGGGTTGTTTGAAAAAAATGTTTCAGAAATTTCATCTGCTGATATTCAAAATGTAATTGCGAGTATTGATGGATTGGCAATCGCAGGACGCATGCAAGAATTGTTGCAAAGTGTATTCAAATTTGCGCTGGAAAATGGGTATGTAAAAAGTAATCCTGTTGTGGATATTCCGCGTGTGGAACAAAATCGCCGTATTCGACCATTAAACAGAAATGGTTTATTGCGGTTGGTTGCGGCAATTGAAAAAATGGCAGATTTGAATTTGCGTGCAGCATTTTTAATGTTGATTTATGGTTTCGCACCAAAATCGAAAATATTTGCAATGCGCTGGGAAGATTTAGATTTTAATCACGATATGTGGGACGTACGACCATTGTCAGATCGTGCAATTGTTTTATTGCAAGATTTGCCTCAATCAGGCAATTGGGTGTTCCCAGGACGTGGCGGTTTTCATATCATTGATCCGCGTGTTGCGTGGGCGCGTGTCGCAAAGGATGCAGGTATTTCGAATTTAACGATGGATGATGTTTATAAATTCTTGATTCGTCAGTTGCCATGGGCCCCAGATAGGGCAGATTTTCGTGATAATATGAATGCTTTGTTGGATCAGTTGCTGGAAACAGAGTGAGTGTTAAGGTCTGTTGGGAAAAAGTGTCATTTGTTATCGTTTGTTATAATTTCTTGACATATGGGGGCTAAAATGATAGCTTAATGTAATGACGTTCCCGGTGGGGACCAACAATTCAAATAAAAAAGGAAAAAAAATGTCAGAAACATTTGATAAAGTTAAAGAAATTATTATTGAAAAATTAGGCTGCGATAAAGATAAAGTTGTAGAATCTGCATCTTTTGTTAATGATTTGGGCGCAGACAGTTTGGACGTTGTTGAATTCGTTATGGAAGTTGAAAAAGAATTCAACGTTGAAATCCCAGACGAAGAAGCTGGTAAATTACAAACTGTTGGTGATGCTGTAAAATATATCGAAGCACACAAATAAAAAACAATATTGGTATTTGTAATGTTGTATCCGCCATGCGTGGCGGATTTTTTTGTTGTATTTTTTGTAATAAACAGGCTATTATTGTAGCGTTGCTAGGTTAAACAGATACAAAGGAATATGTATTATGAAAAGAGTTGTTATTACCGGTATGGGAATTGTGTCACCGGTGGGAACAGGTATTGAACATGCATGGCAGAATGTTGTGGCTGGTAAATCGGGGGTGCATAAGATTACATCGTTTGATGTTGATGATTTGGCCTCTCAGATTGCGGGATTGCCAGAACATGGAACGCAGCCTGGGCAATATAATCCAGATGCAGTATTGGAACCGCGTGAACAACGTAAAATGGACAAAAGTATTCTTTATGGAATGGTTGCTGCAGATGAAGCAATCAAAGATGCGGGACTGGATACTTATACGGGCAACAAAGAACGTATTGGTGTTTCAATCGGCAGTGGTATTGGTGGATTTGATACCATCTATGAAAACTGTATCGAATTGCATACGGGTGGCCCACGTCGTGTTAGTCCGTTCTTTATCCCAAAGGGTATTATTAATATGACTGCGGGACATGTGTCGATTAAGTATGGTTTTAAGGGACCAAACATTTCGGTTGTGACGGCATGTGCAACAGGTGCGCATTCAATCGGAGAGGCTGCACGATTGATAAAATATGGTGATGCAGATGTTATGATTTGTGGCGGTACAGAAGGTGCAGTAAGTCGTATCGGATTGGCTGGGTTTTCAGCGATGAAGGCGTTAAGTACGCGTAACGATGCGCCAGAAGCAGCGTCACGCCCATGGGATAAAAACCGTGATGGATTTATTATGTCCGAAGGTGCAGGTGTGTTGGTTCTGGAAGAATATGAACATGCCGTTGCGCGTGGCGCAAAAATCTATGCAGAGGTGGCTGGATACGGCCTGTCGGGTGATGGGTATCATATCACGGCACCGGCACCAAATGGCGAAGGTGGCAAACGTGCAATGGTGGTCGCATTAAAAGATGCAGGTGTCAATCCAGCGGATGTTGATTATATCAATGCGCATGGCACTTCAACAGGATTGGGCGATGTTGGCGAATTGGCCGCGGTTCAAGATTTGTTCGCAGGTGGCAAAGCGTGTATGTCATCAACCAAGTCTGTAACAGGGCACTTGTTGGGGGCCGCCGGTGCGGTTGAAGCAATATTCTGTGCCTGTGCGATTCGTGATGGTGTTGTTCCGCCAACAATCAATTTAGATGATCCCGAAGATGCGGTTGGTGATTTTAATCTGGTGCCACATACCGCACAAAAACGCGAAGTAAATGTTGCGCTTAGCAACAGTTTCGGGTTTGGGGGTACAAACGCATCGCTCGTCCTTAAAAAAATTAAATAAAATAATAAAAATAAACCCGCCGTTTGGCGGGTGTTTTTATTTCTGGTTTTCTTTCAAACGGAAAATCATATCAAATATTTGCTTTGAGTTATCACTTGTTGCGATTTGGCCAGCAATACGTTTTTCGGCTAGGTCGACAATGTTAAAGAATTTTCGTGAGCGTATACGGGTGACAAAACGTCTTAGGTCGCATTGTGTTTTGTCCAGTGCGCTGCCCACTTCGTGCTTGGTTGTGTAGTTTAACAGATCTTTTTTTATTTTTGTGGGTTCGCAGCAGATACGGTATGTTTTCTGGGTTGACACGTTGATTGCGCCGTAGTTCTTTTTTTTGAATGTTCTTTTTATTCTGAGTACGCGACCATCAGACATTGGGTGTGCGCTGGCTTCTTGGGTCCATGCAGGGGCCTTGCGTGTGGCGCTGATTGTTAAGATGTGCGGATGTTCGCCCAGGCCATTTCTGGTAAATGTATAATTGATTTCTTCTTCTGACACCTCTGCGGCGATGGTTGTGTTTTTGTCTGTGATAAATGCGGTTGCGATATCATAGATGTCGTTAATTTCGTAGTTTGCCATTTCTTTTTCCTTTTTTGTTTTAGTTTTATTATGACAATAATATAAGCCAAAACAAATATTTGTCAAGCGCAAAGTAAAAAAATATCCCCGCCGTTTGGCGGGTCGATTTTTATTTTGTTTCTTTGTCTTCTTTTTTTTCGTCGTCTTTTTTCAGACCCAATGTGTCACGAATCGGTTCGATAACATTTTCTTTGATTGGCTCAACAACGTTTTCTTTAATCGGTTCGATGACGTTTTCTTTGATTGGGGTAATAACATTTTCCTTAATCGGTTCGATGATATTAGCCTTGGCGCTGTCCAGTGTGCGGATAAGTGCGCGACGAATTTTGCCACTGATTGTCATAGGCAGCGAATCGACATATTCAATCACGCGTGGGCATTTATATATTGCGGTACGTTGCTTTACGTGATTCTGTAATTGACGTGTTAATAAATCAGACGGCGCAAATGTTTTATTCAGCACAATCGTTGCTTTGATTGCCTGGCCACGTGATGGGTCGGGAACGCCTGTGACGGCAACTTCGCGTACGGCGGGATGTTCGGTCAGGACACTTTCAACTTCAAATGGGCTGACACGATAGCCGCTGGATTTGATTAGGTCGTCATTGCGACCAACGAACCAATAATATCCGTCGTTGTCCCGATATGCAACGTCGCCGGTGTGATAATATCCATCGCGATATGCAGCAGCGGTTAGTTTTTCATTTTGATGATAACCTTGGAACAGTCCGGTTGGTCGTTTGTTTTTTAAGCATACACAGATTTCGCCAACACTGGTATCTTTTATCGGATGTCCGCGTTCGTCCAGTAACTGAACGTCCCAACCCGCCGCTGGCATTCCCATAGAACCGGGCTTTGGTTCAATCCAGGGGTTGTTAAATAACATTACACATGTTTCGGTTTGTCCAAATCCTTCGCGTAATTTGATGCCGGTGCGTTCCAAGAATTTATCGTATACGTCTGGGTTTAATGCTTCGCCCGCAATGTCTGCTTTTTTTAGTTTTGATAAATCGTATTTAGACATATCGGCGTGAATCATCATCTTGTATGCGGTCGGTGGTGCACAGAACGATGTGATACCGTGTGTTGAAATTGCGGTTAATAAATCATGCGCATTAAACACACGTGAAAAATCATATATAAATACAGTCGCACCCGCCAACCATTGTCCGTACATTTTTCCCCATGAACATTTTGCCCAGCCTGATTCGGATAATGTAAAGTGTATATCGTTATCGTCCAGACGTTGCCAGAATAGGGCGGTGTTTATATGTCCTAAGGGGTATGCAAAATTATGCGCAACCATTTTAGGCATATCGGTTGTGCCACTGGTAAAATAAATTACCATTGTGTCGGTGTTTTCGTTTTTGATGCGTGGAAAAGTATCTGGGTAATATTCCAATGCGCCCGCGATATGTGTTGATGGGATTAATTGAATTGTATTATCATCGCCAATGGCTGATTTTATTTCATCAATTATATGACCGTCATCAAATGCGATAATGGTTCTAGCGTTGGCGGTATCAATACGGTATTTAATATCCTTGGATTTTAATTGGTTAGTCGATGGAATTGGAATTGCGCAAATCTTGTGCATAGCCATCATCAAAATCCAATATTCCCAGCGACGGCGCATAAATAGCAGTACTGTATCGCCACGCTTAATGCCGCGGTCGGTTAAAAAGTTTGCAATCATATTTGAATATCGCGAAATATCAAGATATGTGAATGTTTTTGTTTCGCCATTATCGTCTGTCCATATTATGGCAACTTTGTTGGGTGACTCTTTTGCGATTTCATCGATAACATCATATGCAAAATTAAAGTTGTCTGGAACAATTGGCGTCGCATTTTGAACATAATCATTATAATTTTCAAATACATCTTTGTTCAAGAATCGTGTTGCGAACATATTTATTCCTTTTTTGTGTTTGCATATTAAATATGGGGGTTGAAGCGTATATTTACAAGTAAAAAGATAAAAAAATTCGGTTGATTTTAATCGGGTTTGGTTGCATAATCACCGGCGTTTAGGTTTTAACGGAGTGTAGCTCAGCCTGGTAGAGCGCTACGTTCGGGACGTAGAGGCCGCTGGTTCGAACCCAGTCACTCCGACCACTAATAAAAAAATGGCCCATTGGGTCATTTTTTATTAGTGTTGGTTTGATGGTCGATATCACACATTGTGCACACAATGTGCGGTTCGAGCCGTAGCGTTAGCGCAGGCGAAAGGGGCCCGCCACGGCGCATTTTATGCGACGGGTGGGAATTACAGCCCAGTCACGACACATATTTATATGGCCCATTGGGACGTTTTTTATTTGGTGTGTTTGCATTTATGATTTTTATTTGTCATAATATGCGTTATGAGAATAAAAAGAATATTCCGAAAACATAAGTCTGTAATATCCGTTGTTGTTTTTGCTGCGGTGGCGTTTTGTCTAATGGTGTGGCAATTTGGTGTTCGATCAACAGTTATTGCGCCACGTACGTTTATTATTAGTCGTGGGGCGTCTGTGGGGGCGGTGGCGCACAGTTTGCACCAGCATAATTTGATTGTGTCGCCAATGACGTTCAAAATGGCAGTGCGTATGAATGGCGGACGTGTGCAAAGTGGTGAATATGATATCCCCCGCGGGATAAGCAGTTGGGGCCTGGCACGGATGTTTGCAACAGGGGATGTGGCATCTACGACTATTACAATACCAGAAGGGTTGACGGTTAAACAGATTAAGCAATTGTTGTTAAATGCATCGGATTTGACGGGTGGTGTTGAATGTGTGTCGGGTCAAGATTTGCCAGTCTGTAATCTGCGTGATGGTGATTTGTTTCCGGACACATATCGTGTGGCACGCGGAACGTCGCGCTTGGCGGTGTTGGATTTAATGCGCAAGAAAATGGATGCGCTGGAAGAGGAAATGGACCGCTATATCCGTCGTTTGCCAAAACCGTTAAAGAGTTGGCGTGATGTAGTGGTATTGGCGTCCATTATTCAAAAAGAAACACCACGTGAATCAGAAATGCCAATGGTGGCCAGTGTTTACATTAATCGATTAAACAAAGGTATGCGCTTGCAGGCCGACCCAACGGTTGTTTATGCGATAACAAATGGGCTGGGGGATATGCAGGGGGCGCCGTTGTTAAAAGCCCACCTGTCTGTGGACAGTCCATATAATACTTATAAAAATAAAGGCCTGCCGCCGGCACCAATTGCAAATGTTGGGCGGTCTGCGGTCAGTGCAGCCTTAAAGCCAGCTGATACAAAATATCTGTATTTCGTTGCCGACGGGCAGGGTGGACATAAATTCGCCCGTGATTATGAAGAGCATAAGAAGAATCATGCCGCCTGGCGTAAGATAAAAAATAAATTATAAAGATTCAAATTGTTTCTTTGGGGCGGCGATTGATTATAGTCGTGTGGCTTTTGTTTTTTGTCCAAAATGGTTTCGCATAAGGGGTTATAAATACGCTGATTTCAGGGTGTAATCTTGTTATTTTTTCCCAGATTTTCCTTGACAACACGGGGGTTCGGGGTTATAGTGTGTTCGCTTTTCGTGTAATTAAGAAAAGTGGAAAATACAAAAACCGCCTGCGAATTGCAGATTTATAATCCGGCCTAAGTCGTTGAAATAAGTCTGATTAGGTGGCTTTTGTGCAGAATAAAAACAGGTAGAAAACAAAGAGATTTTGAATGCCAACAGTAAACCAACTGATTCGGAAACCTCGTAAAAAAGTCGTGGTGAAAAGTACTGCGCCTGACATGATGGAAAACCCACAGAAACGTGGTGTTTGCACACGTGTTTATACGACAACACCGAAAAAACCTAACTCGGCGCAGCGTAAGGTTGCCCGTGTAAAATTGGCCAACGGCCGCGAAGTAACAGCCTATATTCCAGGTGAAGGTCACAATTTGCAAGAACACAGCGTTGTTATGATTCGTGGTGGTCGTGTAAAGGACTTGCCTGGGGTTAAATATCACATCATCCGTGGTGTCTTGGATACTAAGGGTGTTGAAAGCAGAAAACAGGGTCGTTCTTTGTACGGTGCCAAAACAAAGAAATAATTTAAGTTAACCACACGCATATAACGTGCGTGAGTAATCTGTGAAATACAGGTGAAGTGAAAAAAGGAAAAGTAAAATGTCAAGACGTAAAGCTGCAACAAAACGCGAAATTTTACCAGATTCCAAATATAACAATCTGGTTGTTGCAAAATTGATTAATAATGTTATGTGGGACGGCAAAAAAGAAGTTGCTGAAAATATCGTATATGGTGCGATGGATAAGCTGAAAACATTGTCCAAAGACGGTAAAAGTGAATTGGATTTGTGTTTAGAAGCAATTGATGCATTAAAGCCTTCTGTTGAAGTAAAAGGTCGTCGCGTAGGTGGTGCAACATACCAGGTTCCATGTGAAGTTCGTCCAGCACGTCAGCAAACAATGGCCATTCGTTGGTTGGTTATGTTTGCACGTAAACGTGGTGAACGTACAATGATGGACAGATTATTCGGTGAATTGCGTGATGCGTTGAATGGCCAGGGTGGCGCGTTCAAGAAAAAGCTGGATACACACAGAATGGCAGAAGCAAACAAAGCGTTTGCACACTTCCGTTGGTAATAAAAACAAAGGAAAAGGAAAGATACAATGTCAGTCGGAAAAACCGCACCTTTACATATGTACCGCAATATTGGCATTATGGCCCATATTGATGCGGGTAAAACAACTACATCAGAACGTATCTTGTTCTATACGGGTAGAACATACAAAATTGGTGAAGTGCACGATGGTGGCGCAACCATGGACTGGATGGAACAGGAACAAGAACGTGGTATTACAATTACGTCAGCGGCAACAACATGCTTCTGGCGCGATCATCGTATTAACTTGATTGATACACCAGGACACGTGGACTTTACAATGGAAGTAGAACGTTCACTGCGTGTATTGGACGGCGCGGTTGCGGTTTTCGAATCTGTGTCCGGTGTTCAGCCACAGACAGAAACAGTATGGCGTCAGGCAGACCGTTATGCGGTTCCACGTATTTGCTTTATCAATAAAATGGACCGTATTGGTGGAAACTTCTTCCGCTGTGTTGATATGATTCGTGAACGTTTGGGCGCAAATCCATTGGTTTTGAATTTCCCAATTGGTGCAGAATCTGATTTCCGTGGCGTTGTAGACGTTGTTGAAATGCGTGGCATTGTCTGGGAAGACGATATGGGTAAAGAACCGAAAATTATCGAAATCCCAGAAGATTTGAAAGCAAAAGCCGAAGAATTGCATGAAAAATTGATTGAAGAAGTCGTTACACTGGACGATGAAATCATGGAAGCGTATATGGAAGGAACAATCCCAGATACAGCGACCATTAAAAAATTAATCCGCAAGGGTACAATCGGCCAGAACTTTAACCCGGTATTGTGTGGTACAGCATTTAAGAACAAGGGTGTTCAGCCATTGTTGGATGCGATTGTTGACTATTTGCCAAGCCCATTGGATATTCCTGCGATTCAGGGTACAAAGATGGACGGTGAAACAGCGGACGAACGTAAACCAGATGCCAAAGAACCATTCAGTGCATTGGCGTTTAAGGTTGCAAATGACCCATTCGTTGGTAACTTGATGTTTATCCGTATCTATTCTGGTAAATTGCAGTCTGGTTCATATATCTATAATTCTAACCGTGATAAACGTGAACGCGTTGGTCGTATGTTGTTGATGCATTCTAATAATCGTGAAGAAATCAAAGAAGCATCAGCGGGTGACATTATCACATTGGTTGGTATGAAAGAAACAATCACAGGTGATACATTGTGTGATGAATCAAATCCAATCTTGTTGGAATCTATCCACGTTCCAGAGCCGGTTATCAGCATTGCTGTTGAACCAAAGACCAAAGCAGATATTGAAAAAATGTCATTGGGTCTGCAGGCGTTGGCCAAGGAAGATCCTTCGTTCCGTGTATCTGTTGACGAAGAATCAGGTCAAACAATTCTGTCGGGTGTTGGTGAATTGCATTTGGAAATTTTGGTTGATCGTTTGTTGCGTGAATTCAAGGTTGATGTTAACGTTGGTGAACCACGTATCGCATACCGTGAAACATTCCGCAAACCAATCACAGAAGAATACACACACAAAAAACAGTCTGGTGGTTCGGGTCAGTACGCCCAGGTTAAGATTGAATTTGAACCATTAGAACCAGGTACTGGTTACGAATTCGAAAACAAGATTGTTGGTGGTGCGATTCCAAAAGAATACATCCCAGGTGTGGAAAAAGGTTTGAAGATAGCACAACAGACAGGTGTTCTGATTGGCTATCCAACTGTAGATTTCAAGGCTACATTAGTAGATGGTAAGTATCACGAAGTTGACTCTAATGTATTGTGCTTTGAAATTGCGGCGCGTGCATGCTTCCGCGAAGCGATGAAGAAGGCGGCGCCAAAATTGCTGGAACCGATTATGAAACTTTCGGTTACAACACCGGAAGAATATGTCGGTGACATCATTGGTGACTTGAACAGTCGTCGTGGTCAGATTAACGGAATTGAAACACAATTCGGTAATCAGCAGATTTCTGCGTTCGTACCATTGGCAAATCTGTTCGGATACGTCAAGACATTGCGTTCGTTGTCACAGGGGCGTGCAAATCCATATATGGAATTGTCACACTATGACGAAGTACCGCAGAACGTCGCAGATGAAGTAATCAAAAAGCTGACGAAATAATAAACAAGAAGTTTTAAACTTAACAAACAAAGCCTAAGGAGAAAACTAATGGCAAAAGAAAAGTATGTAAGAACTAAACCGCACGTCAATATTGGTACAATTGGTCACGTTGACCATGGTAAAACAACATTGACAGCAGCTATTGTTCATTACTTTGGTGTTGGTGCAGACGCTCAGAAAGGCGTTACAGAAATCGACAACGCACCAGAAGAAAAAGCACGTGGGATAACAATTAACACAGCTCACGTTGAATATGAATCAGAAACACGTCACTATGCACACGTTGACTGCCCAGGACACGCGGACTATGTTAAAAACATGATTACTGGTGCCGCTCAGATGGACGGTGCTATCTTGGTAGTTGCTGCAACAGACGGTCCAATGCCACAGACACGTGAACACATCTTGTTGGCACGTCAGGTTGGTATTCCAAAAATCGTTGTTTTCTTGAACAAATGTGATTTGGCAAACGATCCTGAATTGTTGGAATTGGTTGAAATGGAAATCCGTGAATTGTTGTCAAACAACGATTTCGACGGTGACAACACACCAATCATCCGTGGTTCAGCTGTATCTGCAGTAGAAGGCAAAAACGATGGTTTGGGTAAAGAATCTATCGAAGCTTTGTTAAAGGCTTGTGACGAATACATCCCAATGCCAGAACGTCCAGTTGACAAACCATTCTTGATGCCAATTGAAGACGTATTCTCTATCACAGGTCGTGGTACAGTGGTAACAGGTCGTGTAGAATCAGGTGTTATCAAAGTTGGTGACGAATGTGAAATCGTTGGTCTGCGTCCAACACAGAAAACAACTGTTACCGGTGTTGAAATGTTCCGCAAATTGCTGGATCAGGGTGAAGCCGGTGACAACGTAGGTCTGTTGTTGCGTGGTACCAAGAAAGAAGATGTAGAACGTGGTCAGATTATCTGCAAACCAGGTTCTATCACACCACACACAGAATTCGAAGCTGAAGTTTATATCTTGACGAAAGAAGAAGGTGGCCGTCATACAGCATTCTTCTCTAACTATCGTCCACAGTTCTTCTTCAGCACGACAGACGTAACAGGTACAATTACCTTGCCTGCAGACAAAGAAATGGTTCTGCCAGGGGACAACGTTCGTATCAACGTGCAATTGATTGCACCAATTGCTATGGACGAAGGTCGTCGCTTTGCTATCCGTGAAGGCGGTCGCACAGTTGGCGCAGGTGTTGTATCCAAAATT
>JAZRIB010000008.1:0-1178 GCA_045645065.1 Candidatus Enterousia sp.
TATAACTAACAACATATCAACAGTTTTACGTAAGTTTTCAACAATTTTTTGTGCATTACTACTTTCACTACCTTTTCTTTATCTTTTATTTTTATTATCTTTTATTTTTCTTTACTACTACTACTTTCCTTACCTATGAAATCAATATTGAAATCAACATGAAATCAATTCTGATTTATGAAATTAGACAGTGCGGCATGCGGTCTTGTTTTTTTATCAGTGTGTAGCAAGGTGGCGGGGTCGCCGTTACCCGTATATGCAACACCCGTCACTGGACCCATTAAATAACTGGAATTTTTGTATTTCTTGGATATAATCAATAGGGTAAGGCATGAAAGATATGGCAAAGTTTTCAGATTTTATCAGCGAATACAAAACAGCCCAAGAGCCATCTAAACAAGAAAAGGCACGTAATTGGGATATCGCCATTGGCCTGCAACAGGTTGATGGGTTGACACCATCGCGTTATCTGTACCAGGTGGCACGTGATAATATCGAAGGCAAGCTGAGTCATGACGAAGTTCATCAGTCGCTGCGCCAGTATTACCGCACCCCAGAAGGTGACGAACTGGGTATTGAATACTGGGAGGCCGACACCGTTTCCAACCGTATTGCAGAACTGTTAAGCAATTCGTCTTTTACCTTTGCGCCGACTACTTTGCTGTCTATTCACAAGTATTTGTTTAATGCGGCATTGCCTGAACACTGGGTTGGGAATGTCCGTACCAAGGATATTATCAAGGCAGAAAACGTGCTGATGGGGGATACTGTCCACTATGCCAGCCATATGGACATTATGCCAACACTGGAATACGACTTTGACCGCGAAGAACGTTTTGATTACAGTACGCTTAACACACGTGCGCAAGTTGAACATATCGCGCAATTCGTGTCCGGTCTGTGGCAAATTCATCCATTTCGCGAAGGCAATACGCGCACAATCGCCGTATTTGCAATCAAGTATCTGCGCAATAAAGGCTTTGCTGCTGATAACGAATTATTCAAGGATTATGCAGAATATTTTCGCAATGCCTTGGTTCGTGCCAACTATGAAAATATACCGCGCGGTATCAAACGGACCTATAAATACCTGAACTTGTTCTTTGGAAATCTGTTGCTGGGCGAAAACAATTCGCTGAAAGGTGACGACATGGTTATAAATATCGCTAATCCCGAAA
>JAZRIB010000009.1:0-129637 GCA_045645065.1 Candidatus Enterousia sp.
AAATTTCTGTTGACAAGATTGATGCTATTCGCGGTATGGATATCGTGATTGCAACAACTGCGAAAACAGACGATGAAGCACGTGCATTGCTGACTAAAATCGGCTTGCCATTGGTTTTGAAATAATAAAAAGGTAAAAAAAGATGGCTAAATTAGCGTTAATAAACAAACAAAAAAGACGTGAAAAGCTGGTCGCACAGTATGCAAAAAAGCACGATGCGATTAAAGCAAAAATGTCTGTTAATGCAACACCAGACGAACGTATGGAAGCAATGAAAAAGTTGGCAAAATTGCCACGTAATGCAAACAAAACACGTCTGCGTAATCGTTGCAGCGTAACAGGGCGTTCACGCGGGTTCTCTCGCTTGTTCGGTCTGTGTCGTCAGCAATTGCGTACATTGGCATCCGAAGGGAAATTGCCAGGCGTACGTAAGTCTAGTTGGTAAAAACAAGAACAATCCAGTTGTGGACAATGCAGCTGGTTAACGTAATGTGGGGTAACCCACAGATACAAGGAGTATAAGATGTCATTATCACACCCAATTGGCGATATGGTGACCCGTATTCGTAATGGTCAGAATGCAGGTAAAGAATTCGTCACAGTACCAAACAGCAAATTGCGTCAGGCAGTTTTGACTGTTTTGAAAGAAGAAGGTTTCATCACGGATTTCCGCAAAGAACAAATCGATGAACACCGTGCAAATATTATTGTTGAATTGAAATACGTTGGTGGTAACGGTGCAATCCAGGAAATTTCTGTTGTATCAAAGCCAGGTCGTCGTGTTTATTCAGGCAGTGCAAAAATGCCAAAAGTTTTGAACGGTTTGGGTATTGCAATCGTTTCAACACCAAATGGCGTTATGACAGATCACAAGGCACGCTTGATGAACGTTGGCGGTGAAGTATTGTGCAAGGTTATCTAAGAAAGTGAGGATTGAATTATGTCTCGTGCAGGAAAATATCCAGTTAAATTGAAAGACGGCGTGTCGGTCGCAATTGTAGACAATGCGTTGGTCGTCAAAGGGTCAAAGGGTGAATTGAAATTAGCCTTGGATACAAAAAATGCAAACTTGGTTGACATTGCAATCGAAGAAGGCCAGGTTGTAGTTACACCAAAAGATGCAGAAGATAAGGCATCACGTGCAATGTGGGGTACGATGACTCGTAACATCCGCAGCGCTGTTCAGGGTGTATCCGAAGGATTTTCAAAACCTATGTATATGAAGGGTGTTGGTTATAAAGCATCTGTTAAAGGTAATCAATTGGTTTTGGTTGCAGGTTTTTCACATGATGTTATTATGGACATCCCTGCGGGCTTGACCGTTGTTATGGGTGACGCGCCAACAGAATTTACCGTAATGGGTATTGATAAATGCTTGGTCGGACAATTTGCGGATAAAATCCACAAGGTTCGCAAAGCAGACCCATATAAAGGTAAAGGTATCTTCTATAAGGGCGAAAGAATCCGCCGCAAAGAAGGTAAAAAGAAATAATAACTAATGGATTCCCGCTGTTACGGGGATCGGAACAAAGGAAAAAGAAAATGTTGAAACATTTATCTACAGAAGAAAGACGCACACTGGCAAATCGTGGTGCGTTGAAAAGAAAAAATCCTGGCAAGATTCGTCTGTCGGTTTTCCGTTCTGGACGTCATATCGAAGTTCAGGCAATTGATGATGTCAAAGGCCACACAATTTGTGCTGCTTCGTCCAAAGAAAAGGGCTTTGCAGGAAAAGGCTGGAATGTTGCAGGTGCTGAACTGGTTGGTAAAGCATTAGCAGAACGTATTGTTGCTGCAAACATTGCTGACAATTGTTATTTTGATCGTGGTGGTTATCGTTATCACGGTCGTGTAAAAGCACTGTGCGAAGCAATCCGCGCAGGTGGTGTAAGAATCTAGGATCAGGAATAACGGAGTATATAAATGGCACGTTTTGATGATAAAAAATTACAGACGGATAATTTGGTAGATAAATTGGTTTCTATCAACCGTGTGTCTAAAACTGTAAAAGGTGGACGTAATATGTCTTTCTCGGCCTTGGTTGTGGTCGGGGACAAGGCAGGTCGTGTTGGTTTCGGTAAAGGTAAAGCACTGGAAGTTCAGGCTGCTGTTCAGAAAGCAACAAAGGCTGCAAAAGCAAAGATGATTCGCGTTCCATTGAAAGAAGGTCGTACATTGCATCACGACAGCGCAGCAAAATATGGCGCCAGCAAATTGGTTGTACGCAGTGCTGTTCCTGGTACTGGGATTATCGCTGGTGGTGCGTTGCGTGCGGTATTTGAATGCTTAGGTGTCCAGGACGTTGTTGTTAAATCACAGGGTTCTAATAATCCAAACAACATGATTCGTGCGGCGTTCTTGGCGTTTAATAAAATGAATTCTCCAAAAACTGTTGCGGCACGTCGTGGCAAAACAGTTGCAGAAATCATTGCTGGGCGTGACGGCAAGAAATTAGAAGTTGCTGATGAAGCAAAATAAACTGGACAATTGATAGGAGTTTGAATTATGGCTAAGATAGTTGTAAAACAAGTTAAAAGTACAATCGGTCGTCCAGAAGCACAGGTCAAAGTTGTAAAAGCTTTGGGTCTGGGACGCGTCGGTAAAACCAAAGAAATGGAAGATTGTGCCGCTGTACGTGGTATGGTTGCCAAGGTTTCTCATTTGGTTGAAATCGTAAAATAATAAAATTAAACCGAGTATGTGGACAAGGGCACTTGTCCACGTGCGAAAAAAGACTATATGAATAGTCGTTAGGACAAAAAGGAAAAAGAAATGAAATTAAATGCATTGATGGATAATTTTGGTGCACGTGCAGACGTAAAACGCGTTGGTCGTGGTATGGGATCTGGTTATGGTAAAACAGCCGGTCGTGGTCACAAAGGTCAGAAAGCACGCAGTGGTTCACGCAAGCAGGCAACATTCCAAGGTGGTCAGATGCCAATTCTGCGTCGTTTCCCAAAATTTGGTTTCAACAATCCATTCGCCAAAGAATATGTTACAATCAATTTGGGTGACATTGAAAAATTCATTGTGTCTGGCAAGATTGATGCGTCAAAAGAAATCACAATTGATTCTTTGTTCGAAGCAAAAATCATCAATCGTAAATTAGATGGCTTGAAAGTTTTGGCCAAAGGTGAAATCAAAACAGCAGTTAATGTTGTTGCGACAAAATGGTCCAAGACAGCAGAAGCAGCGATTGTTAAAGCTGGCGGTTCAATTAAAAACAACTAATCTTACTTTTACGGCATTTGGTAACAATAACCCAGATGCCGTTCAACGGTTAAAAATCATAACACGATGAAATTCTTGAAAAAATATTTGGGAAATCTGACGGATCTGCAAAAGCGTATTTTGTTTACGTTGGGTGCGTTGATTGTTTATCGTATCGGGTCGTTTATTCCACTGCCGGGCGTTAATGCATCTGCGGTTTTGCATTTGTTCAGTGGCGAAGGCAGCGGTATGCTTGATATGTTTAATATGTTCAGTGGTGGTTCGCTGTCACGTATGTCTGTGTTGGCATTGAACATTTTCCCATATATTTCAGCATCAATCGTTTTGCAGTTGTTAACGGCAACCAGCAAATCGTTAAGTGACCTGCGCAAAGAGGGTGAATCTGGTCGTGTAAAAATTAACCAGTACACTCGCTATTTGGCGGTTGTTTTGGCGATTGTTCAAGGTTGGGCGATTGTTCAAGGCTTACAAGCAATGGCGCCTGTAAATGGTGTTGCAGCGGTTGTAAATCCAGGATTTGCGTTTGAATTATCTGCTATTATTGCGTTGGTTGGTGGTACTGTATTCGTTATGTGGTTGGCAGAACAAATCACAGCGCGCGGTATTGGTCAAGGCGCATCGTTGTTGATTTTTGCAGGTATTATCGCAGAAGTTCCAGGTGGTACAATGCAATTGTTATCGCGTGCAGGGGTTGGTGAAGTATCCCCAGCAATGTTGGCTTTGACGATTGCTTTTGTCGTTGGTATTGTTGCGTTGATTGCGTTCTTTGAACAGGCACAACGTCGTATTCAAATTTTATATCCACGCCAAGTTATGGCAAATGGTGTTATGAATACCAATGCTTCTTATTTGCCGATTAAGGTTAATATGTCGGGCGTTATGGGACCGGTTTTTGCAGCCAGTATTATGATGTTGCCTGCGTTTATTCAACGCTTTGTACAAAGTGATAACTTAATCGTTCAGAATATTATGGGTGTGTTTACATACGGTACATGGTCGTATATCTTTATCTATACGGTATTGATTGCGTTCTTTGCGTATTTCCAGACTGCGGTTATCTTTAATTCAGAAGAAACCAGTAACAGTTTGAAAAATGCAGGTGGTTATGTTCCAGGCGTTCGCCCAGGTGAACAGACAGTAAAATATTTGGATGGGGTTGTATCACGTACAACGGCAATTGGTGTTGCATATTTGTTGGTAATCTGTGTATTGCCAATAATTCTGAATACTCATTTGGGATTGCCGGTTGCAATCGGTGGGACCAGCGTGTTAATCGTGGCTGGTGTTGTTCTGGATACAATGAACCAAGTTCAGTCTTATTTGGTTGCAAAACATTACAGTGGCGCAATTAAAAAGACATCGAAAAAGGGGCGTTTCCGCGGATAATAAAAATCACGTGGGACAAAAGAATTTGACTTTTGTCGCGTTTTGTATAAAATACAGCGGCAGAATAGAATAACCAGGTGTTCATATAATGTGAATGTTTGGGGATAAATCCGGGGTGCGGGTGGACGCATTCCGACAGTTAAACAAAACAAGGAAAAAGAAAAATGGCACGTATAGCAGGTGTGAATATTCCGACAGAAAAGCGCATCGAAATCGCGTTGCAGTACATCCACGGAATTGGCCCAGCCAAATCCGCACAAATCTGCAAGGCGTTGAAACTGAAAGATGGTTTGCGCGCAAAAGATCTGACGGACGAAGATGTTATTAAGATTTCTAAATACATCGAAGAAAACTTTAAGGTAGAAGGTGATGTTCGTCGTGAAGTAACATTGAACATCAAACGTTTGCAGGACTTGAAGGCATATCGTGGTATCCGTCATCGTAACCGTTTACCGGTTCGTGGTCAGCGTACCCAGACAAATGCACGTACACGTAAGGGTAAACGTGTTGTAGTTGCAGGTTCCGCAACCAAAGGGAAATAAAAATTAATCTAACGTCGCATCTGCTTGATGTTGGCGCACTCGTGTAGCATTTGTACACTTCGTTTGCCAACATCGTCGCATCTGCAACGTTATCTTAATTTTTTGGAATAAGGTAGAGATTAACACCATAGTTAATTGAAGACATCTAAATAAGGAAAAATAAAAATGGCAGTAACAAAAGCTAAGAAAAAAGTCGTAAAGAAAGTATCGCATGGTATTGCGCATATTGTTGCGACAAATAACAATACACGTATCACAATCACAGACCAGTCAGGTGCAGTGTTGACATGGGCAACCGCTGGGGCAAATAATTTTAAGGGTGCAAAAAAATCTACACCATATGCAGCAACTGTTGTAGCAGACGTAGTTGGTAAAAAAGTTGCTGAAATGGGTATGAAAACAGTTGATGTTTTGATGCGCGGTATTGGTCAAGGTCGTGAATCAGCAGTGCGTGGTTTGGCAAATGCTGGTCTGATTGTACAATCGATTACAGACACAACACGTATTCCACATAATGGTTGTCGTCCAAAGAAAGTACGTCGCGTGTAAAGTTAGAAAAGTCGTTTTCAAAAAACGACTTTTTTTGTTAATGGGTATATAAGGGTATAGTATGAATAAAATACACAAAGATACTAAAAACAAAAAGATGAAAAATCTGGATTCAATGCCACAGTCAATCAACACATCGCAACGTTATAAATTAGATTGGTCCCACTATCATATTCAAGAGGTATTTGGAAACAATTCTGGTGCTGTGTTATGTTATTCGTATGAATTGGAAAAATGGCACACAAATATGTTGAATGATATTTTTGTGTGGTTGCAAGATGTTGATTCACGTTGTGCATTAAGTGTAAAAAACAATCTGGATATTCGTGGCACGTTGTCTAATCTGGATATTGTTGCGTTGGCAGTAATGTTTGTTGGCGACAATGAAAATGTGGTGTCGGGAAATCTGGTACATAAACCGCGTGGTGATAAAAATGGTAAAAGTTCTGTGGGTACAATATTGTGTCGCGACAGACAAACAAATAAAATTTTACCTGTGCCTGATAACTGGGTTGGAATAGGGAATTTTGATTCAACCTATGATGCAATTCAGAATTCTGTATGGCAATTTGGCAAGGTTCTAAAAGAAAATAAAAGAAGTGTTAGCAGTTTATTGCGACAGTATGAAAAACAATCATCAGAAAATAAGTCAGAAAAACGCACGCGTATAGAAAAGTTTGATTATAAAAAGCACGTTTTTCCGTATGCTGTGTCTGTGGCAACCAGACCATGGAATCACGGAATGGTGTTTTTTGATTTTGATTCAATGCATTGGCACATGTATTCTTTTGAAAATGGCGATACAATTTGTCAAATCAAAGATGATGGCGGATGGCGTTATGAATATATGTTGTCGGAACAGTTAAATTTGAAAAAAAACATGGATAAAATTGCAGACGCAAATAAATTAGAATTTGTGTCTTGGGTTGTTATGTGTGGAAATGGACCACGTTATAATGAACATTATCAGATTTGTGAACCTGGTAAAAACACGGCTAAACAGGATTATTTATGGCATTTAGTGGCGTTGATTTGGCGTGATAAAAATACTGGAAAAATATTGCCGATATCAAAAAAATGGATAGCTGTTGCCCCAGATAAACCACACGAAGATACGATGCGCTTTGTAGAAGAAGTAACACAGTTGTGTTGGCGGCCAGAAATTGTAAAAAAGACAATGACAGGTCGATAAAAAATATTCGTTTTTTATAGACAATCGCGATTGTTGTGTTAATATCGACATGTCAGTGGGGCGGGGTGTAGAAAGCATAAAAGGATTATGAATGAAAAATATTTTGTTTGCATTATTTGCTGCGATGGTTGTTGCAACATCTGCAATGGCGGATGGAATTGTTTCTGAAACGGAAACGGTTACAACAGTAGAAGTTGTAGAATATAATTATACTGCGCCACGTTATGTTTCTTCGGCCCAGGTTGTGCCACATAAACGTCCATGTGCAAATGCGCCAGTACGTGTAAAAACACATACAGAAGTTATCGATCATTATCAATTATATCAACCTGTTACAATTTATCAGCCAGCGGGACGCGTATCAACACGTCGTATCATTCGTGCACCACAAACATGCAATAAGTGTTTTTAATGTTTGCACAGAGGTTTTTTAGATGAACTCTTTTTTGAAACTGAAATGTTTAGAAAAGTTGTTTGGTGGGCGCAAGCAGGTTATGCCGGAAAAACTGACCGATGAACGTGCGCGTGAAATTCTGGGGCGGTATGCTGATAGTGTTGTTATGTATAACTTTGATACGCGCAAGTGGAACCGGAATTTTTATTTGGGGCATCCTGTGATGTCGTCTGGTGTTGATTGCTATAATATGCGACAAAAATTTGAAAAATTAAAGCCAGGTTTGGAATTGGTGGCAGTCGTTGGTATGGCAATTAAAGAGCCACCATTGAGAACGCATGTTTATTTGCCAGAACCAGCCAGTGTCCATGATCAAAAACCACTTGCATACGCAACATTTATCACACGTAATCGGGCGACAGGTAAACTGAATGAATTGCCACAAAAATGGATGCAGGTGTCCAGATGCGCATGCCCTGTTTTTTTGTGTCAAGCAATGCCATTACTGTTGTCTGGTATTGGGGATTCTGTGACACCTATGTGGATGGTCGAATGGTGTTTGAACGGGGATAAGGTTACAGAACCGTTAGTTTCAGCAAAAGAACGTGAGAAAACGTACAATTTGGTACATCGGGAACTGAAACGAAATACCAAGATAAGATAAACATTGTTATCAGGTATTTTATGGTAAAAATAGCGGCAATATTCAATTGACTTTTGATTGTTTCTGCTATAAAATACGCGGGCGCGAATGAATGTTGCGCGGCCATTTGGCGAAAATGATAAACTAAGCTAAAAGGAAAAAACATATGATTGAAAAAAACTGGATGACGTTGATTAAGCCAAAAAAATTGACAATCAACACAGATGAACATAATCCAAACATTGCAACATTGGTTGCAGAACCATTGGAAAAAGGTTTCGGTTTGACATTGGGTACGGCATTGCGTCGTGTTCTGTTGTCTTCGTTACAGGGGTGCGCACCAATTAATATCAAAATCGATGGTGTTCAGCACGAATTTTCTAGCATTTCGGGTGTACGCGAAGACGTTACGGATATTATCTTGAACTTGAAGGGTGTTTATTTCAAGGCCGTAACAGAAGGTCAGCATAAAGCATATTTGAAAGTTAATGGGCCAGCTGTTGTTACTGCGGGTATGATTGAAACAACAGGTGGTGTCGAAGTTATGAACAAAGATGTCGAAATTTGTACTTTGGACAAAGGTGCGACATTGGATATGGAAATCACATTGGGTACAGGTCGTGGTTATGTCCCAGCGTCTGCACATGCAGATGGTTTGCCATTGGGCGTAATTCCAGTAGATTCTATCTTTTCACCAATTTTGAATGTTGCAACAGAAGTGTTGCCAACACGTGTTGGTCAATCGACAGACTTTGATAAATTGGAATTGACAGTTAAAACAAACGGTTCTGTTTCCCCAGAAGATGCAATCGCATTTGCAGCGCGTATTTTGACAGATCAATTGGTTGTCTTTATCAACTTTGAAGATCCTGCACAAATCAGCGCGCCAAGCGAAGATGAAAAAGCAAAAGATGCGTTGCCATTTGATCCAAAATTGTTAAAGCATGTTGATGAACTGGAATTGTCCGTTCGTGCAAACAACTGCTTAAAGAATGACAAAATCAACTGGTTGGGCGAATTGGTTCAAAAGACCGAAGCCGATATGTTGAAAACACCAAACTTTGGTCGCAAGTCTTTGAACGAAATCAAAGTTCAATTAGAAGCGATGGGCTTAGGTTTGGGTATGGAAGTACCAGGTTGGCCACCGGAAAATATTGCGGAATTGGCCAAGAAGTACGAAGACCCATACAAATAAATTAAATTCTGTGGACACCTGTTGGCGTTCACAGATTCCTCGTGTATGTTTAATACACGTCGGAACTGCGAACATCAACATTTGTCTCACATAATTTAATTTCTTCGCATGGCAAGGAAAAAGGCCAGGGATTGTTGCGAACCGTCAAACACTTCCAATAATCTCATATCTTTTAATTTCTTCGCACAGCAAGGAGAGAGTGGTTTTTCCTTGCAACGGGCGAAAAATAGTATAAAATAAAACGAATTTTAATCCTGGGGTTCTGGTGAAAATCAGGTCGCAGGCGTCTCAAAAAAATCCCGTCAGGTGGCGGGCAGAAGCAAACAAAAGGAGTAATCGATGAGACATATGAAAGCAGGTCGTACGTTTAATCGCGACACAAATGCACGTAAAGCACTGTTTATTGGTTTGACCAAAAACTTGGTTGAAAAAGAACAGATTAAAACAACATTACCAAAAGCCAAAGATTTACGCCGTGTCGTTGAAAAACTGATTACTCGCGCAAAGAATGATACAGTTGCAAATCGTCGTTTGACTGCATCTGAATTGGGTAATAACAGTGAAGCAACTGTTAAAAAATTGTTTGATGTTTTGGGTAAACGTTATGCAAATCGTCCAGGTGGCTATACACGCGTTTTGAAAGCGGGGTTCCGTTATGGTGATGCAGCACCAATGGCAATCATCGAATTGGTTGATCGTGATGAAAATGCAAAGAAAGCACCTGTGGTTGCAGAACCAGTAGAAGAAGCATCTTCAGAAGAAACGGTTGCTGAATAAATGTTTAGCAATATGTAAAAAAAAACCGGCAATGCCGGTTTTTTTATTTTGTTTTTTGGTTGGCAACCAGTTGAAATATTCTTAAGATTGTTGTGCCTTGTTTTTTGTCCCCAAGATACTCGAATTTGTTGCCGTTTTTAGTGTTGTATTCTGCGGGGATGGTTTTTTTTGTGTCGATTTCTGGGGTGTGAATAATATACCCGTTAATATTTAATATGTTTGCAAGATTTGATAAAATATAGCTTTGGATTGCAGGTGATGCATAATCCATAATGTCAGATACATATATTAAATCGTATTGTTGAGATGTTGTATTGTGTATGTTTTCAAGATATGATTCTGTAAAAGAAAAGGGTTTTTTTATAAGTGTGTGTAATTTTTCATATTCTTTGTCTGTTGGCAGGTTTTCTTGTCTTACTGTGCCGTATTGAAATATAGTACGTTTGTTTTGTTTGTTTATGATTTGTTTTGTTTCTTGGGATAAATAGGGTTGAATACTTTGTATTGTCGGCATATAAGACATTTTGCAATTCTGTTTGCAAAGGTTGTTTATCATCATTTTATATTCTTGATGGGTCAGATGTCGGATAGCGGTTGTTTTTATTTCTTGGATTGCGCGGGCATTTGTTGACATGTCGTATGTGTCAACGATGTCTGCCCCGTTCAGACGAAAAAATATAGCAGTATCGCCATTGCCAGTAACGGTTAAAATGCGCTTTGCATCCGGAAAAAGTGTTGTGATAAAACGAATGTCTTTGTTTGTGGTAATGTTTGTATAGCGATAAAATGGTGACATAAATTGTCCTTGGTTGATGTAATCTTAGCACAAACGGGATAAATGTCAATACGGTTTTTTGCAAAAATAAAATTGGACTTTTTTTTGTATGTATAATGTGGTAAAATATCAAAGATAGAAGGGATATTGTTATGAAAAGAATTGCTGTTTTTTCAATGTTAATCGCAGGTATTATTAGTGGGGCGGGTGCTGCAACACGTGGGCGTACGGTCAATGTTGCGCAAACATCTGATGATACAGCGGTGGCGGCGCGTGCGGCAACCGGGGCGCGAACTGCGCCACGTGCGGCAACACAAACAACCCAGGCCACAAACACGGTTGTGCGTGGACGTGCAGCAACAACAACAGCGGCTAAGCCTGTTGTATCAGCACGTGCGGCAACCACACAAAAGGTTATTAGTACGGGGACAAAGGTTTCTTCTGCTGCTAAAAATGTCGTGGTCAGCGAAGAATGTCAGGCAAAGTACGAAGGTTGTATGGATGCGTTCTGTA
This sequence comes from Candidatus Enterousia sp., assembly GCA_045645065.1. GTDB lineage: Bacteria > Pseudomonadota > Alphaproteobacteria > Rs-D84 > Rs-D84 > Enterousia. The sequence continues at coordinate 11,198 of JAZRIB010000009.1, forward strand.
TGCTGGATAATGAAACCGGTGGCAGATGTATTTGCAGCGATAAAAATGCAGAATTTGATTCAATTTTGGCAGAAATAGAAAAGTTAGATCAACAGTCGTATAAAATGGCAACGGTTGGTGTAGAGCGTCTGGAAATGGGTGCGGATGCAGATGCAGCAATGGGAATGGCACAGTCAGTGGCGGATTCGTTAAAAGAAGAAACAGAAAAGTCATCAACACGTTCACGTCGCACATTGGATTTATCAATGTGGGATACATCTGTCGATTTTGACGAAGATATAGATGTTTTTGCAAGTTCTGTTGATTCAATTGAAGGCAAAGAAGGTGATGCACTTTATGCAGCGGCGGCTAAGTTGTGTGCTGCGCAGATTCCGGAATGTAGCACAGAAATGACGTTGATGAAGACTCTTTATGGACAAAAGATTCGTTCGGATTGTGCTGCGTATGAAAACAGTTTGAAACAGCAAAGAAATGCCAGTGCGCAAAAATTAGCGGCGGCGGAACAGGCCTTGCGTCAAACGGCGTTGGAACAATATCGCAGCGCGAATAAATACGATTTGGGTCAATGTACGGTTCAATTCAAAAGGTGTATGCAAACAACAGCAGGTTGCGGGGAAGATTTTTCTGGGTGCGCTGCGGTTGCGGCAATGGATGAAACCAATGTGCGTAAAAGTACAACACGCGCAGCAAAGCCATATCAGATAAAAGGGGCGGCAACAACAATTGAAATATCGGCTTCGACGTATGATACGTTGATGGCAAAAAAGCCACTGTGTGAAACGGTTACAAAATCATGTGTAAATGTTGCGTCCCAGGTTTGGGATACATTTCTGCGTGAGGTTGCACCCCAGGTAAAATCAGCAGAAATAATCGCAGAAGATAAAGCGCGCCAAGATTGTGTTGGTAATATTGCGTCTTGTTTCCAAAAAGCGTGTAAAGATACAATTGATCCCAATGACCCGGATGGTTCATATGATATTTGTTTGACGCGTCCTGGGACAATGTTGAATTTATGTAAGGTTCCATTGAATGCGTGTGGTATTGATGCGTCCAGTGAAGCAGCGGCATCACAATCACAGATTTGGGATTTCGTAGTTGCTCGTTTGGCGTCTATGCGTGTGGATTCATGTACGACAGCGGTCAAAGAATGTTTGCAGTCTGATGATCGTTGTGGTTCTGATTATTCAAAATGTATCGGTTTGGATACAGACACGATTGTTCGTATGTGTCCATATGAAAAATTGGTTGGTTGTCAACAGAAGTACACAGAAACTGAGATTCAAGGCGAAGATGTTTATGATGAATTGGCTAATATGGTTCAAGGAATTATGTTGGATATTGATAACAACATGATGCAACAGTGTCAAAACGCCTTAAATGAAGCTGTTATTAAAGTTTGTGGTGATACGGAAAACTGTACTGCCTTAACTGTGGATGATGGCACTGGAGAACGGTCGTTTAAGTATCAAATTTGCCAATATACCGCCATTGAAGACAACCAAATAAAATGGAATGGCGTATGTCGTGATTCGCTTGACGGTATTACCGAACAAGATTTTTCAAATCCGCCAAAGGGTGTCCAAGGTTGGGCCGGGAAATTATCTGGAACAATGTATTGGGGTGACATTGAGTATCGCTGCACAACGGAAGGCGAAAAAGAGGTTTGTGGGTTTACGACCGAGGAAGAATATATTGCCGCCCTGGAAAATGCTGGATATAGCCTAGACGATGAAAGTAGACAGATAATCAAAGAACGTGTCTTTGGCATGGAAATGCGCGCATTAACAAAGGCTGTTACTATGGCGATTGATACCATAGAAGCAGATCCAACAGTACAATTTTGTATGAGCGGTCGTCAGGTTCAGGGTATGAAGATAAAGAGTGAAGATGGCGAAAAGGCAACGCGTCGTGATTTATCGGGTGGTGGACGTTTCCCGAATTTAACAGCACAAACACGTCGTATGATTGCATCAGCAGCATTAAAATCGGCACGCGAAACGTATAACAAGAAATATGATGCCGAACTAACTCGTATGATGCAAGATCAGGTTAAAGCAGCTCAGCGCATAGACAAACAAGAAGCTATAAAAGTTGCAGAAAACACATGCGCGGCATGGGCTGAATCTAGTGTGCTACCTGTATCTAAAGCGCCTAAAGTATCCAATGTAGGCAAATGGATTGCAGTTGGTTTGATAGCAGCTGCGGCAATTGTAGGAACTGTGTTTACTGCTGGCGCTTCAAATTTGGCTGGGGCCGCATTAATCGCATCAATTGTTGGTGTTAGTGGAGCTACAGTCACGGCTGCAGGTATTGCAATTGATACCGCGAATAAACCTGTTGGCCAAGCAAATGTCGAACAATGGAACTATAAGGAAAATGTTACCACAACCTTTGCTCCCTCTAGTGGCGTGTGTACTAAGGTTCGAGTTTATCAAAAATGCGCAAAAGTCAAAAAGAATTATTGTGAAAAGTGGGCAGATCCTGTTGAAATAAGAGACGAAGTTACATTGTTATAAAAAAATCCCGCCGGTTGGCGGGATTTTTTTCACAATTATATGTGTGATATTTTATTTTGTGTATGTTGTTTTTGCATAAACAATGAATGTGCGACGTGTTGTTTTGACCTGGTTTAATGTGTCCAGTACAACTGATGTGCAACCGTTAATAACAACATTGTTGACATTGTTGTTGTTGCCAATAATAACCGCGTTGTTGCCTTGGTTGTTTGTGTCGTTTATTATTTGGTTGTTAATTGGTTGTTCTGTACATGGTTTTGTTGGTTCTGTACGTTCTGGGGTTGGGGCCGTTGTTGCTTGTTTTTGTGGCATCGGCTTTACCGGAACAGGTTTTGTTGGTTTGTTTGGCTGTGCTGGTTTTGGTGCTGGTTTTTTGCTTTCCTTGCAGTCTGTTAATTGTTTGTTAACTGTATTTAATGAATCTGATAATGTCTGATTGCGTGTTAACAAACTGTCAATCAAGTGGGCAAATTCACTGTTATCGACAACGATTTCGATACAGTTTGAACATGTTTCGTCGTTGGTTTGTTCGGTTGCGTTATTGTTTTTGCATCCAGACAATGCGATTAATAGTGTTGCGAATGGGAATGCAATGCGACCCATAACACGTTGAATTTGTGCATATTGTTTCATATTTGTTATCCTTTGTTTAAGCGTATGTCTACTATGATAGACAAAATATTTGTTTTTGTCAAAATAAAAATAGTTTTTTGTATTTGCAGGCAATTGTGTTTTTTGATATAATTTTTTCATTAAGAGAGAAATGAAAAACGTATTACTGTCTTTGTTTGTCGCATTGTTTTTGGTGCCGTCTGATGTGTGGGCGGCGGTGTCGTGTTCGCGTGCGAATTTAACACGTTGTTTGGATTCTGTGTGTGCGATTAATATTTCGTCTAATCCGGCGGCGCGGTGTCAATATTGTGGCACCCCCAGTGCAGGTGCGCCATCGGCCACTGGGATGCGTGGTGTGTCTGTGGGGGCGTCTGCGAAATATAATATTTCAGATAAAGAATTAAAGAAAGCGCCAACTGAACCAGCGTTGCGATATTCATGGGCGGCGGAACAGTGTTTGAAAAAGGTTTCAGGCTGTACAGTTGATGATGTGTCTGATGTGTATGATTCGTTGATTGAACAATCGTGCAAGGCGGCGGGGGTTGCGGCTGAAATGAAAACGTTGGCGGCGGATGCGGCGGTGGTACGTTCGTCTGGGGTCTGTTCATCAGAGGTTGCTTCCTGTCTGGTGTCGGATGCGCATTGTGGTATAGATTTTGCAAATTGCGAATCGGATGCGGATTTTAATAAACATTTTTCATCGTGTGGTGTTTTGTCGGTGGGGTGTGATGAATATCTGGGGCGTATTCGCGATGATTTGATTGCGGCGCGTGATGGTGCGTTTGAAAACGCAGACAAGGCCATAGAAAACATTGTTGCAGCCTATCAGAACGCACGTGAAAAATTACTGGTTAATACTGTTAATCAATGCGCAGATGGTTCGTTGTTGGATGCGTGTGTTGAACGTGTATGTGCGTCAAATATGATAAATGGTTGTGCGACGGGTTTTGAATCAGAACGTTCAATGGCGGCCAGTTTATGTGCGTTTTATAAAACGGCGTGCGATTCGATAAAGTAAGGGTTGGGATATAACGAAAATGATAAAACAACAAGACTTTTTTCAGATTTTTATCCCATTACTAGTGGTGTTTGGTGTTTGTGATGCCAATGCTGCAGTTGTCCAGCGTGCATCGGTATCGCGTGCCCAGGTGGCTGCGCGTGCGCCGGTTGTGTCAAATGTTGTGGCGGATGATGTGGTTACAGTTGAAGAAACTGTGGTTGATACGACTGTGGATGTTGTTGAAAAACCTGTGTTTGAATTTGAAGATAAAACTAATCAATTTGATAGTGCTATTGGCGCGTCGTCGGGTACGGCGTCGGGTGCGGTTTCTGATGACGATTTGGCCAAGATGATACGTCAACAGCGTGCAGCGGCAGATGCATCGTCTGCGACGAAGGTGTCGGCAAATGCAGCGCGTTCGGGCGCGGTGTCGGGTCAGAATGCGTGCGATATCGGATTGCGCAAGTGTATGTCGGCAAAATGTGGAAATGATTTTGCAAAATGTGCCGGCGATACAGATATGGTTTGGGGCAGTAAAATGGATTTATGTCGCCGTGACTTGAAATGCAGTGGGCATGAATATTCTGTGTTTACCGCTGAAATTAAGGCTGATCGTGATGCAAATGCAAAACTGGCGAATTTTAATGCGATTGTTGATTGTGGTAATCGATATAATTCATGCATTGTAAATGAATGTGGTGCGACATTTTCAAAATGTGTGGGTAAATCTGCGGGCGATACAGCAATTGCAAAATGTAAAAAGATTCAAACCGAATGTAATAAACAAGATAATGGTTTGGCGGCACGTATGATGAATGTTTTTGCGACAGTTCGCCAAGATGCAGAAAAACAAATTCTGCGTGATGAAAAACGTCTTTATGAATTGCGAGAATTGATGGCGTCTGCGTGCAGGGGTATGGGCGCAATGTTTGATGAACGTTCGTTGGATTGTGTTTATACGGTGAATTTCTTTGCGGATAATTCATCGACGCCATATGCGTCCAAGAAATCGTATGCCGGTGGTGTGTTCAGTTGTGAACCGGGCTGGTTTGGAATTGATGTTACAACATTCAAAGAAAATGCATATCGTTTAACGCGCGCCCAGACTGCGGCGTCGTCGGCGATGCTGGGGGCGGGTGTTGGTGTTGCGGCGGGCGCAATTTCATCAGGTGCGATTGACCGCGCAATTGAAACAAAAAAGGCCAAGAACGCCTTGAAAGAAGCCGAAAACGAGAATGGGACAGGTGAACCAAGCGCAGAATCTGGGGCTGAAGAAGGGGCAACCGACGAAAGTATAACCAAGGACAATGCCAGCGATAAAAAAGCAGGGCGCCAAGCGAAACGTGAGGATACAAGTGAGACATCCAAAGAAACAAAAGTGACAAAAGAGGAAAAATCACAGGCTGAAACAAGATGTCTAAAATCTGGTGGTCAGTGGAAAGGTGACTATTGTGCGTGTCTTGGTGGAGAAGATCCTGATGACAGAGGTAGGTGTAAAAAACTATCTTTAAAAGAACGTTGTGAAGCGGTTGGTGGAGAAATGCGTTCAAGTGGTTTGTGTAGGTGTACAAATGGTGGCACCACACACATAACTGATGACCCTGAAACAAAATGCGTAAAACAGTAATTAGAAAACGGTATTAAGATAACAAGAAAACAAAGAATAAAATATGAAAAAAATTTTGTTTGGAATTTTTGCAGTTGTATTTTCAATGCCGGCAATGGCGGTGGATGTTCTGTTCTGGGACGGATTTGTTATGACCACAGACGGGCGTGCATTACCAGATGCGACAATGACGGTGGTTGATGATACAGAATTTGAGTTGGTGCGCAAGGCTGTTCGGTTGGATGATGAACGGACTGTGGTTGCTGGATTGCCTGTGTTTGAATATGATGTAAGGGCTACGGTGTCGGCGTCAGGGTGTGAAGATTTAGTTGTCCCAGTGGCGGATGTTGACGGTAAGAGTTTGTCTGAATATAAATTAACGTGTTCAGATGCATCAGGGGAAATTATCAAAGTGCCTGATACAACATGTAAACAAGGCGAAACATTGATTTCGGGCATTGTTGTTAATAAAAATGGGACTTTTATTGATAGTGTTCAGATATTTGCAGACGGTGCGGACGAAGCATTAACACTTACAGAAGTGCAAGATGATCTGAAAGATCCGTCTTATTTTTCAGTTTGCGCGCCACGGGATACACAGATTTCATTTGTGCATAGCACTTATCAGCCGGTTGTATTAAATTCAGGTGATATAAAAAATCGTATAATTGTTATGGAAAAGAATAAATAAAGAATGAAAATGAAAAAAATATTATTTGGATTTTTGGCAATAAATTTTGTATCCGGTGCATTTGCAGATCTGACAGGTACAGTTGTTGATGCGGCTAATAACAAGCCGTTGGCGGGTGTGCTTGTTGGTGTACATGGAGTTGCAGGCCAATATACAACCGATGCAAATGGAAAATTCTCTTTGTCGGGGGATGTTGACGGCAAAAATATAAAGTTTGCAATGTCTGGGTACACGTGCACGATTATGAATGCATCGGATATCAAATCGGATACACCAATCGTATTAAAGCCCAGTTTGAAATCAGCGTTGCAAAAAAATTATGACGATGTGCGGGGAAATGAACAATCGTTGGCAAATCGTACGCTGGGGGCGGCGGCTATGGCGACCGTTGGTGCCGGTGGACAAATGACAGCATCCAGTTTGTCTGAACAAAAATCAGACGCCGATGCTGAACGTGATATGGCGGCATATTTGGCGACGTTCCGATGTGATTGGGGGTCGGGACGTAATGTGCGTGGCGGTGAAACAAATGTCGAATTGCCCGGCGCAGGCCAGTTGATACCAATGTATTCTGAATATGTTACGTTGGCAAATGACCTGAAATTGCGCAAGGCGCAGTTGGGGTTAAAGGCGGGAATTGAATCTGAACCGATTTTGGATTCAGCCACAACCGGATTATATGACGACGTATCAACGGGCATTTCGTCGGGGGCGTATGCGTCATTGGCACGTGCGCTGCAAAATCCAAATGGTGCCGATGCAAAAATGTGGGCTGAACAGAAAGAAAAAACCGCACAAAATCTGAAAACGGGGATTGGATTGGTGGCGACTGGGGTTGCGGCCAGTGTTGCGGGCAACGCAATTATTAACCGTGATGCGCCCCGTGACAGATCCCGTGAAATTATCGCAGAATTTGAATCGTTGTTTAGTTCCCTGGAAGAAGAAGTAGCAAGTTTACAGTCCTCACCGTGTTCGGGGGATGGTGTTTCTCCCGGTGGTTTTGTTCCAGAATGTGAGTGTATAGACAAGGCTGCAAAATATTTTCCAACTGAAGGTGTTTGTCGATCGTGTCAGCAGGGTTATCATTATGATAAACAAAATGAATGTGTACCCGATACCCCAGGGGCTGATACATCGGGGAAATGTCACTTGACGGGGATGGCGACCAAAAAACCATGTGAGTGTGTGCGCAATGCAGGGCCGGACGAGAACGGTGTATGCAAATGCAAAAAAAATTTTGTGGAAAACGGTAATCAGTGCATTTGTTTTTTGTGGCCAAGCGACTCATCAGATTTGGTGGATTGGGACAATTGTAGGTGTGCGGAAGGCGCAGGATTGGACATTATAGGTGCCGCAGAATTGGAAATTATAGGTGACGCAGGATTGGAATTTAAAGGTAAGGCAAAATATTGTCAGAAGTGTGATGAAGGGTTCCATACAGACCCAGAAACAAACAGATGTGTGGAAGATGAGATCGTGGAAGTGAAAGAGGAAGTGCAAGAGCCAACGCCACAGAAGATAAAACCTGCTATTGTGCCTGCAGATAAGTTGTTTGAAGTCGGAAAGGCTGATGTTAGAGATGAAGCGGCTGACAAGTTGGAAAATTTTGTGCAAGCATTTAATAGTCAGAAAGATGCTTTGGGGACTGAATATTGTATTCATGTTGTGGGGCATACAGACCGCACAGGGTGGCCAAACAAATGCAGTGGAAACCCAGACCCAAACTGTTCTGTAAACGCTAACCAGGTATTGTCAGAAAACCGTGCGCGTGCCGTGGCAGATGTTTTAGAGGAACAGGGGATTGAAGCATCAAATATCTGCGCAGCTGGAAATGGGCAATCCCTTTGCAAGTCCCAAAAGGCTGACGATGAAAACTGTCGGCGTGTTGATGTTTCGTTAGACTTGGATAAATGTCCTGGCGACTGTTTGCCTTGGAACCAAAATTAATGTGGACAGGGGCGCGGATTGTATGCTAAACTTGTAAAGTCAGAGAGAATTTTTATGAAATATATCAGAATTTTATTTCTTAGTTTGTTTTTGTTGCCGTTTGGGGCGCATGCTGCCGGTGGGCAAAATGATTTTATGATTGCGGCGCAATTATTGGCGGCGGCACGCAATGCCGATATCAATCAGGTGCAAATCTTGGTGAACAGTGGTGCCGATATTAACTATGTTGATGCGACGGGATTATCGCTGGTGTGTACGGCGTTGATGAATAACGATACACGTGCCGCCCAGATTTTGCAAATGTATGGCGCAGATGCATCGCAATGCGACCGCCAGATTAAAAAATATAATAATCGAACGAAACCAAAGCCCAGTGGGGGGCTGTTCAGCGGACTGTCATCCGTCCAGAGTATGACATTAGCGGCGGCGGGTGCCGCCGTTGTCGTAGGGGGCCTGTTGCTATTAACGGATGTTCTGGATCCGGGTAACGATAATGAAAATTCAAATCTGTCGGGGGGTAATCGCCCCGGAACGGATGATGGTAATGGCGATGATGGTGGTGATGCATCCCCAGGTTTGACCGTGCCATACAGTCCGGCTTATTTGGTTGATGGGGTCGTTGATCCAACGTCGGGGGTGTATAAAAATACACTGGATACATGGGTTACGTCTTCGCCAATACACAAGGCCGATTTTGATTTGTTTCGTACAGATGGTTTGCTGATTCAAAATTACTTGTTGATGATGCATGGGTATGCGGCGTATGCAAATGGATATACCGGCCAGGCCGTATTCAGAAGTCGTGCAGACAAAAATGCACCATTGGAAATGGAAAACGCAGCCCAAGGGGGCGCGCCTGTGATAACGTCATTGATTGTCGGAAATGGTGTAAATCCAGTGGGTTCAATTGGACGCGGTGATGTGGTGGATCGTGATGTCGGGATTCTTTATGCAAATGGTGCCAGTGCCAAGGATGCAACAGGATACAAAGATAAATATTTGAACTTTGCAAATCCTGAGAATGGCGTGTTGGGGGCGGAAATATCAACAGGTTTGTTCGATTTGTCTGGCGCAGGAACTGCGATGAATCCATTCGCAGGTAATGACGAAAATATCTTGGCGAAAATTGTCGCAGGTTGGGAAAAAGGACGGTCTGCAACCAGTGCGGATTTTATGGGGTTTGTGCCGTATGGACAACTGGGGATTTTCAGAACTGGAAACGGACAAGAATTTGTTAATGTCGAAAACCCAACAGCGGGGGCGGTTGTCGGAACGGTTACAAATGGGGCTGGGGGGGCTGATAAAATTGACGCAGGGGATACAATTACACTGGATGGGGTGACGTATGAATTGTCAATGGCGTATGATGTGGCGGTTGTTAACCCAACAATTACAATAAATGGAAAAAATTTCTTTGTCGCACCCGGCAGTAATTTGTTACTGGGGACGTGTATAAGTGATACAGATGGGGCGTGTGATGATGTGTCTGATATCGCAATATACCAGGGTACAGATGGGTACTATTATTTGAATAAATCTGGAACAAATTTGCCAGATGCAGTCTGGGTGATGCAGGATAATAATTTGTATGTTCAAAAAGAATTGCAAAACGCAGACTATAAAAATTTTGAAGCAATGTTTTATGCACAACTTAATCGCCCAGATGTTATTGCAAATGTTTCTTTGATTGATGAATCCAGTAATCTTGGGTATGTGTCTGTGGCGGATATGCCCGCGATTTTGGCACAAGATGGTTCTACAACCAGTAAACAAAGATTTATGAATCTGGTGGATATGTATTATGATAATGTTGCAACGGGGGCTGATTCCCAGGGGGTGTTTGCAAATAATCTGTTTAATGGATACAGCGATGAATCACCGTTCTTGGTTATGTCAGCAGGCGCCTTTAAGTATGGGGTAGGTGATGGATTGTCGATGAAAGTACTGGATGCTACGTTTGAAAACTATGCGCCGGTGTTGTATGAGAATAATCTTGAACATATGTTTATGACAGTTGTTGCGGTTAAACATAAAAAAGGTACATCGGCTGCAACAGATATTCCATCGTATGGCAATGGTACAGGAAATGCGTTCGGGTTGCTGGAATTGTCGCAATGGTCCCAGGATGATGTCGCATATATGTCGCGTAAATGTGGCGTTGCAGGTATGGGATTAAATGGTATTGATCCATGGTGCTTTGCGGCGGCTGGCGCAACGTCAGAGATGGCAACTGCGGCTGCGGCGGGGGCAATCGCATCATTAAAGTCTGCGTTTTCTTATTCTATGTCAAATCCACAGATTTATACTTTGTTGGCGTTGACGGCGGATGGTGCATATCTGGGGACGGACACCAATGGAAAACGCTTTACATCAGAAACATTGGCAAATTATCTGCAGGGAATGTACGCGTTGCCACCAGAAAAAACATGGAATACCCCAGAAGAATATCTGAAAGCGTTCGCAGATGTATATGGATATGGACTGATTAATCTGGAACGGGCAATGACGCCGAACAAAACACTGTATTTCTTTGATGGTACTCAAATTGTTTCGGGTGATAAAAACGCGTACTGGGGGGTGGCGACGAATACGTCTGTGCGGGCGTCCAGTGTTCTGAATGTGGCGGGTGCACGTGTAAGCACGGCGGTATTTGATGTGCTGGAAAGTGTGGATGGTCAAATGCGTTTGCCACGTGTGTGGGAAAGTGAATTTGCGCTGGGGAATACTACAAAGCGCGGGTTGTATATGGGGGATGTATTGGGCGAATTTAGTACACGTAAGGTTGACCCAACGATAACCCAGTTTGGCGATATGTCATTGTCAATGGCGGTGTCAGAACGTGCATATGTTGATAATATGGGTGGATTGGATAATTTGTCGTTGGCGTATTCGAATGATAATTGGAATATGCGTGCGTCATATCAACACTATTTCACAGATGGTGAATCGCGTTTTAATGGTATGGCAAATCCGATATTAAATCTGGCGTCTAATGTTGTGACGACCGGTGTGGAATACAAGTCTGGGGATTGGTCGTTTGGTGGTCGTGGCTATTCGGGATTGATTACAGATGAAAGTTTGTTGGAAAATGACCCGACGATTTCGGCACAATATATGCCGGGAAAACTGGGACGTGTTTCTGGTGCGGAAAGTCATATCGCATATGGTACGGATAAATTTGGATTTACTGCATCTGTTGGTGCGACGCGCGAAAGTGATACACTGTTGGGGGCGGTAACAGATGGTTTATTGGATTTAGGTTCTGGGAACACTGTGTATGTTGATGTTGTTTCGCGTTATGATTTATCTGATACGATTGGTTTCAGTGCACGCACAACATTTGCACGTACAACGTCAGATGCGACAGGTGCAATGGTTCTGGGGTTGACGGATATTGAATCAAATTCGTTTGCATTTGGTGCAAATGTTGGCAATTTCGAATTTACAGTGGCGCAACCATTGGCAATTACAGATGGTGCATTGCAATATGCACACGCAGAATACGATGTTGTCGAAGTGGAAAATGGTAAATATGATTTGGTGGTACGTGATGCACGTGTTGCAGATTTGTCTTTGCGTCCTGATAATCGTGAGGTTAGATTTACCGCAACATACCGCCATTCGTTTGGTGAATTTACAGATGGTGCATTGGGGCTGATTTATCGTGTAAACCCAAATCATACAGACGATTTCGGTAATGAATCCATATTTATGATGAAATTATCACACCGGTTAGGAATGTGATTTTGACAATTGCTATAATTTGTGACACACTGGGTTGCAATCAGATAAGTATGGAGTGTTTTATATGCATATTGGGTATAATATCAAATCAGCATTCAAAGATTTTTTTTATAGCGTTGTTAAGATTAATTATGGTTCACGTGCCGAAGACGCAAGTGCTTTGGCGACTTTGACAGATGGGGTTTCACGCGTTCGTGCCAGAGATGGACATCATTATTATTATTTCTTTGTTAAGGATGTTAAGGATTGTGATGTTGTGCGTTTTTTGATGCGGCGTAATGGTTTGAATCCAGAATTTCATATGTCTAATTATTACGGCGTCAAAATGCCTGCGTTTCGTATTAAAATGTTGGATATGAACAGTCAACCGCAACTTGATTTTATTAAACAAATCGGTGCGAATGTGCGTGGGAATGATGTGGCGGCAATGGCGCGCTATATCGATACAATCAAGACGCAAATGAAACGTCCATTCAAAACAAAGTAAAAAAAATTCCCGCATTCGCGGGATTTTTTATTTTGCGACAACAACCATCGCCGTGCGCAGAATTGTGTCACCGAACATATAACCAGATTGCATTTCATCTACAATTGTGTTGGTTTTGTGGTTCGGACTGTCGATTACCTGGATTGCATTGTGAAACATTGGGTTTAATGTTTCGCCAACAGATTCTATTTTCGTAATTCCAATCTGGGCAAATGCAGATTCCATGGCGCGCGCCATTGATTTAATGCCTTCATCATCTGGGCTGTGTTTCAGGGCGGCATCAACCGCGTCCATCACCGGCAAGATTTTTTCCGCTACACCCATTGCACGATTGCGGGCGCGTGATTCTGCATCCAGTGCCGCGCGACGACGTGTGTTTTCTAGTTCGGCCGCTATGCGCAGGTATTTATCATTCATTTCTGCTAATTGATTTTGCAATTTTTCAACGTCGATATTGGCGTTGTTGTTTTCATTTGTTGGTGCATCATCAATTGATACAGATTCTATTTTTACTTCTTGGTCTTTGTTTTGTTCCATTTCAATTCCATTTGTGTTGCAATTATAGAATTATTTAACACTGGTTATTATAGGTATGAAATCGTCACATTTCAAGGACGCACCACCAACCAGTACACCATCTACATTTGGTATCGACATAATTTCGGCTGCATTTGTTCCTTTGACGGATGCACCATACAAAATTGGCGTCCCAGATAATCCCATATCGGATAATGTTTTTGCAATCAATGTGTGCGCTTCGGCAATTTCAACGGCAGTTGGTGTTAAGCCTGCACCGATTGCCCATCGTGGTTCATATGCAATAATTATCGGCGTGTTAACATCTGTTGGGACAGATTCACGAACCCCAGATTCTATTACAATCATTGTTTTGCCAGCCTGTTTTTCTTCCATTGTTTCGCCGACACAGATAATTGGAATTAATCCGTTTGCCAATGCCATTGCTGCTTTGTTACGAACTGTATTGTTTGATTCATTATGATATTGGCGACGTTCGCTGTGACCAACAATTACATATTTGGCACCGGTGTCTGCAATCATTTGTCCAGAAACTTCGCCCGTGTATGCACCATGTGTGTGCGCACTTACATCTTGGGCGCCCAGGGCAACACGGCCAGTTGTAAGCCCCAGCATTGTATAAGGTACACATAAGATAATCGTGTTTTGTGTGTCGACGTTTTGTAATTTTGCCACCATTTCAGTTAATGCGTTGCGCGTGCCATTCATTTTCCAATTGCCGGCGATAATTTTCATTTAATTTCCCCTTTTTTTCGTTGATTTTTATTTATTTGTTTTGCTATGGTAACGCAAAAGGGGATTAAATGCTAGAATATTTACGTAATGCTGCGGAAAAACCTGTGGCGAAATTTTTTATTGCTTTGTTGGCGTTTTCGTTTGTTGGATGGGGGGTTGCTGAATGGATATTCGGTAATGTCGTGGGGGATAACACACTGATTCATGTTGGCGATGGCGAAATAACATATCAACAATTTTTAATGGAACGTAATCGGGAAATGTCTGAAATGAGCCGTGAAGAACAACGTGCGGTTTATACAGATCCGATTGTTGCAGATAAATTAGCACAACGTGTGTTGTCTAATATGACTGTACAAAGAATGGCTGAAAATCGTGCCAATGATTTAGGGTTCGCGGTGTCAGATTCGCGAATCGCACGTGAAATTCGTTCGTTTCCAGAATTCCAAGAAAATGGTCAGTTTTCTACGTTCTTGTTTGATTCAGTGTTGAATTCTTCGGGGTATTCAGAAGCGCAATTTGCAGACATCTTGCGCGCACAGGTTTTACGTTCAATGGTTCTGGGGGCGGTTTCATCGCCAATGGATGTACCTGTGTTTACAACGCGTGCGATGTATAATGCGCGATATGCAACACGTGATATTGAATATGCGACGATAAGGTATGATGATTTCAAGATTGTAAATCCATCGGATGATGAATTGCGTGCATTCTATGCTCAGAATCCACGTACGATTCCAGAATTCAGAACAATATCTTATATATTGGTTCCAGCCGATAGTTCTAAGCCAGATGAATATGATGCGGCATACGAAAAATCGATCAAGGTCGAAGATGACATTATTGCTGGTGATGCGTTCGCGGATGTTGCCAAGAAGTATGATGTTAAATATGTGGCTTTGAAACCGTTCAGCGCAGATAAGCGTCCAAAAGATGATGTTTTGACGGATAAAGTTATTGCGAACTTGTTCGATATGGATGAAGGTATGGAATCTGAAATGATTGAAACGAAAAAGGGCTTTGTAATTGCGCGCGTTGATAAAATTGCACCAGCACACACCCAGGAATTCGAATCGGTTAAAAAAGATTTGGTTGCAGACTGGAAACACGATGCTCAGAAAAAGCAGGCCTATGTTCGTGCAAATGAAGTATTGGTTGATTTGAATAAAAAAGGTAAATTGGCAGGCAAAAAATCTGTAAGTGTTTCACGTACATCGGGTGCGCCGGTCGATGTTTTGAATGCGACGTTTAATAATCCGATTGAAACAAACACGATTGTACCAGGGGTGGACGCGTTCTATGTATTGCGTATCAATGCTGAAAAAATACCGACGGTTGATTCTGGAAAAATGGAAGCATTGACGAAGGAATTAAAGAAAACATCTGAACGTATGTTGTTGGATGATTATAATTCATTCCTGATTCGTGAATATCCTGCGCGTATCAATGAAAAGGTGTATAAGCGTGTATTTGCAAAATAAAGAAACCCGCCATTTGGCGGGTCTTTTAATCAATTGTAACAGATACAGTTGGTTGTGATTTTGTTTCGTCCAATGGATGATATTGAAACGTTATGTTGGCAAAATCTATCTTGTCCATATCTAATTTGCGAATCGAACGGTCGTACATCGTGTGATAGTAAATTGTACGATTCGTTACATCTGTTGCGATTGTCCATTGTGTTGCCGCAGGCATATTGGTTGGTGATTTACCAACAGGAAATTGTATGCCAGATGGAATATCAAAATTATTCAGAATGTGAAACGCTTGGGTTACAGCATCAAATGCATTTGTCTGGGGCAGGGCGTATGTTTTTAAGAACGCTGCACGAACAAATCGTGATGGTGGTGTAAAGTCGCCAGGCAGTCCGCGGAATCCTGAACCTGAACCAAATGAACGTAATTCAATTGGGCCAAATTCTGTTGGGCCTGCGCCACCGGGGTGCAAATTGACATAGTTATTCAGATTGGTCATTTGCCACTGGAATCCAGGTGAATTTGTCAGAACACCAATTTCGTTTTCATAGAAATTTGGTACGCCATTTACAATTTCCAGAACAACTTGGCGTCCTGTGGCATCTGTGATACGCCAATGAACAGTTGAAGCAGATGGATCTACATTTATTATACGAACGTCGTTTATTGCTTGTTTTACCTGGTCGATGGTTGCAAATCGTGCCAGAATCCATGAAACTACCTGAAAGTCAGCCAAAGATATGTCTTTGGTTGCATCGTTGTATGGTTCGTATTTTCCATAATTTGGAAAATAGAACAGGGCAGCCGACAGACCTGCTTCATTTGTACCGTCTATTACAAATTCTGGTTGTTCTGTGGCAATGCCGGCGTATCCATAAAGTGCGCTGAATTCCAGACCTTCCATTTTACCATCTGGTAACAGTGATTGTTGACTGTGCCCACGTGGTACGATGACGTACATATTATTTGTTTCTGCGCCCGACCAATCCATTGTACGTGCGGCTATTACAGAATTGTCTGTGGCTTTTAGTGTGATACCTGTACAGGCGTTGGCAGCATTTACCGCCCCAAGACACATTAATAATGTGCCACAGAATTGTAGTTTTTTCATAAAATCCCCCTTTGGTTATATAAATAAATTATTTATTTTTTTGGGGCTTGTAACCACAGGAACGTATGACTATATCAATCCGCCAGCAACGGTCGCCAAATCGCCATTACGTCGTCATAGTTGCCGTACATTTCCAAGAAGTCAATAGAAGAACATATCAGTTCAACCTGTTTTTCAGACCATTTATATTTTGGATTATCGCGCAAGGTAACATCAAAGAATTGTTGAACGGTATAATCGTTTGGGTCTTCGTGGGTGATGTATCTTTGTTCGAAACTGGCGCTGAACCAATCGCATATCATTTCAATAAGAGTCAGATCACTTATTTCTGATACGTCGGAATAGTAGTCCAAATGGTGTGGCTGTGTTTTATGGTGTTCAGCACATTTTTCCTTGCAAAGTTCGGAATATATTTTGGGGATATTGTATTCTGGGTGATAGCGTGCGTAATTTTTGTATGCGTATGCATCGCGCATTGGACCCGAATGTTTATCGTTATCGTGTTCTGGGAAATGATAGCCCAGTAATCCTGCAAAATAGTTCATACAATCAACGTGGGCAGTCGTTCGTTGATGATGAAATTCTATAATTGTGCTTAATCTTGTAATCATAACAGGAATTATATCATATGTTGGTGGTGTATAAAAACGCAAAAATAAAACCGCCCAAAATGGGCGGTATATGATATTCTTATCGTGTTTTATTTATGGGTTTGTTGTAGTATGTTGTTTTCAGATATTCAATATAATCAGGTTCAACAGTGCCAGAAATCAACATCGGTGACGATTTTATGACATCGTGTATGCGGTTTGTATCAGATTCAGCAAATTCTATCATAAACCAGTAACCAGATTTTTTGATGTATGGTTGTTTGTGATCGTATTGCAGATTATAAATCGTTAAGCGTCTGAATAAATTTGCACTGCATTGTGTGCGCAATATATTGTACGCTTCTTGTGTCATGTAAACAGAGTTTGTTGATTTATATGGATCGTATCGTTTTGCCATTCAACATCCTTTTGTATGTCGTTACACAAATACGATAGCATAAACATCAATATAGTCAAATTTTAATGTGATTTTGTATTGATTGGGGTAAAAAACACCGCCATGGGGGGCGGTGTTGTGTTGTTGCGTTTTATCGCGTTTTGTAATTATCACACAGTTTTGCAATCCGGCGTGCTTGGACAATTGCTTGTTCTTTGGTGTCAAGCCCCGGCAGGTTATTAGATGAGATATGATGAATTATGCCGTTTTCGTCAATATAGTTTGTGATAACGGTTGGGATACTGGTAATAAATGTAGGATAAAAACGCCCGTTCATATTTGTTGCATCGATTGTGCAGTGTATTTTGCAACCATTGCATACTTTGATATTATTTTGTTTTTCTTGTGTGAAACCGTCTATGTATTTCATCGATATATTCCTTTGTTATATTTTTGGATTGGGTGAGAGTTTAGTACAAAAAAATTTTTTTTCAAATTATTTTTACATATTTTTTACACAAGGATTTTTGGCATAAAAACACCGCCCAGTGGGGCGGTATTTTATAGATATTCTTGTTTTTGTATGTTTTTCTGGAACATGTACCAAGGACATATTTACCGTCCTGTATTACCATCATCGCTGTTGTTTTTCTTGGTTTGTTTGGCCTGTTGCAGTGCCATTATCACGGATGTACCTTGGGTTAATGTACGCTTGGTATCAAACAGTTTTTTATTTGCCTTGCGCAGTTCTTGTGCTTCCACTGATGTTTCCAATGTATTTTGAATTGCAATGCGTGCTTTGTGAGGCAAATCTAGCATCATCAATTGTGCCAGTGCAGCAATCTCTTCTTTTGTTGCATTGTCAGACCAACCACGTGCCTTTAACAGCCATTTTGCGTATTTTTCAAAACATGGGTTGCCAACAAAATTATATATCGCCAAATGCCATTCATCATCTGACAAATCATAAACACTTTCTTTTATTTCTTCATATTTAGATGACGGAAATTCAAGACGTGTAAGTTTATTAAACGAACAATCAATTTGACCAAAACCTGTTGCTTGCATGTCTGATAATGTGCGTATATTGTTATGACTGCAATTTAGATATGTTGGCATTTCTGGCAAATCGCGCAATGTTGTTATTTGATTATGGCTGCAATCTATTGAAGAATCGTTATCCCAACTGGATTCAGGCATGTCGTGAATACCACGAAGACTTTTCAATTTATTATGCGATAAGTCAGCATGAACAAACCATCCTATGCCGCGCAAATCTGTAATATTGGTGTTTGTGCAAATAAAATCTTCTGCAAAATCAGGACTGCCGCGCAGACTGTTTAACGGGTTGTGCGAACAATTAAAAGTACCATCAATTTGACACTCACTCAAATCTGGTAATTCTGTCAATCCCATGTGGCTAATATCCAAATTCCCATTGATTATAAAACAGCCCTCTTTATTTTTAGGCGGATTATGTAAATCATACAAATTATATTCTTTGCCACCCTGTGTAAAAAAGATGCCATTACGATTGCGTGTCAGTTTTATGTTCTTTTTCATAGTTTGTCCTTTTACAAAAAAACGTCACAAAGCGGACGGTTGGAGGTTAAGAACTATAACATATAGAAAATGGCGCGCTTATTCAATATATTCGCGACCCTCCAACTAAAATAACGTTGGAGGTTTTTATTGTCCCCACGGACACTATATGTTCTAGGGTTATTACGCCCCAACACAGTCGCCTGTGTCAAGGGGATTATATCACATATTTGTAAAAATTTTTACACAATTTTTACACAGAAAAAACTTTCTGCTTGCATTGGGAATAAAAAAGCCCTATAATCCACCCCGCATTGGGGCATAGTTTAATGGTAGAACTCCGGACTCTGACTCCGTCAGTGTTGGTTCGAATCCAGCTGCCCCAACCAAAATTTCCTAACTTGCCCATCGGGGCAAGTTTTCTTTTGTTTCGTAATACTTTCGCAGGGGTCGAATGTTCAGGGTCGAAAAATCGCAATTTTTTGCATTTGCGAACCAACGCAAAATCGTCATAAATGTTAAAATTAGTAAAAATGTTCAGATTATAAATCCGTTTCAGATTTTATTGTGTTTTTGTAAAATAAAAATCAGATAAAAAAACATCCCACGGGGGGATGTTTTTCATTTTTTTTTACCAAATGTGCACTGCGATTCGCTTTGTGTGCAGTTTTTTTTACTGGCTTTTCTGCTTTGCCGATTTTCTTTTCAATGGTTTTTTGATTTGGGCATTGGTTGATTTGATAATTGGTATTGTAAATATTAACGAACAAAAAAAGATTTTTAAATAAAAACACCGCCCGGTTGGGCGGATGTTTTATCTTTTGTGAGTATTATTTATTTTTGCTTTTTGTATTGCAATATTTATTGTTTTGACAGGAATTTTTATGGGGTTGATTGTTGTCAGGGTGTTTGGATGTATATGGCCATAAAATATTATCCCAGGATATATTTTTATCATTGGATCAATTGTATCAATATCACGCGCATTACATACGGGTGATTTTTTATTCGCCCACATGAAAAGATTGATAAGATTATTTCTAGATTGCGAAGTGCAATTTTGTGTGCAGTTCAGGAAATGAAAAGCCAAATCAATCCAAAGAACCCCATATGGCTTTTGGATAATTTTGTCTTCTAAATCAGCGATTGCTTGTTGTGCTTGTTGTAAATGCGCCAAAGAAGATGCCGAAATTTTCGGGTTTTTTGACTGCTGATTCATGTTTTGTTTTATCAGTGCAAAAAATTGTTTTAATTCTGCTATATACTTTTGCATTTTTTGTACCTTTGTTGATTAGTTGTGAAATATGTTAGTAGACTAAAACTTATTTGTCAACAAAAGTTTGCGAAAATAAAAAACATCCCACGGGGGGATGTTTTTTATTTATCTGGTGGCCCTGGTCGGACTGTATAATTCCCATACAAAATCAATCCAATCGCTGGGGTTCTTGGTGATTTTGTTGGGCCCCTTTCACTTCGCTGGCGCTGCGTTCCGAACCGGTCGGCTCTCGTCCGACCAGACCAAAATAAAAATCCCCAAAAAGGGATTTTAAGTCTGGTGGCCCTGGTCGGACTCGAACCGACACTCATTGCTGAACTTGATTTTGAGTCAAGCGCGTCTACCAATTCCGCCACGGGGCCGTGGCATTAAAAGTCGCAAAATTTATGCGGCTTTCTTTGCTTCAACTTTTTTTACCAAACGTGCACTGCGATTCGCTTTGTGTGCAGGTTTTTTTGCTGGCTTTTCTGCTTTGCCGATTTTCTTTTCAATGGCTTTTTTGATTGCAGCCATTTCTTCGGTCAAACGAGAAACAGGTTTAGACATTACATAACCGTCCAAACCGCCGTGCTTTGTCAATGTGCGCAGACCAGCGGTCGAAATACGCAATGAAAAATCACGACCCAGAATTTCACTGTGGAACTTTAATTTTTGCAGATTTGGCAAGAATGTACGTTTTGTATGACGTTCAGAGTGGGAAACGTTCATCCCAACTTCTGTTTTCTTACCTGTAACTTTACATATACGTGGCATAATACTTTACCTTTAATTAATAGCGTGCCTAAATTTATAACAAAAATATAGAAAAGTCAAGTGTTGTTTTAACTTTTTTCTTAAATTGTTAAATGGTCGGGTGTTATTAAATCAATAATCGTCTTGGCGGGGGTAAATGTAGTTGCAGGTGTTACTACAAATATTGTGTTCCATTTCGCCATTGCACCGTTCCATAGCCCTGGGCGTTCCATCGCACGCAGGTCGCGACCGTTTTTGGACTTGTTACTGATAAATCCGGCGGTTTCGTCCACATAATTTAATAAGTTGAATTTATTGCCCATGTAATCACGTACGCCACAGGCAATGTCTGTTGGACTGAAAAATTCGCCGTCATGCAGGATTGATATTTTTTCAGGTGCAATTTGTCCAGGTTCTGCAATTTGGGGACTGGTTAATCCGTTTGCGTCACGAACCAAGAATGGTCCGCCACCCGGGGCACCTGTATTTTTTATTATGCCACATATACGAATTGGGCGGTTCAAGATTGTGCGTGCAGTGTCCGCGGATATTTCATTTGGCAGTGTTATACACAGCGTATTTTTTATAAAGTCTGATATTTCGTTAATGTTTGCTGTGCCGTTATCCAGCGCCCGCAGGTACTCAAATATTTTATTCTGGGTTTCGATTAACAGACCGCCGATAAGTTTTTTATATCGTGTTGTGTCGTTGCGCATATGGTCGGGACATACGTTATCTATGTTTTTAATAAACACGATATCCCCGTCAATATCGTTCAGATTTTCAATCAATGCCCCATGGCCTGCGGGGCGGAACAGTAATGTGCCGTCTTGGTTTCTGAACGGTGTGTTATCCATATTTACTGCAATTGTATCGGTTTGTTTTTTCTGGACCGACATAGAAATATCGTATTTAACACCAAATTTTTGTTCGTATGTTGGTACAATCTTGGTTAATAATTCGCTAAATCCGTTCATATGTTCGGGGGATACAGTAAAGTGAATACGAACCATATCATTTGCGCGCGCATACAGGGCGCCTTCGATTAAATGTTCGGCGACGGCGGTGCGACATTCGTTGTTGTATTTATGGAACTGTAATAGTCCCTTTGGCAAATTGCCGTAATTCAATCCACATTCGTTAATAAGATAGTTGATTTTATCGCGGTCTGTTGGGTTTTCAGGTAAAACAGATTTCAAATCATCCCAAAATGCGAATCGGTTTATATTGTCCAAGACTGTTTGTGTCGTCTTGTTCATTTCGCCTGATGATAAATATTCAAACAGGTCTTTGAACATACGGGTGGCGGCACCAGATGCTGGGACAAACTTTACAATTTTATATTTGCCACATTTCGAATCGTACAAATCGATGTATTTATCGATATCGTTATCAAAGTTAAATGCGCCGTTATCAATTACGCATGCAGATACAATATCAGAATATGGAAAACCGTTCTCAAAATCGGCCATTTGTTTGTTAATAGTTTCAATTGTTAAACCGTGTGATTTAATTTGTAGTATATCAGATTCTGAAAAAATATTCATATCTACCCCCGTATATCGTCAGCATATAACATTTTTTTTGTTTGTGCAAGTGGGGTGGGGGATTCGTTCCTGTGTCTTGAAAGAGGGATTTTTGGCACTATATATGGGGTAAAAGAAAAAATAAAAGGATACAAAAATGAATCCAGATGAAATGCAAGAAACACCGCAACAGGCCATAGAACGTTATACAACAGACTTTACAAAACTGGCGGCGGATGGAAAATTAGACCCTGTTATCGGACGCGAAGAAGAAATTCGTCGCACGGTCCAGGTTTTGACACGTCGTACGAAAAATAATCCGGTCTTAATCGGTAATCCGGGTGTTGGTAAAACAGCTATAATCGAAGGGTTAGCCACGCGTATTTTGTCGGGTGATGTGCCGGAAAATTTATTGAAAAAGAAACTGTTGTCCCTGGATATGGGGGCGTTGATGGCGGGCGCGATGTATCGTGGTCAATTCGAAGGACGTTTGAAAGCGATTTTGAAAGCAGTCAAAGATTCAAATGGTGAAATCATTTTATTTATCGATGAATTGCACACGTTGGTCGGTGCCGGTAAGGGCGAAGGCAGTATGGATGCAGGTAATCTGTTAAAGCCGATGTTGGCGCGTGGGGAACTGCATTGTCTGGGGGCGACAACGCTGGATGAATATCGCCAATATATTGAAAAAGATCCGGCCTTGGCACGTCGTTTTCAGCCGGTATATGTTGATGAACCAACTGTTGATGATACGATTTCAATATTGCGCGGGTTAAAAGAAAAGTACGAAGGGCATCATGGTGTGCGAATCGCAGATGCTGCGCTGGTATCAGCCGTGAAATTATCTAATCGCTATATCACGGATCGCTTTTTACCGGACAAGGCCATTGACTTAATCGATGAGGCGGCCGCACGTGTGCGAATCGAAATTGCATCAAAACCAGAACGCTTGGACGAAGTAGACAGACATTTAATGCAGTTGAAAATAGAACAACAGGCATTGAAAAAGGAAAAAGATGACGAATCGAAAAAACGTCTGAAAGATTTGGAAAAACTGATTTCGGAACTGGAAAGCGAATCTGCAAAACAGACCGCTGAATGGAAGCAAGAACAGCAGAAAATGCGTGGCCTGTCGGATGCGATGGCGGCATTGGATGCGGCCAAGGCAGAGGTTGCAACCGCAATGCGCAACGGTGACTATGAAAAAGCGTCTGCCTTGCAATATGGGAAAATCCCAGAATTGGAAGAACAGATTGCAAAAATGAATGCAGATGCAAAAGAATACAAAACTGTATTGCCTGAACATATCGCAGCGGTGGTCAGTAAATGGACTGGCGTTCCAGCGGACAGATTGAGTGTCGAAGAACAATCTAAATTATTAAATATCGAAGACGAACTGCGTAAGCGTGTTGTTGGTCAAGATCATGCGCTGGGCGTTGTGGCGCGTGCAATTCGTCGCAGTCGTGCAGGGTTATCTGACCCACGTCGCCCATCGGGCAGTTTTATGTTCCTGGGACCCACCGGTGTGGGCAAGACCGAGGTTGCCAAGGCCCTGGCGGAATATCTGTTTAACGATGATATGGCAATGACGCGTATTGATATGAGTGAATATATGGAACCACATTCGGTTTCACGCCTGATTGGCAGTCCCCCGGGATATGTGGGTTATGAACAGGGTGGGGTGTTGACCGAAAGCGTTCGTCGTCGCCCGTACCAGGTTTTGTTGTTTGATGAAATTGAAAAAGCCAATCCAGATGTGTTCAATGTATTTTTACAGATTCTGGATGATGGGCGTTTAACAGATGGCCAGGGCCACGTTGTGAATTTCACAAATACAATTATTATCATGACCAGCAATCTGCCGGATATGGAGGCTGTAAAGCGCAATTTCCGTCCGGAATTTATAAACCGAATTGATGAAATTGTATTCTTTAATCCATTGGGCAAAGATGTAATGGCGGGGATTGTGAAGATTCAATTGCGCGGGCTTGAAAAACGTTTGGCGGAACGCCGAATTGGTCTGAACATTACGCCAAAGGCGATTAAGTGGTTGGGTGACAATGGATATGATGCTGTGTTTGGTGCGCGACCATTGAAACGCTTGATTACGACTGCGGTCGAAGACAAGGTTGCCGATTTAATCTTGAACGGTACGATTGGCGAAGGCGCGACTGTTTATGTCGATGTAAAAGGTAAAGAATTAACAGTTGGGTAAAAAATAAAATATAATAATTCATCTAAAAACAAATCCGGTGGCTCATGTAGCATTTGTACACTACGCCACCGGATTTGTTTTTATCTAAATCATTCTATTTTATTTTTATCCAGCGCAAGGAGTGGGATACTTCGTTAAATAAAAGTTTAATTGCACTGGGCACAGTAGCGAATGTCCACCGCCCTTGGCGGTTTTTTTTTACAAATCTTTATGTTGCAATACAGCGGTAAAAGTTGCTTCGGCTACTTTTTTACCAGCGACCATAGCGATACCGTGGAATTTATAAAGACGCATTTTTGTTGTAATTAATTCAACGTGTAATTCTAGTTTATCACCAGGATGAACCATATGTGAAAATTTAATCTTTTCCATTGTGGTAAAATATCCCAATGTCTGGGCTGCTTCGGCTGGATCCATACGCTTGAATGCGACAAAGCACGCCGTTTGTGCCAATGCCTCTACCTGCAGGACACCGGGCATAATTGGTTTGTCTGGAAAATGTCCTGCACACCAGAATTCATCGTCACGTACATATTTTATACCAACCGCAGATGTATCGCTGAATTCACGAATTTCATCAATCAGTCGCATATGTCCGCGATGTGGAATGACTTTTTCGATTTCTGTTGTGTTAATCATAATTTTCTTTCCTTGGTTATTTTTGTCTGGACAGCATCCAATTTTCAATGATTATCTTTATTTCTGGTTTTACAAAATTATCAATTTGCGTTTTTTGTAAAACTTGCTTTGATGGATAGATTTTTTTTATCCAATATTTTTGATGTTGCATTTTATACACCATAAATTACTTTTTAGTGTTTTTTCGCAACCATGCATAATGACGCATGAATTCAGTACCTGGGCCTGCTGGATAACCCATATATGATTCACCATCTGGAATATTGCGGAAAACACCACTGTTTGCGCCAACTGATGCGTCGTTACCGATTTTTACACCGTTTGCCACACCAACATGCCCGCCCAGCAATACGCGATCACCCAAAACAATGCCACCAGCCAAACCAACACCAGATGCCAAAAAGCATTCAGACCCAACAACAACACCGTGTGCAATCTGGCACAGGTTGTCAATTTTTGTACCATTTCCGATACGTGTATCTGTCATTGCGCCACGGTCAATGCATGTGTTTGCCCCAATCGACACACGGTCACCAATAACAACGCGACCAACGTGTGGAATAAACACGTTTTTACCGTCTTGACGTGTGTATCCAAATCCGTCTTTGCCAATAACAGCATTAGCATTAATAACACAATCTGCGCCAATTGTTGCATTTTCTATATGTGCGCCGGTTTGAACGATTGTTCCGCGTCCTAATACAACATTGCGACCAATGAATGCACCTGGATAAATCTTAACATCTGCTTCAATCACAGCACCACGTTCAATAGTTGCAAATTGTCCGACATATACAGTGCGTTTTTTACGGAAAAATACGCCACGTGCAACATCTGCATTACGATGAATACCAAATCGCGGCTTTTCACGATAAATTTCGCCCAGTATTTTTACAATATTGCCACGTGGACTGTCTGTGATAAGTAATGTTGCCCCCGTCGGTGCGTCTTTGACCTGTTCTGGTTGCAGCAAAATCACCGTTGCGCGAGTGTTTTTCAGCACCTCTATCGGCAGGATTTTAAACGCCGCACTGTTTCGTTCTGTGGAATAGAACGCCAATTGACCCGCACGTGCATCTGCAATTGGTGCGACCCCACGAACAGGTGCATTTTTATCGCCTTGTAATTTCAGACCGAATTTTTCAGCCAACGCCCCAGCCGTCGTTTTCGCAGCCTTTGGGCCAAATAAAAAAGATATAATTCTAGACATGCGTCGATTATAAAATAAAAAAACTGGCGCCGCCAGTTTTTTTATTATGTTTTCGAACCTATTATTTGGTTGCCTTAACAGGTGCAACAATAATAGATTTTGTTCGTTCATCAGGCTTAGACTTAGATTCCAATGCCCCACGTTCACCGACAATTTCCAAAATATGGGCAAACAATTCTGGCACAGCATCTTTGCCACGCGCCAAAACTTTTTTTGATCCTTTGGTCATAACGGCAATTTTAACCTTGTTACCTTCGCCTAAAAATTCCAGAACCTTTTTCATTTTTATATTCAGGTCATTTTCTTCGATAAAAGGTTTGACCCAAACTTCTTTCATTTCTGTGGTTTTTTGATTTTTCTTGGCCTCAGACGCGCGTTTTTTCTGTTCGTACTTGAATTTGCCATAGTCCATAATTTTTACAATTGGTGTTGGACCATTCGCGTTCATTTCAACTAAATCCAGACCGTCTTCCATCGCCAGTGCAATTGCGTTTGCGGTTGGCATAACCCCCAGATTTTGGCCATCTGCGCTAATTACTTGAACGGATTTTGCGATAATCCGATTATTCATACGTGGGCCGGCATCGCGGCGGTTATCACGATTTAATGTTGGTTTAATAGTAGGCTCCTTTGATACACTATGCGAGAATTATTAATTATTTTTACGCACTTTTCAACAAATTTTGTACATTTTGCAATGCGTTCCAAACATCACGCTTGGCCGCAGGTTTTAATATTAAATAATTTGGATGGTAAATAGGCATCACAGTTATGTTATTTTCAATCGTTGTTGCAATGCCGTGCGACCGACCCAGATTTATCCCTGCAATCTCGGTCGCGGGCAGTGTGCCAAGTGTTAATATCACACGTGGTTTTAACAATTCGATTGCGCGATTTACAAATGGATGCGCCAAATCAATTTCATCACGCGATGGTGTGCGTCCCCCCGGGGTTCGCCAAAACAGCATCGGTAATATTGAAACGACATCACGGCTCATCCCGATTGCGTTCAGCATTTTATCCATCATTTCCCCAGCGACACCTGTTAATATTTTGCCAGATACATCATCATCTGGGCTGGGCATATCTGTAAGAATTATCATACCATTTGGATTTGGCGCAACGTGTATTCCGACAACATTAGTTGATGTTGCACGCAAAGGATGATTAAATTCGCAAATCATACGATTCAGTGCATCAATATCGTTTGGTCGCGTCGCCATTGATATGGCTGTATCAATTGAAATTGGTGACGTTGGCGCGATTGGTGGCACGACACGGGCCGCAATCCGTCCCGGTGCATCAATTGTCGGGGTTGCCACCTGGGGCTGTGTAACGATATTAGCACGCACCAATGGTACATCTGTTAATTCCCAACGTACACCTGCCAAATACAATTCCCGTAAAGCACCGTAATTCATTTGTGTTTTTCCTTGATAATGCATAACTTTTATAGTAGAATATAACACGAGCAACAGAAACTCAAGGGAGTATTTTCATGAAAATCAAAAACTTTGCTATATTGGCCGGTGTTGCGGGGCTGTTGGCCGCTTGTGGCGGTTCCAGCATCGTTGAACCAGCTGATTTAAACGATCAACGCGTATTCTTTGCGTTTAATTCTGCTGAAATTTCAGATGAAGCAAAAAATAACCTGTTGGGCCAGGCGTTGTATATGAAAAACCACGAAGATGTTAAAATCCAAATCGCAGGTAACTGTGACGAACGTGGTTCAACAGAATACAACTTGGCATTGGGTGCAAAACGTGCAAACGCAGCCAAAGAAGTATTGGTTAACGATGGTATCTGCGCGAAACGCATCTCTACCATTTCTTATGGTAAAGAACGCCCATTGGTTCAGGGTTCTGGCGAAGAAGTCTGGAAATGGAATCGTAACGCAACAACAACAGTTAAATAATATTGTTGTTATTGGATTAAAAAAAATTCCCCAATTGGGGGATTTTTTTTATGGTAACAAGAATTCAGAAAGATGTGTTATACACATAGTGTGTGTACACAGGTTATTATGGTTGATATGTTTAATGTTATCCGTATGTAAGTACGTATAGTGTTGATGGTGTATAAAGTAAGTTGTGTTATCGAATAAAAAAAATCCCCCCAGGAAGGAAGGTAAGGGGGATTTTTCTTTTGGGTGTTTTCTTAGAAATCATATCTGAATTTTAACAAACCTGTTTGTGAAGTATAATCTTCATGCAAATCCAGTTCGTAATTCAGTGATAATTCCAACCCACGATATTCTGCGGTCAATCCAATACCAAATTCACCACCCATGCGGCTCAGACTGTCAATATCAACATAGTATGCCGATGCCCCCGGAACAACAATTTTTGCAACCGTATCCGGTGTCGTGAAATCATATGTCATTGCCGCACGCAAAGATGGGCTGAACTTAACATCTGTATCCGATTCGATTGCGAACGCATATTTCAGACCCGCAACCCCGGTCCAGAACCCATAATCCATTTCTGATACAATATTGCCAATACCATTACGATGTTCATCCTGGGACACGTACAGATAGCGCACCCCGGCCTCTGGCGTGACACCAGACGCAAAATCATAACCAAACATAGTCTGAACACCGAACGCCTTGGTATCATAGTTATTATTCAACATAACCCCACCAATAATCTGGGCATCTTCTTCGTAATCAGACATAGTATAGCTGACCGTGGCATTTGCATACCATGCGGATGGCTTGTACTGAGCATACGCAAACACAGAATTGCTTTCTACATTTGTGTCACGACCATCTGCCTCTACATCTGTATCACTGAATGCAAAACCACCCCCCAGCGTGAACACATCATCAATCAATGTATCACCACCCAGTGCGAATCCGGTTGTACGACCTTCAAATGTACCGCCCATCTTGGATTTGTTAACCAATCCCTGGGTCCATAAACCCGCACCCGTCACATCACCACCGGCACGTCCCGTCGTCCCACCAACGGTCGACATACGACCCGCGGCAACCGATACAACCTGACCCTGGACAGATGCTGCGACCGATTGACCAACCGGTTTAGTATCAGGATTTACCTTGGCCATTTCTTTTTCAACCAATGCCGTATCGCCATTGTTCAAAGCCTCTTGAATCGCCAGGGACACCTTTTGCAGATTCGCATCTGATGATACCACCAACGTAGATACCGCACCCGCCGCCCCACCGGTAATACCCGTGTCTGCTGCGATTGTTGCCACATCTTTTACACCAAGGATTGCCATACCATCTTCAATGGTCGTCTGGTACGTTTTACCAAAATCAACATTCAAGTTTGCATCTGTGAACAAAGACACGTCATAAGTTCCGACTGCACCCGCACTTAACAGCACCTTGCCCGTCCCCGACAAAGTTCCAGCGATATCAACAGTATCGCTTGCATCACGCAACGACGCCATCAAAGTACCATCGATATTGATTGTACCCTGTGTAATCGATGCATAGTTCATATTCAGTGTCGCATCCGATTGAATATCCAGCGCACCCGCCCCATTGATACCGCCATCGATTGATGTCATACCCGACGCAATGGTCAGCGTACCATCGTTATAGATATCATTTGCCACACCATTTGCGGTATTGCCACTGAACGTATTTGTACCAGATAATACGATTTCGGTTTCCCAGTTACTAATGGCGCCACCACCAAATCTGGCGATATTATTACTGAACACATTAGTACCACCAATATTCAGCGCACCACAGTTATCAATGGCCCCACCATAATCGGCCACATTATTACGGAATAAATTATTACCAACAAGGGCAAGTGTTCCCATATTTTCAATTGCACCACCACTTGCGTATTCTTCCATTGTCGCAAAAGCAGAATTATTTATAAAATCACCCGTCAGCGCACCAATTACCCCATCATTAAACAAGGCCCCACCATATGCACCATAACTGTCAGATTCTGTTGTTGCAACTACAGAGTTATTGGTAAAGTTCCCCTGCAACTTATCAATATTGCCACGATTAACCACGGCACCACCTGCGCCCCAAATGACACCATTTGCCGAATTATCATCAAAGTTGGCAATCAATTCTTTAATTTCTGCATATTCACTGTTATAGAAGGCACCTGCCCACGCATTACCTTCTGCATCTGCTTTATTACCGACAAATCCCTGGTCTGCTTGATACAAGGTACCGATTTTACCATCATTAACAATCGCGCCACCAATTGCTTCACCAACACTTTTAACTTGGTTTCCATTAAAATCGGCCACAACAGAATCAATTGTTGCGTGTGCCGACCCATCTGCCCATGAATAAATCGCCCCACCTTTGGCCGTCAAACTTTTATCAGACGCAATTGCGACATTATCATTAAACACACCAACAATAGAACCGATTGTTCCACCATTAAAAATCGCACCACCTGATGCATTGCCACTATTACTACGTTCAACAGAATTAAATTTAAAATCCGCCAATAAATCGTCAATCTTGGCATTCAAACCATTGTAAATTGCCCCGCCTTCAAGTGCCACAGTATTTCTAATAAATTCAGAACCACCGTTAACTGTCAACACCCCCTTGTTGAAAATAGCCCCGCCATCACCAGCCGCATTATTTTCAAAATCACCATCACTTAATATCAAATTACCACTATTGTAAATGGCGCCACCAAAATTAGTCGCCGTATTTTCATTAAAATCTGTATCGACAATTTTCATACTGGCAAACCCGCCACCCAAATCGGCCAGGCCCTCGGTATAAATGGCGCCACCATTATTTGCAGAATTAAGCGAAAAATCCGTATCGTTAATATAGACAGAATCTTTGACTGTTTTACTGTCATAGAATGTTGAATAAATCGCCCCACCATTTGTACCCGCGGTATTACCAATAAAATCCGAATCAAATATATCTAATTTTGCATCCTTATTATCGCCCTCATTGATAGCTCGCATCGCAATCGCACCACCAACTGTTTCTGATGAGTTATTCTTGAACATAACATCTGTTAAAACAGACTGCGAAACAGCCCCCAAAAGCATTGCCCCACCACCGTCACCGGCCGTCTCGTTGCTTTCAAACAAAGAATCTGAAATTTTGGTTTTCCACATCGCACCAATTGCACCACCGTCCTGCGTTTTATTACGCAAGAACTTAGAGCCAGATACATCTAAAATACCACCATCAACATCTTGCCAAGGCGACACCGTCCAAATTGCCGCATAATAAGGCGCATTATTATCTGAAAATTCAGAATTTCGTACAACAACCTTTGAATTGTCATAGCCCTTAATTACCCCTGACTGCCCATTCGCTTCGCTCATTGTTATATTTGAAACAAGTGCATTTTCAACATTTAGCACAGCCAACTGTTGCTTGTCTGTACTTTGTAAAAAATAAACAGAACCCTCATTCGTAACAGGATCAATATGCTTTCCTGTCAAAGTATAAGTTCCACCAGTGCCAATGTTAAAAGTTTCGGCCATTGCGGGCATAATCAATAATGCGGGCAAAACGCTGCAGACTTTGAACAAATCTGTCAAATGTTTAGTATTGGACATATTCCTTCTCCTTTTATAAATTTCTTTCCTTGTGGATACTTTTATTCGTAGCATATTTTTTCCTAAAATCAATAAATTTATTATCTTAATTTTGGTTGACTTTGTGAAAAAAATATGCCGCCAAAGAAATTTGGCGGTCGGGTGGGTTAAGAAAATCATAGTTTAGAATGACCCCGCCGGTCTTTGGACAAAGCCTGTTATATAACCGACAGCCCCCCGACCATGCGGGGTAATGACATAATAAAAGGCACAACTTGTGCCGCAATATTACATCTGCGGATTCAGCACACTGATTTTTGTGTGCTAACTAAACTATGGGCTTTCTTATGGCCCCGAAACCAAATCCCTTTGGATTCTGGTTAATTATACGATATGTGTGAAAAAAACGCAAATGTTTATATGTGAAAAATATGATGCGGTTATTTACGTAACTGTTCCGCGGATTCGAACATTTCAGCAAATATGTCGTTGGCTTGGTCCATTGTATCAGGGGTGTATGGATCGTATGTGCCATAATCTGGTGCGCCGTTTAATATAATTATGCGGGCGTTAATATCCCCAGACGAACAGTCAATGTAATATTCGCGTGTGTCATATTTTTTGCCGTAACAATTCTTGCCTTTGACATGGGCGTATCCGTATTCGGCCAATTCTTGACAGGTTGGTTGCTTGGCACGGGTTAGTATAGAACCGGTTTCTACGTTTTCGATATCTTCACCGTAAACACGTTCCAGTACGCCGGGGCAATATACGTCAATGTTGTTGTTTTTGTACACGGCATGAAAGCCACCGGATATTGTTTTGCGCATGCCAAAACAGTCGCCGTTTAGCAGTGTTAAGTCAAAGTCTGAATTAATGCCAATCCGATTCGAAATATCTTTCTTAGACATTGGCCAATTTTCAGGTGATTGTGGTGTTAATGCGTTACCACAAATAATCTTTTTCCCGCGACATTTTGCATCGCGGTCCCATTCACTGGTGTCGTATCCAATGCCCATTGAATTATAGCATTTTGCAGGATTTACACGACATACCGGTTGTTGTTCCCACCAATTGGTCGCAGCATTTGCACCCGTCATAAACGGTGATATCAATAATGTTAAAAATAATATGTGTTTGTGCATCGTTCGGCCCTGGGTATTATTCTATCATATTTTCTTGTTATTGGCAACTTACTGTTGGAGTTACAACTTTTTCTTGGTCAGTTATACAATCGGTTGCGAAATAATCATCGGAAAATGTTACGTCACCGTCTTTCATTTGTAACCATACAGGTATCAGATAATATTCGTTTATGGTAAGTGTTGGGTTTTCGTCTTTGTATGTTCCATTCGGGTTAAAGAAACGAAGGCCCAAATCTTTTAAGTTAAATTTATTTAAGGCTGTCAGGTTGTATTTGCTTGTATCTATGATATAACCGCTAAAACCACATGCTTCGTATCCTTCTTTCATTAGGGTACATTCATAGCCTGGATAAGAGTTGGCGTCAGGTTGAGAGCCACAGGTGCCACTTCCAGTTGTGTTTTCGTTTGTTATGGTGTATTCGGCGCAACACCCCTTGTCAAGTGCCTCAATATCGTATGTAATAGTTACAGATTGACCCGTAGTACATTTTTTATCCCGTTGGTGTCTTCTTCTGAATTTTCGTTTGATGGATCGGTGTTTGTTGTGGTATCTGTGTTTTGTTTCTTTGCGCAAAATCCCCATTTCGTGTTTGCGGATGTTTCTGTATAGAAAAGTTTGTACAATGTTTGACCCGTTGCGTCGTGATAACCGTCGCCCACCAGTATTGCTGAGTTGTCTTTGTTGATTTTTTTATCAACCCATGTTGTGTCAACCCATAAACCACCCAAACGTTCGCATTCGCGCGCCAGTTCGCGTGCCATATCCGAACGTACAGTGTCCATAACAGCGTTGACGTCCTGTAAAATGTTGGTTGATAATACATAGTTTTCATCGTTCGTGTTCGTTGGACGGACACATGCCTGTAACGCATAGCGAACCAGATGTTGGTACAAACTGCCCGGATAGGTGCCACAGTCATCTGTGGTTTGCGTTTGTGTTGTGTTCGCATTGTTTTCTTGTGCTGTTTGGGTTTGTGTTGTGTTCGTATTGTTTTCTGATGTTTCTTGGGTTTGTTGTTGATATTCGTTGCAAGATGACATTTGTAGTATATTGTCTTCTGACATACAGAATGTGGGGTTAGTACCAATGGTGCAAAGAACATAGCCGGTATTGCATGATATATAATTTTTGTAGCCAGAGATGCTGCAGGTTGGTGCGTACATATCTATCTCTGGTGTGACATTTTCAGATCCTGATCCAGAATTTCCACCAGAATTTTCACCAGAATTTCCACCAGAATTATTGTCGTCTGGGGTTGGATAGGTATTATCGTTATTATCCGCAGAAAAAAGTATTTGATTACATTTCGAATTTTGGGCGTATTGTTGTTCGCCAGGGTTATATACACGACATGCGTATGGATATCCGTGCAGGGTATCGTTGCTGGGGACAGCACACATATTCTGGATGAATTCTTGTAAGGTTACGCGACATTCTTTGGCGATTTTCGTGTCGGTTAAATCGTGCATCATGGCAAGTAATTCAGACAAGCCGTCATTGCCGCCGCCATAAAGATTTGAACATGCGTCCAGTTTTTCTTGACACATTTGTTCAGATAATTCCAGACGCTGGCCCAGTAATAGTTGTGGTTTGATATTACTAAAATCTTTTAATGATTGGGTTTGTTCGTCATAGCATTTGTTTACAACATCCAGACATTCGTTTTTGACAGTGCGGATTCGGGATTGTTGACCTTGGTATATTTCTGCGATTGCTTGGCGGACAAATTCGTTCCAAACATCGTTGGCAATGTCACGACATTTGTCCAGACTGGGTTCTGCAAATGTGCGCATGCGGTTTAATTCTGCAACCAAAAGGCGGTTGGTTTGATTGGTTAATACGTCGCCAGACAGTGATGTTTGTCCGTCAAGTTGGAAAAATTTAGATGTGTATATCGGTTCACCTGTTTCGCGATTCAAATACAGTCCCGTTACGTCAAGACAGTGAACGTAATCTGTGCCACATGCATTTTTTGCAGTTATGTCGTTGCGAACATTGGCAATACAGTCATTAATTGATGATGAATTGTGTGCGTTATAGTTTTCAAGCCGCGCAAGGTGCATTTCGCGTTCTGTATCGCGTACAGTCCCCTTGGCGGCGGTGGTTTTTGAATCAAGATTGTTGGATAGTGTTGTGCAATCGTTTTCGATATACATACCATATGCGGATACAACCATATTTAATGTAGATTTTGATTCACATGTTTCTGCGACCATTTGACTGCATTGTGCGTGAACTGCGTTATAAAGCGGTTCGCCAGTCAGGTTGGCAATGTTTGCACCGTCTGCTAAATCAGTGGTGTTCCAAATTTGCTTGATGTCGCCGCCAATGTCCAGTGTCCCAGCGGTTGATAATGATTTAGATTTTGTTTCTGCTAACACTTTACTGATATTGGCTAATTGTTGGGCGGATTTGGATGTGTCTTTGCTAGATGCGGCGATTGTTTCGCCAGCGGTTCCGGTTATCATAGACTTAACCTCTGCGGTGGATTTGTCAATCACGCTAAGGTTAAAGTCTTTGAAATCTTGTAATTGGTTTGCGGTTTGTGATAACAGGTTTTCGCGTGATTGTATTTGACCTAGACGAGAAGAGCAAACACATCTGCGATATGTGTCGTTTTGTTTGGAGCAGAATTGATCCATACATGTGAAGTATGCGTCACGACATGCGTTGTACCCAGTGCCAAACGTGTTCGATTGTGTGGATGACATAATTGCCGCGCGTGATGCACGTGATACATTGGTGGTCGTGCGTTTGGATTCAGAAGTATTGTTTTTTTGTGTGGCACTGCGTGTTACAGAATTTCTTTTGTTTGTTGTTGTGCGCGCAACAACAGGTGTTCGTACAGGACTGGATATGCCACGGGATGTGGGTGATGTTGTCGTTCGCGCAGGGGCAAGATTTGTTTTTTGTTGTTTTGTGGTTGCGCGTGATGTCGTCGCACGGGATACAGTGGTGTTTGTTTTTGTGCGTGCGGTTGTTGCGCGTGATGTTGTGTGTGTTTCGTTGTTTTGTGTTGTGCGTGATATTGAGTTTGCATTACGAACAGCGGCATCGGCAATGCCGACACCGACGATATACGCCATAATGAAAATACAAATACGTTTCATTCCTTGTCTATAAATGTAATGATAACAAAGTTTGAAAAAAAATACTAATAAAAAATCCCGTCTAAAACGGGAATTTTTAATTAGATTGTTCGTTTGTTGGGCGACCGCGTTCAACAAATGTTATCCGTCCTTTGTCAAGGTCGTATGGTGTCATTTCAACACGAACCTGTTCGCCGACGTTTACCCAGATGCGATTTTTACGCATTTTACCACAAACAGTTGCCAATATTTCGTGGCCGTTTTCCAGTTTTACGCGGAACATTGTGTTTGGTAATTTGTCTTCGACTGTGCCGCTGAAAACGATTACGTCATCTTTTGCCATGTGTAATTCCTTGATTTTTTTATGAAAGCAATAATATTGCGTGTCGATAAAAAATGCAAGTTTTTTTTATTTTTCTTGTGATAACTGGAAAGTTTTGATAAAATTAATACAAATTTGTAGGATGGATAAATATGTATACACGAATAATTGCAACTGTATTGTTTTTGGTTCCAGGTATTGTTTTTGGTGCGTCCAGGGCGGATTCTTCGCGTGTTGGTATAAATAGTAATAATGTTGCAGCGCGGATACCGACGTTAAGTGCGTATGCAAATGGTAATGCGTCTGTTAGTGTGCCGCCGGCGGATGTGGTTGTGTCTGAAAATAATGCGCCGTCAACCGACAGTGCGCCAGATACGGATATGTCTGGGGAATCGCCGGTTGGTAATGCGTCGAAAAATTGTCGCGAAGCGTATCGTGCGTGTATGGATGAATTTTGTCTGCTTGATGAATCAGAAGGGTATCGCTGTGCGTGTTCGTCTAATATTGAAAAATCCAAGGATTTAATCCAAGAAATTCAAAAAATTCAAGAAGATGCTGATAAATTATATACCGAAGGGGTTGAACGTGAACAATTAGGGGCCAAGGCGCGCCTGGTTTTTGGTCAAAGTGAAGCGGCCAAGAAAAGTTCACGTGTATCGGGGTTAAGTTTTTCAGAATGGTTAAATAATGATTATTCTGACGAAGAATTGGATTCTGATGTGTATATTGGGGATGGTTTGTATTCAATGGCGGCGGATTTTTGTGCGGCTGAATTGGATGCGTGTGGTTCGCGTGCAGAAATGGAAGAAGTTTTATATCAGCGTCAAATTACAGCAGATTGTAAAGCGTTTAGTTCGTATCTGAATGAACAAAAAATTAACGCCCAGGCAAATAAACGCACAGCAGAGGCGGCGGTACGCAAAGCGCGTCTTGAAATGTTGGGTACGACAAACAAATATAACCAAGGCGAATGTTTGTTGGCGTATAAGTCTTGTATCGCGGACAAGGGTGGTTGTGGTTCTAATTTTGAGAACTGTTTAGATGCTGACTTGTTGGGACGTCGTGCAAATGCGTGTGAAAATGTTTTAGATCAGTGTATGGCGGTGCGTGATAATGTATTAAAAGATTGGGAAGCAGAATCTGAATCTATATTGATAGATGCTGCAAAGTATGCGGATAAATATCGTCGCCAGACATGTTTGGCCCAGATTCAAGTCTGTTTGGAAGATGGTTGTTCGGCATCAACAAATCCGGCCTGTTTGTCAGATGTAAATGTTGCTGCGGGAATTTGTCCGATTATTGATGAATGCGATGCGATTGTCCCAGGGTTAAAGAGTGTTGTGAATGATAAATTGTTTTATCTAAGGACTCAGTTTTGTCAGAACGATGTTGATGCGTGTTTGCGTGACAGATGTGGTGCAAACTTTAATGCACCAGAATGTATCGGGAAAAGTGCGTCTGATATAATGGCGTTGTGTCCACAAAATATGTTCCCGTCATGTAAAAATGAAACGCAATTTGATATCGTTGTCCAGGCGGCTTTGTTACAGATGGATTATCAATTGTTACAGGGTTGTGTAAATCATTTCAGTGCAACATTGGGTAATGTATGTGGCACAGATATGTCATGTTTGCCGGGTGATGCAACGGTTGAATCGTTGATATCAATTCCAGAAGACGAAGCGTCTATGGTGGCGTTGCGTGAAACAGTGCGTGAAAATTCAGCAACAGCGGTTGATGAATTCTTTAAGCAATTCCAGAAAGATGTGACAGTTGCGGCATGTTTGGACAGTCAAAAGCCAGCAGGACGCAAAAGTTTAGGGGATTCTGTGTTTAATTCTGCAAAAATGATTGCAAAAATTGGTGCTGAAAATCGTGCGTTGCGTGCGCTGGAAACCAAGATTGCAGAATTGTCACGCCAACAGGATATCGATGCCGCAGAAAAAAATTGTTACAGCATGTTTAAGGCGGAAACACCAAGTAAGACGGGTAAAAATTACACTTATATCCGCAGTGTTGTTTTTGAACCGGCATTGCGTAATTGTCATGTGTGTCGTGTGCAACAGGTTTGTGAAGTTGGTGGTGAATCCAAGGCGACATCCGCGTTAAAGGCGGCGGCGGGTGGATTATCCGCTGGGGCGTCTGCTGGAACAATGGTTAGCCCAGGTTGGGGTACAGCAATTGGTGCAGTTGTTGGTGCGGTTGGTGCCGGTATTGGTGGCGCAATGTCTGGTGGTGAACAAGAATTTTGTCAGGAAATAGAATCCTGTGAAGATATAAATATGTAATATCATAAATCCATGGGGGGATAAGAGAGTATGAAAAATCATAGCTTGCTTTGGGGGGTGCTGGTTTCGCTGATACCGTTGATGTCAGGGGCGGGTGATGCATTGGCTGCAACCAAGACAACCAAGCAGTCTGCGATTCAAAAAGGTACAACCGTCCGTACCAAAGTTGCGGCAACGGGTCTTTATGATCAGGAATGTTATGATGCGTTCTATGGATGTATGGATCAATTCTGTATCACAGATAATGCCAACGGGGGCAGTTGCGCATGCAGTGATAAATCGATTGAATATGAAAAACAATTTGCAGAAATTCAAAAAAAATTAACAGAAGCAGAACGGGTCGCCACGGTAGAGGTTGAAAAAGTCAAAGCCGGTGCAGACGCAGATATTATATTTACGGGTCAACGCAAATATGATGCAAATGGAAATGTTTTAAGTGTCGATGAATTGTCTAAGGAAGATACTAAAACGAAAAAACGTGCTGATTTGTTGGCTATGTTTGAAAAGTCATACGAAGATGATATTTTCGAAGATGATACAGAAACATCGATTGCAGATTTATCAGGTGACGCATTGAAAAACGCAGCCGAAGATTTATGCTTGGCCCAGGTGCCGGAATCTTGTTCTGGTGATATGACTTTGTTGCGTCAAATGTATTCACGTCAAATTGTTTCAGATTGCAAGGCTTTTGAAAATGTTATTGCATCAAAGACAGCAGAGGCTGATTTAGCAATGGCAAACGCAGAATCAGATGTGCGCGCAGCATTAAAAGAAAGTTTCGAAAGTGCGAATAAATACGATTTGGGTCAATGTATGGTTGAATTCAAAAAATGTATGCGCACCGAAGATGCATGTGGAACAAATTGGGAAAACTGTGTTTCGACAATTGCGTCTGAAAATATGCAGAATAATGTTGCGGAAAGCACTGCTGGGACAACGGTTGCAACGGTTGATGTGTATGATATAACAGCGTCAACGATGGAAATGCTGAATTCCAAGCGTATCATTTGTGAACGTGTTCTGGATAACTGTGTTGCGGTGCGTGATAATGTTTGGCCGGCGTTTTTGCGCGAATCAGCCCCGACAATCCGTGTTGCAGAAAGTGCAGTTGAATCTAAAATGCGTCAATCGTGTTTAACGGATATCTCAGATTGTATCCAAAAAGCTTGTAAAGATGATATCGTAGGCAAGGGCAAGGATACAATGGATGCGTGTTTGTCGCGTCCAGATATGGCACGTTCGTTCTGCAAGGTTGAAATTGATCGTTGTGAACGCATGGAACCATTGATTTGGGGGTATGTCGTTGATAAGTTGGCAGCGATGCGTGTAGATGCATGTACAAATGAAGTAAAAGAATGTTTTACCGCAGATACACGTTGTGGTGCAAACTTTGAAAACTGTATTGGTATGGATTATGACTATATCCATGATATTTGTCCGATTGATAGTCTGGTTGTATGTAAAGCCAATAAACCGAATTTTTCAATGGATGATTTAGATTCTATGTTGATGGGATTGTATCTGAACATTGATAATTCGGCATTGGATAATTGCCAGAATCTGATTGATGCAAAAATGGCAGAAGTTTGTGGTTCAACCACAGATTGCAATCGTTTTGCGTCCGATGACACAATCGGTACAGGCAGTATTCGTTCACAAAAAGATGGCAATGTTTATCGTGTAACGGGTATGATTTCATTTGGTTCTATTAAGATGGGGATGGCTTCGACCAGTGTAACTGATGAAGATGCTAAATTGAAACCGGGGCAAATTGGTGTCGCGGACTATATTTCGATGGTGCGTGAAAGGAATGCCGATGTTCCAAATGCAGATGCGATTATTGATAGTATCGAAGAAGAACTGAATAATATTGCGGGTACAATCAATCGTACAATTGAAATGATTGAAATGGATCCGGAAATTCAATATTGTGTCAATGGTCGCGATTTGTCGCAAATTACGGGTAAAAAAGGCGAAAAAACAGTCGCACGTTTCCCAAATCTGTTGAATCAATTAAAGATGCAGATTGCAACGTCGGCCCTGCGCCAGGCCCAAGATAACTATAACGCTAAATTGAACAAGGCAATTGCAGATGCGTCCAAAGATGCATCGGCGGATATTGCCCAGTATATGTGTCAAATGTTGCCAGTTACGGGTGGGGCAACGTTGGGGGGCGTTGTGACGGATACACCGCTGACTGCGCCATATGCAATCAGTTATGATGTTGGTGCGGGACTGGATAACAGTTTGTTGGCCCAAGGTGGTCGCGGTTCGGGCAGTACAAGTGGCGCAGCATCCATGGATGGAACCGCCGGTGCATCAAAGTTTAGTGAAGCGGTCAATTCGTTTACTGGTTTAGGTTCGAACAAGGTTAAAATTGATTTGCCGGGGGGAACGCGTGAAATGTGGTCAATATTTAACCGTGATACACGTATTTGTCATTATTGTGTATCGACTGTTACGAAAAACTGCACATCAGTCAGCAAGAAGGGATTCTTGGGAATTGGTGCAAAAAATGAATTGAATTGCGAAGAATCTGAACCGGTTGAAAAGTGTGAAGATATCCAAATGTAAAAAATACCCCGCCATTCGGCGGGATTTTTTAGTGGTGAATGCAAGTGGCTAGTGGTTAGTGTCGGATACTATTAATACTCCGCTAAATAAAAGTTTATCGCAGGAAGTACAAACAGAATTTTTGCAAAAAAATTCTGTCATCCCGGTGCTTGACACCGGGACCCAGGTCATATTTCCTTTTTATTTGCTTTCACCTGGATTCCGGGGTCACCATCACCCAAAAAATTCATTTGAATTTTTCGGGGCCCGATACGCCCCGGAATGACAATAGTGATTATGTTCCAAGATTTTAAATACTTAACTAAACTTTTATTTATCGCTGCATTTTATTCCCGCCAGATGACAGACGTGAACATAGAATTTATTTTTTCGCGCAGGGGGGAATCATTAAAAAATTGTTCGCGGGTGGCGGAATCTGTTTTGTGCGCGTCATCTTCGAAATGGGGAATGTATTTTTGAATTGCAATATTGGCGACATTACGTTGGTGCAGTATTTCTGCAATTTCAATTAAGTCCATTTTTGTGATGAAACGTGGGTCACAGGTTATGCGAACCTCAAAATCTTTGCCTGTGCTTTGCCATATATCCAATGATTTTATCATATTGTCGTATGCAATGTATTGCCCCGTCAGGTCAGGGTACTTGTCACGCGTTGCCTTGAAATCCAGGCCAATCCAATCAACCACGTCCGATGCGCGACGCAGCGTTTCGGGATAAAAGCCATTGGTGTGTAGTCCGATTTTGAACCCTAATTCACGCACGCGACGCATATACTCAATTGTGGTATCGCCTTGCATTAATGCTTCGCCACCAGAAAATACGACGGCTTCTAATTTTCCAACGCGGGATTGCAACCATTCAAATACCCGTTCAGGATCATATTCGCCATTGTGTGGGGTTAATAAATGGGGGTTGGAACAATATGCACACCGCAACGGACATCCAACTAAAAACAGCACAGCCGCCAATTTTCCTGGATAATCAATTGTGGTGAACGAAACCAAGCCCCCAATTTGCACAGATTTCATAAGTTGAACCTTATGCCGCTTTCTTTAACAGTTCAGCATGTCTGCAACCCGCAGATAAACAGTTTGATTCTGTGAATGTTTTGCGTTCGCAGAATTCAGAATATTTGCCAATGTTAAAGTTCGATACTGGGCGAATAAAACCCATAGAGCGTGAAAATACTTCGCAACGTGTTCTTTGGCAGTTAGTCATAATATATCCTCCCTTTCTTTTTTGCTGACTGTTAACTGTTTATTTTTATGCCTGATTTGCGCCGTTTTCTGCGTCGCATTTCGGACAGAATTCATGTTTGCCCGGTAAATATCCATGTTTCGGACAAATCGAGAATGTCGGTGTCAGTGTCATATATGGCACCTTGTAATTTTCGAATATTGTACGAACAATTTTCTGGGCGGCGTCACCACTGGATACCGGTTCACCCATATACAGGTGCAACATTGTGCCACCGGTATATTTACGCTGTAATTCTTCTTGGTGTTCCAGGGCGACAAATGGGTCGTCTGTAAAGTTTACAGGTAACTGGGTTGAATTTGTATAATATGGTGCGTCTTTGGTTCCGGCTGTGATAATGTCTGGGAAATTTTTGACGTCTGTTTTTGCGAATCGGTATGAACATCCTTCGGCTGGGGTTGCTTCCAGATTGTACAGATTGCCTGTTTGTTCTTGGAATGTTGCCAGATTGTCACGGATAAAGTCCATAACGTCCAGAACTAATTTCTTGCCGAATACTGTTGCAATATTTTCAGCGCCGTTGGTAAAGTTTAATACCATTTCATTCGCACCGTTTACACCAATGGTAGAGAAATGGTGACTCCAATCGCCCAGATAGCGTTTTGTAAATGGATACAAACCACGTTCCATATTCTTTGTAATAATCTTGCGCTTGATTTCCAGACTGTCACGACCCAAGTCCAATAAGCGTTTCAGTTCGCGGAACAGACCGTCACGGTCACCCTTATGTATATATCCCAGACGTGCCAGGTTGATTGTTACAACACCAATGGAACCGGTCTTTTCGGCTGAACCGAATAATCCGCCACCGCGTTTCAATAATTCACGCACGTCCAGACGTAAACGACAACACATTGAACGAACATCTGTTGGGTTCAAGTCTGAATTTAAGAAGTTCTGGAAGTTTGGAATCCCGTATTTTGCCGCTAATTCAAACAAAGGTTTTACATTCGGATGATCCCATGGAAAATCAGGCGTAATGTTATATGTTGGAATTGGGAATGTGAACGGACGACCCAATGCATCACCTTCGGTTAAAACTTCGATAAATGCTTTGTTAATCATATCCATTTCGGCTTGCAGGTCGCCGTATGTAAAGTCAACTTGTTTATTGCCGATAAATGGACGTTGTGGTTTCAAATCTGTGGGGCATGTCCAGTCAAATGTAAAATTGATAAATGGTGTCTGGGTTCCCCAACGGCATGGTACGCCACAATTAAATACCAGTGTTTGCATTGCGTTCTTAACATCGTCATATGACAGATTGTCAACACGAACATATGGTGCCAGATATGTGTCAACCGACGAGAATGCCTGGGCGCCAGCAAATTCATTTTGCAATGTCCCCAAGAAATTTACCATATGCGAAATTGCAGTTGCCATGTGTTTTGCAGGGTTGCAATGCAGGTATCCTGGGACACCGTTGAAACCCTCATACAATAATTCGCGCAAAGACCAACCGGCACAATATCCGGTTAACCATCCTAAATCATGTACGTGGATTGCGGCGTTTTTGTGTGCTTCTGCAACGGCACGTGGATACAGGTTTAACCAGTATTCTGCGGTTACACGTTCAGATGTACGCAGGATTAATCCACCAATTGAATATCCAATGTTGGCATTTTCTTTGACACGCCAATTTGAACCGCCAACATAGCCTTCGATAATATCAACGGCATCAACCATTGATTCGCGAATTTCTGTACGTTTTTGACGATATATAATATATGATTCTGCGGTTTTATATGCGCCGTTGTCCATAAGTTTCCTTATAACTGTATCTTGAATTGTTTCAATTGATGGTGCGCGCTGGGCATATTCTTCACCCAGCGTATCTAAAACAGATTGTGTGATTGATGCGATTTGTTCGTCGTTTAATTCCGTTGTAACATCAACAGCACGTTTAATCGCATTAAAGATTTTTTTTGCATCGAATGGTACTGTTTCACCACTGCGTTTTTGAACCGCCACCAATTTGGTTGTAA
Source organism: Candidatus Enterousia sp. (assembly GCA_045645065.1). Taxonomy (GTDB): domain Bacteria; phylum Pseudomonadota; class Alphaproteobacteria; order Rs-D84; family Rs-D84; genus Enterousia. The sequence goes on from JAZRIB010000009.1 coordinate 55,970, forward strand.
AATTTGGTGTAATCTCAATTTTTGTTTCAATATGTGTTTCTGACATTTTAATACTCCGATACTACTAAAAACACAATATATAGTGATTGTTTGTTTGTGTTAATAACAATATATAGTGTTTATGGCTTTTGGACAATAAATAAAAAATAAAAAAAAAATTTTTTTTGCTTTACTTTTGAAAATGTAAGTATTCTGCGTCTTACAAGATGGATGTATAATTAGGTTTTTAGTACATAAAAAATGTTTGTGTAAGGAAAAGTTTCTTTTAATCATAGGAACTGATTCGTTTGAGAGGTAAAAATACAAAATATTGATTAAAAACACGATTCGAATACTATATCTTGACGAACGAAAAAATTAGATTTTGTCTAAAATAGGTTGTTTTTCCTACAAGAAACAGATATATTTGTATTGTCATAGGGTAATGGTGCTTTATGACGACTTAACATAAAATAAAGAGCATTATAATGATTAAAAATATTTATGAAATGCTGCAACAGGTATGCGATAAGAACAAAGATCGTATTTTCTTTGTCCGTGAAAATGAAACCTATGCAGATTTGTTAAGAAAAGTAAAACAACGTGCAGTTACGTTGGCAAAACGCTTTGGTATTAAAAAAGGTGATACGGTTGCGATTCTGTCTGGCAATACACCAGATTTCGTTCGTTCGTATTTTGCTATTGCATCCCAAGGCGCGCGTGTTTTGATGTTGGACACGGGTTTACAGACAAACGAACATATCAATATGATGAAACGTACAGAATGTAAATTGGTGTTGGCACAAAAGCATTATTTTATTGATGATGCACCCGCAGAAATGTTTGATATCGAATCAATTGATGATTCAGATGAAAATGATTTTGTAATGGCAAATCTGGAACGCAGTGATGTTGCCCAGTTGTCTTTTACGTCGGGTTCAACCGGTAATCCAAAAGTTGTAGGTTTGACACATAATAACCTGTTGTCGTTGGCAGAAGGTGCGCAATTCTATAAAGATGTGATTTTACCGGGGTATACTTTCTATGGTTTTTTACCACTTTATCATATATATGGTGTGGTAATTAATATTATTGTACCGGTGGCATTGCAGGGAAAATTATTGTTGCAACCTGTATTAAAACCCCAAGAGTTTTTGAAAGATTTTAAGCAATATAAACCAGAAGTTATTCCGGCTGTACCCCGTATTTGGGAAGTGTTCTATAAAAAGATAGTAGATGCCGCCCGTGCAAAGCACGCATGGACGTTAATGCGTGTTGTGGTGTCGTTGCGTCACGTTTTGCGCGCAATTGGTTTGGGGGGTGTTGTAAAAAAGGTGACCAAGCCAATTCACGAATTGTTTGGCGGTAATACCAAAGTATTAGTTTCAGCAGGCGCGACATTAAAACCATCGATTCGCAAATTCTATGAAAGATTGGGATTTGTTGTTGGTGATTGTTATGGCTTGACTGAGACGACAGGGCCGGGGAACTTTAACTTTGCGTTCCGTCGTGCAAATGGCGAAATGTACTATGCGGGGCCATTGTTGGGTAACGAATTAAAGATTCATAATCCGAACCGCGAAGGAATCGGCGAAATATGGATTCGCGGCAATATGGTTATGCCAGGATATATTGGCAATGATGAAGCAAACGCAGATGCGTTCGAAGACGGCTGGTTCAAAACAGGTGATATTGGAATGCTGGATAAAAAACGTCGTTTGATTGTAAAAGGGCGTATGAAACAGGTTATTGTTCTGGACAGTGGTAAAAATGTTTACCCAGATGAACTGGAAGACCTTTATATGCAGAACGATGAAATATTAGCGGCGGCGGTGTTTGAATACGTAATTAAAGACAAAGTTGTTCCGTATGCCGTGTTCCAGGTAAAGCCAGGTACAAGCCTTGAACGTGTGGAATTCTTGATTAAAAAATCTAATTTGGCGATTGCGCAATATAAATGGGTAAAGCATTTTGCAATCACCGAAGAAGAATTGCCACAGACATCTGCTAAGAAAATCAAGCATTTTGCAGTTCGTGAAATGCTGGACAATGGCGAATTTATTCGCGCGGATAAATAAATATCAGGCTGGAAAAGAAAAAACCGAGAAGAAAAGTCTCGGTTTTTTTGTCTGGCAGTTGACAAAACGTTGTGTGTGTACTATATATATTGTGTGAAGAGTGGAGGTACGCATGGTGAAACGTGTTAGTATGACTGTTTTTGATGTGTTAAAGTCGCTTGTGGATGACAAAGTGGCAAAGGCACCAGATGTAATAAAGGCTGGTCGCGATGCGACGGATGCGTTGCCACGTTTGGAGGAAGATTTGGAAAATCTGCGTCGTTGGGAAGAACGAGAAGCGCATATGGGTGGCGTAAAATACGACGAAGATGAAGAAACCCCAGACGATTATGAACGCAAGATTCGTCACGCCAAAGAAAAAATTCGTTTGGCAGCGGTGGCTCAGGAAAATATAAGTTTGTCTGCGAGTTTTTATCGTACGTATAAATTAGCGTCTCTTAGTCCACAGATTCAAGAATTAACAAAAGAATTGCAAGATGCAGATGCGTGGTGTGAACATTGGAAGTCAGAACTAAATTCTGTTGATTATACTGATGAAACCAAAGATTTTGATGACCAAGAAGCAGATAAAACGCATTATACGCTGGAATATCAAAAAGCGTACAAGCGTAAATGTGAATTGCAAAAACAATTAGACAATCTGTGTAACGGCAAGGTACGTTAAAAAATTCAAGATATGCAAAAAAAAATTTATTATTTTTACTTGCATTTGGAATAAAAAGGTATAGAATAACATTCCGTTGCATCCATAGCTTAATTGGATAAAGCATCTGACTACGGATCAGAAGACTGAGGGTTCGAATCCTTCTGGATGCGCCACGAATTCAAACACCGCCGTTTGGCGGTGTGTTTTTTTTCGTGTGTATGTAAAAAAAAAAACCGCCAAATGGCGGGATTTTTTTATTTTACCTTTACATATTTGCAAGATTTCTTGCAACCACATGTTTTTTTACAATCACATGATTTTTTTACAGGTGGTGTTACCGTTGCGGTATGATGATGGTGTTTCGCGCTGAATGTATTACGATTGTATAATGCATCGCATTTTGTATTCTGGTATACGATTTTTTTATCTGTGTCTATGGAACTAATTTCATCGCTAAAATAACGACCGCGTTCAACACTGTAAAAAATACAGTTTTCGCCGTCTTGGGTGTAACGAACGCCACTTTTGTAATAATCATAATAACTGGAACAGCCAGACAGCATAACCAATGTCAAAATAGAGATTAAAACTTTATTCATTCTTAATATCCTTTGTTGTTTGGACTCTGCCCACGCCCCCGATTTAGGATAATTGTGTCAAAAGATATAAAAATGTCAAGTTTTTGTGATATTTATGGTATAATGGTCTAAAAGGATGAACGATGAAGTATACTGAATTTGGTTTGGTGAATACCAACAATATGTTTCGTGATGCAGTTGCGAAAAAATATGCGGTGCCTGCGTTTAATTTTTATAATATGGAAACGTTGACAGCAATTTTGGCGGCGGTGCGCGAAGTGCATAGTCCTGTGATACTAGCCGTTTCTGAATCTGCGATGAAATATATGGGCGACGAAATGCTGATGGGGTTAATATTGGGCGCCAAGATAAAACCAAATGAACAAATAGCATTGCATCTGGATCACGGCAGTTCAATTGATGCGTGCAAGCATGCCATTGATTTGGGGCTTTCGTCTGTTATGATTGATGCCAGTAGTGCGCCATTCGCACAAAATCTAGAAATAACAAAATCGGTTGTTGATTATGCACATAAGCGTGGCGTATCAGTAGAGGCAGAACTGGGGACGCTGTCTGGTATCGAAGATGAAAATACAAAATCAAACACAACCGGATATACTAAAATTTCAGATGCTAAAAAATTTGTTAATGCAACAAATGTAGATTCTTTGGCAATATCAATCGGGACCAGTCATGGTGCGTATAAACGTAAATCAGATGATGAAGAATTGCGTTTTGATATCTTGGAAGGTATTGTGAAAAGTTTGCCAAATTTTCCGCTGGTTTTGCATGGGGCATCTCAAATTCCAGAAAAATTAGTCATGAAAATAAATAAGTATGGTGGTGCTGTGGATAACGCGCGTGGAATTGCCCCAGAACAATTGCGTCATGCAATAGAAATGAATATATGCAAAATAAACATAGACAGTGATTTACGTGTGGCTATGACGGCGGCAATAAGAAAAGATTTGACCGAAAAACCATCAAACTTTAATCCGCGCGAATATTTAAGACAGGCCACAGATTTAATGCGTGATGTGTGTATCGAAGAAATACAAACAATTATGGGTTCTGGAAACAGATTGTAAAAAAACGCCCCGTGTGGGGCGTTTGATAATATAAAAAATATTATTTTGCACGTTCAACATATTCCAGTGTTTCTGTGTTGACGACAATCTTTTCGCCTTGTTCGATAAACAAAGGAACCTGGACGCGTACGCCGTTATCAAGGATAGCAGGTTTGCCACCACTGCTGGATACGGTTTGACCTTTTAATGCAGGTTCTGTTTCTTCGACGGTTGCGATAACTGTTTTTGGTAATGAAATTGATACAGGCTGACCTTCTACAAAATTGGCTTTGACGGACATTTCTGGTGCCAAGAATTTCATCATGTCGCCCAATGAATCAACAGGCATTGTAAATTGTTCATAATCAGACAGATTCATAAAGAAAGCATCACTGCCGTCTGAATACAGATATTGACATTCGAAATCTTCGACCATTAATTTTTCAACTTTATCTTCGGCGCGCCAGCGGTCACCACCTTTGTTCCCAGAATCAATATCGCGCAGGTCGGCTTGGACAAATGCGCCACCCTTGCCAGGTTTTACTTTTGTAATAGATGTAACGGAATAACGTTTACCATTGTGTGAAATTACCCAACCCACACGCATATCATTTGCAATATATGATGCCATATTTTATACCTCTTTGATTTAACTGTTACGATTATAAGAATATTCTTGTTTTGTGCAAGGACTTATTGTATTTCACGTTTATGTGTCCAATAACGGTCTATGCTGTCCATGATGATTTTGTCTGCGGCTTCGCGATCCGCCCAACCAATAATTTTAGACCATGCGTTTGCTTGCAGGTCTTTGTAGTGCTGGAAAAAGTATTCAATTTTTGAACGCAAAATCTCAGGTAACTGTTCAATATATTCGATTGTTTCATAGTACGGATCGATTTTGTCGCGTGGAACACAGATGATTTTTTCATCGCCACCGGCTTGGTCTTCCATTAAAAGGGCGCCGATTGGACGAACCTCAATCAATACACCTGGGCGCAGGGGGGCGTTACATACAACAACACAGTCCAATGGATCGCCGTCATCGCCCAATGTGCCTGGAAAATAACCATAGTTTGCAGGATATGCCATCGGTGCGTGTAAAATACGGTCTACTTTTAATAAACCTGTTTCTTTGTCGATTTCGTATTTTACATGTCCGTTTTCCGGAATTTCGATGATTGCATTCATCTTTTTTGGTGGCATTTTACCAGGTGCCAAATTTTCTAGTGTCATGATAAACCTTTGTTTTTGTTGCGCTAAGGTTATCATAAAAAATCAGAAATGCAATACAGGAATCAAAAATCCCCCATGTTGGGGGATTGGATTTTTATTTGATTAATTTGCCCATTGCAACGGCGGTATCGTTCATACGGTTTGAAAAACCCCATTCATTATCGTACCACGCGGTTACATGAACTAATTTATCGCCCAAGACCTTGGTTTGTCCTGCGTCAAATACAGAACTGTGCGCGTCGTGGGTGAAATCAATTGATACCAACGGTAAATCGTTATATCCAAATGTTTTGGATTCTGCTGCCTTCATCGCAGAATTAACCGCATCAACTGTTGCGTCTTTTTCCAGGTTTGCAACCAATTCCACAACAGATACGTCTGGGGTTGGTACGCGAATTGCCATACCGTCTAATTTACCGGCTAATTCTGGTAATACCAATCCAATTGCCTTGGCGGCACCGGTGCTGGTCGGAATCATAGACAGGTTTGCCGCACGTGCGCGACGAAAATCTTTGTGGTTTTTATCTAATAATTGCTGGTCGCCAGTGTATGCATGGACAGTTGTCATCCAGCCCGATACAACGCCGAATGTGTCGTTTAACACTTTGACCACCGGTGCCAGACAGTTTGTTGTGCATGATGCGTTGGATACAATTAAATCTTTGGCCGTCAATGTGTCTTGATTAACACCATATACGATTGTTTTGTCGGCACCCGCGGATGGTGCAGATACCAATACGCGTTTTGCGCCGGCTTCCAGGTGAACGCGCGCTTTGTCTGCTGCGGTAAAGATACCCGTGCATTCCATAACAATATCAATATCCATTTCACCCCATGGCAGTTTTGCTGGGTCGCGTTCAGCGATACATTTAATATGCTGATTGCTAACGTTAATGTATTCTCCGTCCAGTGTTACGTCCATTGGTAAATTTCCATGCACAGAATCATATTTTAATAAATATGCATTCTGTTCTGCTGGGGCTAAATCGTTAACCGCAACAAATTCGATGTCGTCACGTTTGGATTCCAATGCAGCACGCAATACCAAGCGGCCAATACGACCAAATCCATTAATAGCAACTCTGATTTTTGACATAATATATTTCCTTTCGTTTGTATTGGACAAATCTATATTAGCACCATAATTTTTAGATTTACAAGCATTTATTATGGGATATAATCCAATCATATGAAAAATTGTGCATATATTATTTCAGGTCCTACTGCGTCGGGTAAGTCTGGTTTTGCCCATTCTTTGGCGCGCCGTATAAATGGTGAAATCATTAATTGCGACAGTGTTCAGATTTATCGTGGTATTGAAAATATCGCCGCCAGCCCTTTTGCAGGGCGTGAAATCACAGATAATATTGATGGGGTGCCGTATCGACTGTTTTCAATATTACCATTGACAGAACAAATCAGTGTTGTTGATTATCTGAATATGGCACGTGATGCATATAACAATGCTATTGCGGCGGGACGTACACCAATTTTTGTTGGGGGTACTGGATATTATATAAATGCAATAATTAATGGTATCGCCCCGATGCCGGATATAAGTGATGAAAATCGCGGACGTGCGCGTGAAATGGTGGCGACGGATATTAATGCAGTGCGTGCTATGTTGCCAGACGACTTTACCCAAACCGATCCCCAACGTGTTGCGCGTGCGCTGGAAGTGTTTCTGGAAACAGGTCGGCATATCACAGATTTTCAAAATATGCCGCGTGTCGGTGCAATCGCGCCCGATGCAGTTCGCGTTTTAATTTCCCCAGATACAGATGTTTTGCGGGAACGTATTGCCGCGCGAATTCCAGAAATGTTGGATTGTGGTGCATTGGATGAAGCGCGTGCGATAATTGATGCAAATTGGGATACGCGTCGCGCAATTGGTGCGCCCCAGGCGGTTGCTATTGTTCGTGGTGAAATGTCGCGGGATTTAGCGATTGCCGAATGGACAACAAAAACGAACCAGTATGCCAAACGTCAACGTACATGGTTCCGAACCCAGTTTGTTCCAGACATAATAATAAACCGCACCCCAACGGATGAGGATATTGATTTGGTGGTGAGGAAATGAAAACAAACCCAGATTTTACAATTGAAAATACGTTAAACGCTGAATTTATTGTCGGTGTGGATGAAGCAGGGCGGGGCCCCCTGTGTGGGCCGGTTGTAGCGGCGGCGGTGATGTTTCCATCGTATGATATGGAAATCCCGGTCGTAATTCGTGATTCTAAACAAATGACCGCGTCCCAGCGTGCGGCGGCCTATGAATGGATAACGCGCAACACAAAATGGGCGGTTGGTATGTGTTCCCCATCAGAAATCGATGAATTGAATATTTTATGGGCGTCTATGCGTGCGATGGAACGTGCGGTGGCGGGACTGGGGTGTGAAAATGCATATTGCTTAATTGATGGAAATCGTGTCCCAAAAAACATAGACGGTATGCCTGTGGTAAAGGGGGATGCGAAATCGCTTTCGATTGCAGCGGCATCTATTATTGCCAAAGAAACACGTGATAGAATTATGTCGGATTTGGCGCAACAGTTCCCAGAATATGGTTGGGATAAAAATGCGGGCTATCCAACAAAAACGCATTTACAGGCAATTGAAAAATATGGTATAACGGTACATCACCGAAAAACATTTGGACCTGTTAAAGAAAGGATAGAAAATGAAACTTCGTACGATTGATGGATTGGATTTGCGCGGAAAGTATGTATTATTACGTGATGACTTTAATGTGCAAATTGTAGATGGACAAATCACAGACGCGTTCCGTATCGAACAAAGTATGCCAACAATTAAAAAATTACGTAATATGGGCGCACGTGTTGCAATTTGTGCACACTTGGGGCGTCCAAAGGGCGAACGTAATATGGCATATTCAATGCAGCCAGTGGCAGAATATATGGGGGTAAAATTAATCCCAGATTGCTTGGATAAATCTTTTATGTCGGATATGCATGATGGGGATGTTGTGTTGCTGGAAAATGTCCGTTTCTATCCGGGTGAAGAAAAAAACGATCCTGCATTTGCGGCGGATTTAGCGCGCGGGTTTGATGTGTTTGTAAATGACGCGTTTGCGGTATCACATCGCGCCCATGCCAGCACCGTTGGGGTGGCTGAAATATTGCCGTCATATGCAGGGGATTTGTTGGCGTCTGAAATAGAACACCTAAGTGCCGTTATGGAAAATCCAAAGCGTCCATTACTTTCCATTGTCGCCGGCAGCAAGGTTTCAACCAAAATCGGTGTTTTGAAAGCATTGGCAAAATTATCAGATAAATTAATTATTGGTGGTGCGCTGGGGACGACGTTTAATTATGCAATGGGGGGGCGCGTTGGAAATTCATTGTATGAAGCCGACCAGCGTGACACGGCACTGGAAATCTTGGCTTATGCACGTGAACAAGGGTGTGAGGTCTTGTTGCCGTTGGACAAAGGTGTTGCCAAAGAATTTGCCCGTGATGCGGAACGCACAAACAAAGACTTTACCCAAATAGAAGACGATGACATTATTATTGATGCAGGTATTGCCACAACCCAGCGTGATGTAAGCGAGATAAAGCAGGCTGCAACAGTTATCTGGAACGGTACGGTTGGTATGGCGGAATGGGCGCCGGTATGGTCGTATGGCTCGTTCGCGATTGCGAATGCGATTGCCGACCAGACGCGTGCAGGCAAACTGGAAAGCATTGTTGGTGGTGGCGATACAGTCGCAGCATTAACGGCGTGTGGTGTCAAAGATGATATCACGTATGTATCAACTGGGGGTGGGGCGTTCCTGGAATTTGTCGAAGGACGCACATTACCAGGTGTTGCGATTTTGGAAAATAAATAGAATACAAGATTGAAAAAATCCCCGCATAACCATCTGGTTGTGCGATGGGATAATAACGCGTTAAGGAATGGTCCACAGACAATTTATGTAATGGGATTTTTCTGGCGGTGTGTTTTTATTTTGTTTTCTGGTTTATGTCGTGGTACAGCATATTGTAATGCTGGCGGCATACAGATTTATAATTACTGTCGCCCGGTGCAAATTGATTGCCAGCATGAATAACACGACCGCTTTTATCGAATCGCAGGTGATGTGTCGCTAATTCCACGCAGCCTTTTTTATCGTTGGGATTATTGGCATAAAAATTATGAATATCTTATGAAAAAATATATGGTTATGTGATATACTGGTTCATATGAAATGGCATAATTTGGTTTTTTTCTTGATCGGAATAGGGGGAATGACATCAGCATGCTGGGCGGCTGGTTTTTTGAAGGCAGAATCATTTCCCGCTACATTCCAAGATTTATCGTTTGAAAATCGTATGAATGTATTGGCGGATGGTTACGATGGTTTTGAAACCAAGTTTGATTCGAATGGCGTTTGTATTTCTGGGTGTCCGTATCGGGGAATTACAGTTAAACAAATGCAACAAATGAGTAATCAAAATACAATTGCAGGGAATGCGTATATTCTGAATCAAATACATAACATGCAAACAGTTCCACCCAGGACACAGTCAGAAACGCATCCAACTGTTTCGGCTGATACGTTGCCAAATTTAGCAGTATATCAGCCAGCCGAACAACGGGTGTGTAAATATCACAGTGATATTGTTGATTTTTCAAATTCTGTTCCAGTCCAGGCACCATTAGACGGAAATTTGATTGTTACATCTGATTTTGGCCCACGCAAAGCACCCACAGACGGTGCATCAACATGGCATTCTGGGATTGATTTGTCTGCACCAAAGGGAACGCCTGTGTATGCGCCGGCAATGGGACGTGTGGCTGGGACGCCGGGTGGCGCGTGTGGTTTGGGACTGGAAATAGACCATGGAAATGGATTTGTTACGAAATATTGCCACCTTAACGAACGTGGGGTTAATGTTGGCGATACAATTCAATCGGGATGTCAAATTGGTACTGTTGGTAATACAGGGGTCAGTACAGGGCCACATTTGCATTATGCAATAATGTATAATAATCAACCATTTGATCCGCTGTATAGGGAAAATCGTTTGGGACGTTCGTATTCAATGACTGATATGTCCCCAGGACGCGAAAACGGTGTTATTTTGCCCGGACGAATTTAACAGAAAAACTGCCGTTATTAATAGGGGTAAATGATACAATATATGGCGACAAAATACTGTCTGTTGCCCATTGGGGGAATTTTTGGCGCAGTATGCCACTGGCACCGGTGATAATGCATGCGGTGCGTGTGCCAGATTTGGCTAAGTCCATTATTGCGGTCCATGCTTCTTCGACGGTGTATTGGTGTAAATCCAGTGTGCTGTGTTTTGGTACGGTGGGATTTTGTGGAATACGGCGTGACAGGTGCAGTTCACTGCGTACATTTTTGCGTGTGTGCGCATCGTCTGGTGTGAATTCTGCGCCAATCATTTTATAAATATCTGTATCGGTTAATTGTTTCATAGGATATATAATATAAAAATTTGGACACGTTATCAAAAGTATTTTTATTTGGAAAATTGATTTTCCAGTTCATATATACTGAAAATTTGTCTGCGCATAAATTCGATTTTGTTTGTGTTGTTAGTGATGCTTTTTGCGCTGGTTGCGTTTGTGCGTAAATCATCAGACGCCTTAATAAAGCGACGCAATATCACCGCCATAATGCGATATTTCATAATCATTCGCAGGTTTTCATTGCGAACCCCAGGCATAGAATACAGTTCGTCATTGTGCAGACGACAATAGGTTTCATATACAGGTTTGCAAATGTTCAGTTCAATTTGCAGTGGTGCAAATATGTCGCGATAGATAAAGTTATAATTTGCTTCGGCAAAGTCAATAAATGACAGTGTGCTGGTGTTTGGATCGTATAAAACATTACCGGAATTCAAATCACAGTGTGACCACGCCGGACGTGTTTCGTATTCAAATGCGCCAACATTATCACGAATTTTTGCCATGAAACGGACTTCGGTTGGGTTGAACCATTTGTGCATTTTGTTTTCAATAAATTTATCCAGACGATCAAATTTTATGTCTTGGGCAATTTTATGTGGTTGAATATCCTGGATTGGTTTCAGTTCATTCATATCAACCAAAAATGCTGCAATACCATCAATGATTTCGTAACGTTGACGACGAGACAGGGTCTGGAACAGTTCCGCAGTTAAATGTTCGCCAGGCGCGCGTTCTTCTAGTAATTGATATTCGTCATCTTTGATAAAACTCATACGTGATATATTATAGCGTGGATTACCAACAGCATGGATAGCATCAATAATTTCTTTGGTACGATGTTGCTTTTTTAACCATTGATTACGTGCGTTGTCCCCCAACGTAGGCAGTGGGCGTTTCATAACAAACCCAGGGCCAAAATCGGCAATGTACGTTTCACGACCATGTATAAGATTTTCTAGTGTGTTACTCATATTTTCCTTGGACTAATATATTTTTGAATCACGCAGGTGTTTCAAAATGCTTTTTTGTGTTCTTAGTTGACATTTTGACATATATTCCGTGTATGCGCGTTTGTCACCGTTTGCGCGATCACAAATGGCCTGGATATATGCGTGTTTGTCTTCGCGTTTGTTGAATGCAATTGGGCGATATCCGTTTTGTAATAATACCCAATTCATAATAAGGCGCGCTGTGCGTTTGTTAAAGTCATTAAAGGGCTGTAACATAATTAAATCATAATGTATGTTGTATGCACGTGTAAAGACGTCTTGTTTGTTGGTATTCAAATTGTATATAATTTGGCGTAAATTATATTCTATGTCATAACTGTCGGGCGCACGATATGGAACGCCATTTACATTAATTTGTAATCTGGCGGTTGTGGTGCGAAAGCCGAACCCTTCAAGGTGTGTGTTTTTGCACAGTGTGTGATGGATATGACAAACTTCTTCGAGGGTTATCGGTTTTTTTGCGTTTTCAATTATGTAATCGTATGCAACGGCGATGTTTGCCATATTTGTGTCGTCTAAATCTTTTTGATGTCCGGGATACAGAACTTTAGGTTCTTCGACTGCAATTTGTCGGCGCAACCAATACAAATTACACGTGCGTTTTGTGGACGAAAAATTGTCAAAACTTTCATCCAATTCACTGTGTTTTTGTATAATTTGTTGTTTTATCGTTTGTTTTGGTTTGCGTGGTGACATATTACACCTCTTTATTTGTTATATAAGATATAGCCCTTAAAAACGATTTGTCAAGTTTTTTGTTCTTTTTTATAAAATCGTGTTGAATGTAGGGGGGATTTGGGCTATGCTTTATCCTGAAAAACAGAAAAGGGTGGATTACATGTTGAAAAAACTGATGATTTTAGCGTTTTTGGCGATTCCAGTGCTGGCGGATGCGGCACCAAAAAATAAAAAAAAGGAAGAGCCTGTTGTGCATCTGACCGATGAACAGATTTACGAAGAATTAAAGAAATTGGCACTGGTGTTTGAAGTAGCGCGTGACAGTTTTGTCGAAGAAGCAGATGAAAAAAAGATGCTAGAAGCGGCAATGAATGGAATGCTGGGGGCATTAGATCCACATTCTTCGTATCTGTCGGCGGATGATTTCAAGGAATTTAACGATAAATCTCAGGGGGAATTTGGTGGATTAGGTATTCAGATTACCAGTGACAGGGGGGCTGTGCGTGTAATTTCACCAATTGATGACACCCCGGCGGATAAAGCAGGAATCAAGGCGGGTGACTTTATCACGCATATTGATGGCGAACAGGTCTTTGATTTGACCTTGAATCAGGCGGTCAAGAAAATGAAAGGACGGCCAGGAACCAAGGTTAAATTAACAATAATTTCAGATGGCGAAGAAAAAACATTAACCTTGAAACGCGCAATTATTAAGGTGGAATCTGTTAAATATGCTGTAAAAACAATGGCGGATGCAGATCCAGACGACAAAGATACACCGAAAATTGGTTATATCAGAATTTCTGATTTTGGTGTAACAACAGCGCGTGATTTGAAAAAAGCGTTGAATGAGCTGGAAAAGAAAGATGTTGTCGGATATGTATTGGATGTGCGTAACAATCCAGGTGGTTATTTGACTGCGGCGATTGATGTGTCTGATGCGTTCTTGGATGGGGGCGAAATTGTTTCAACGCGTGGAAAAAATAAAACAGATATTGAACGTAATTTTGCAAAACCTGGTGATTTGGCCAATGGAAAACCGGTTGTTGTGCTTATCAATCATGGATCAGCGTCGGCATCTGAAATTGTTGCAGGGGCAATTCAGGACAATGGGCGTGGTCTGGTTATGGGGTCGCAATCGTTTGGTAAGGGCAGTGTACAGCAACAAAAACCATTGGGTGATGGCACTGCGATTCATATAACTATTGCGCGTTATTATACGCCGTCGGGTCGTTCAATTCAGAACGAAGGTATTACCCCAGATGTAGAAGTATTACATTCCAAGGTCGAAGTGCTGGAAAAGAAAGAAAGTGCATATTCAGAGGCGTCTTTTAAGAATTCTTTGAAAAACGACCAGGCAAAAGAGAAAGACAAAAAGAAATCGAAAGAAGATTCTGATGATGCAGATAAAGAGTTAACAGATGAAGAAAAAGACGCGTTGGATTATCAATTACAGCGCGGAATGGATATGGTTATTGCAATGTCAAAAATGCAAAAACGTCCAATGTTGCCGACGGCGGATGAGGTCACGGAACAAAAATCTGAACAAAAAAATGATTCTAAGTCGGATAAAAAATAAAAATGGGATTTATCCCATTTTTATTTTATGACACTAAAATCCACAGATGTGCCGGTGCCTTCATCTGTTGCGATACGTACAGTGTGGTTGCCAATGGAAACGGAATAGGTTATTTGTTCCCCTGATTTAGTTGTGCCCAGTGTTTTGTTGTCCAGAAACCAAAATATTTTTGATGATGGATTTGAATGTACTGCCATAAATGCTATTGGGTGTGTGTTTTGGTCTGATGTGATAACTGTTGTCGTATCTGGGGTTGGCGATATGATTACAGGCGCATCGTTTTTTATGCTAATATTATCAATGTCACAGTCGTGCATAAATGGGGGCGGTGTGTTGCGTTCGATGCCTGCGCGACGAAACATGTCCAGAAATTCAGAATCCCAGAATTCGTAAACAACCATGTGTGTTGTGTCTGGATTATTTGTGCATGCGCGAAGACCTGATTTGTTGTCAATAGCGATAGATTGATATACAGGGGATGTATCAATTGGGGAAACCCCGGGAATAAAATAAGCAGGAACAGATTTGGGACAATATGGGCCTGAAATTCCGCCAACTTTATCGCACATATCAATTGTTGCAATATTCAAATTGTCGTGCATAAAATTATTGTTTTCTGGTGCTTTGCCATGTGATTTATCGTATTCAATAACTGTGTCTGATAATGCAAAATATATCGGGGCCGCAGCGCGGGCACCACTGAATGCGTTATTAGGTTTGCCATCAAAATTACCAACCCATACGATTAAAACATAGTCGCCAAATATGCCCGCAGTCCATGCGTCGCGATATGATGATGATGTGCCTGTTTTCCAATAATGCAGAATATGGTTGTTGTTATTGTTTTTTGTGTATGGAATATGCTGGGGTTGTGGTTTTGGATGTGCCAACATATCCAGTGTTATAAAAAATGCTTCGGGGGATAAAATGTGCGCGATTGTTTTTTTTGGTGTGTCTATTCGTGTGCGAATGTTGTGGCGTGCGCCCAGATTAGCCATTGTTGCGTATATGTCTGATAATTCTAACATTGAAATTTCGGCACCGCCCAGGGCAATAGATATGCCATAATGTGATGGGGATTTCAGGTTTGATACACCTGATTCAGTCAATAATTTATAAAAATTTGTTGCGCCAATTTTCTGAACCAGATTGATTGCAGGTATGTTGCGCGAATGTGTTAATGCGTCACGTGCCAAGACGGGACCATAAAATTTGCTGTCAGAATTTTCGGGGGCGTATACACCAAAATTTATTGGTGCGTCTTTGAGCAGGGTCATAGAATGTATATGGCCTGTGTGCGCAGCGGCGGCGTAAATAAGTGGTTTTAATGTTGAACCAGGACTGCGTCGCGCATGAACGCCATCGTTTTGTCCGTATATAGATTGGTCAAAATAATTAACTGAACCAATGTGCGCAAGAACGTCCATTGTTTTATAGTTTACCAGTATAGCGGCAGCGTTTTTGATGCCGATTGTACGACGCGATTCAATTTGTGTCTTTAGTGTTCGTTCCAATTTGCGTTGTAATTCGATATCAATTGTGGTTTTTATATGCGATGGTGATTGCCAATCAGAATTGTCGCGGGCAATTTCATGATTGATAAAATGCGGTGCGTCAAATGGTAAATCTGGTATGCCATAAACAATTAAGGGCATCTGGGCCAGTGCTAACAATGTGTCGTCGTTACCGTATTTTTGTATCCAACGATTAACCAAGTTTTGGCGCATCGTTTGCATTGTTTTTAATCCGTCACGGGTGTTCAGACCACGTTTGCGCGGGTTTTGTGGGATGGTTGATAATGTAATAGATTCTATGTTGGATATATCTGATGGTTTGTGGTGAAAATATATCAATGATGCGGCGGTTATGCCTTCTATGTTGCCGCCATATGGTGCAAGATTCAGATAAGCTTCGATAATTTCTGATTTTGAATAGAATAAATCTATGTAAATTGCTGTGGCGATTTGTTCCAGTTTTCCTTTTATAGTCTTGGTGTTGATGTTGTTTTTTAGGCGTGCAACCTGCATTGTTATTGTTGATGCCCCAGCGGTATCTGAATTGCCATGTATATAATTTTTGGTGGCGCGTATTAACGGTATCGGGTTAATGCCTGGGTGATAATAAAAATATTTGTCTTCGTATAAAATAGTGGCACGAATGACGTCTGGATTAATTTCATCCAATGGTGAAAAAACGCGATATTTATCATCACTGGTCAGGGTCAGGCGCATTAATTTGCCATTCCTGTCGTAATATGCGCGTGAAAAATCTGTGTCTGATAGCAATGGTGGGGTAAAAAATAATTTGATAACCATATACAACACAAACAAAATACCAACAAAAATACACAGTTTTTTATGCCGGCGATAAAAAAAAGTAATGTGTGTAAAAATTTTATTCATTGTTTGCGTTAATTACGTGAAATACAGGAGATGACGGAATGGCTGTGCCAGATACAGATGGGTTATACAGGGACATTGCGCGTATTGGTGCAATGGCAAATGTGCCACCTGCGGTTATTTGGGCGTGGTATGTGAATACGGATTCTTGTCGACTAAGGTTTGTATAGATTACAACGCGGTCTTCGCGTATTTCAGAAAATGTTGCGGGGCCTGAAATTTCTTCGGCAACAAAGCCCCCAGGTAACAAATCTACAATTGCAACGTTGGGTAAATGATTCGTTGCGCGTGCGGTTATTTTTATGGTTACAATATCGCCCAGATTGGCATGTGTTATATTGTTACCATTCGAGTCCATATATTCACGAATAATTTCAATTCCGTTTGATGTATCATCTGTTTCACGGGTGAATCCAGATTGTGAAATCGCGTAATACAGCGTTGTGTCTTTGCATGTTTTGCATTGAATATTTAATTTGTTTATATGTTGTGGAATCGTCGCAGTCAAAATATCAGCCGTGTTTGTTAATTCCAGTTTTTCATCATCAGACACAACATTTATGTCGTTTGTGTTTATATAAGATGTTTGCGCCCCAGCCAATGCCATAATTATTCGTGCAGATGTGTATGCGTCATAATTCCCAGAATTAATATATCCTTTGATTGCATTGCCAAGATTATTTAATGGTTTGTTGAACAGACGATTCGCAATATGCATATACATAGCATCGTTTGCAACGTTGTTTTCAAACATTGTTTCATATTTGAATTTTGCAGATTTTGATGGTCTGAATTGGTCGATTAGTTTTTGGGCTTTGTCGTGTTGTTTCATCATATCAAATGATGCAGCGATATACGCGCCAGATATACCACGTTCCCAACCGCGCATATTTTCATTTGCGTATTCTTGGAATTTATCTATGTATCCAGTGGATACGTATCCATTTGATGTGATGACATAAATAGCATATGCCAATGCGCGTGCAGATTCTTCGTCTGTGATGGTATTTGTGGCGTATTCGCGCAAGAAATCCAGCGCACGTCCCAACATAGTATCAGGTACGCTGAATCCATTTTCTTTGGCTAATGTCATAAAGTTTACTACATATGCTGTCAAATTAACAGTGTCTGGGGCGGATTGTGTGTCATGGGCATTGGTGCCACCCCATAATGTAAATGAACCGTTGTCGTTTTGGCGATTGCGTAGAGTGTTTATTGTGTCACTGATTTTCTTGGCAGATGTATCGTAATTTGTGCCAATGATTGTATTGTGTGGCATTAAAACATACGGTATCGTGCGTGATACAATTTGTTCAGTGCATGGAAAATTATAATTATTCAGGTATTCAAATAGTGGTCGTGTCAAGATTGTCGGACTGGACGCGATGTATAATTTTTTATCTGATTGTTGTGGGTACATATCAATGTGAAAATCAGAAATTTTGATTTCACGCTTGTTAATTTGACCTGTTTTTATAGCGTTAACATATGGTGTTATTGGGCGTACAGATAATGTTGTGTTTATTGTACGATTAAGCAATGGCAAACCGTTTTCATTTACAGCCATTGCGTTTATTGTTATTTCAGCGGGCGCAGGCGTGTTATCTGCACGAACGTTGAATATAAACAGTTGTTGGGCGTCATTTGCGATTTGTTGAGTATTTGTTCCAGATGATGTCAGTGTCAGATTGTTTGATACAATTGCATCAGCCTGAACATTGGCAACATCACCCAGATTAGTCAGATTTGTTATAACCGCGTTGACATCAAATGTGTCATTTGGTGCAACGAATGTCGGGGCTGTTGCAGATATTACCAGTGGACTTTGTACGGTTGTTTCAATATCGTGTGCGCCAATGGCGGAATCGTTTGCCGCAATAGCAAAGATATTCAATGCCCCGTTAAAGGTGTCTGGGATATCAAATGTTATTTGCCCAGGGGTGTTGGCGGTTATATCTAGGATACCTGAATAAAACGCAACGGGTTTTGCCACGCGACGTGCAAAAGGGTTTATTAATGCTGTGGATAATTCTGAATCTGTGGCATCGTAATCGCCACCACCTGTTTTCGCAAATTCACGCAGTATTTTATATTCTGGTAATATCAATGATAGTATTTGGAATGTTTCTACGTTTAATGCGTATTTTTGGAAAAAGTATTTAATTGGATTAGGAATTTTATGGCGTGCCACCTGGATTATCCCAGTATCAATAGCAAATAACATAATCCGGCCTGATTTGTTTGTTTCATAATCAATTGTTAATTTGTTATCGCGAACGATTTTTGGGGCAGATAATTTTATGTCGATTGTACGATTGGATATATCTGTGCTGAACGGTGCAACAGCATATGTGTATGGCGATGTAAATATATCGCGAGATTTTATATCGCGCACAAAAGATACGTTAATATATCCGTTTCCTTCGAATTCAGATGGAATTGTTATTTTATGTGTTGACGATGTTGTCTGTGCAACAAACCATTTAGACGCATAAACTTTGTCGCGTTCAATCGTAATCAGTCCAGAACCATTATATGGGGCGGTGATGTTAATGGATATTTCATCGCCTGGTTTATAGGTGTCAGAATCCAGTTTGATTGATAAATCGGCGTTTGTGTCTGTGGTTAAGGATGTGTTTTCATCGCCTGCGACAAAATATTCAATGTTTGCCAATATGCGTTCATTACTGTCCTGGATTTGCAAGAAATATGTTCCCGTTGTATGTGTGTCCAGCGTCATATTCAGACCGTTTTTACCAATAGTGATATCTGTTTCTGATATCACGTTATCACGCGTGGTTGTTTGATATTTATAGAAATTATTATAGTCTTTGACCAGGCTGGTTAATGTATCCCGACGTATCAGGCGTGCAGTTAAATCATTTGCAATAATAGGGTTTGCAGTATGATCCAGTGCAATCAGGTTCACACTGCGTTTGGCGTTGCGATTTATGTATTTCAAATCAGAATTTGCATAATATCCAACCATATATTTTGCAGCAGATGTACGGGTTGTTAATGTCGTGGTGGTCGCACGCCCAGAATTTTGTTCAAAACCGCTAATATTTAATGTCAATAAATATGTGCCGTATACGATGTTGTCGGGGAATTTTAAGTCTATGGTTGATGTGCCATTGTTATCGGTGTATATATCATCAATATCAAATGTATATGTTTTTGTGTTAATTGGACTGGTGCTGGAAACAGAATCGCCATAAATATTATTTATATCAAATGTGTATTGTGAAAAATCATCAAATTTGAACTGAATTGGGCGTAACGTAGCATGTGCGCCAATGCGGTTGTGTTTTGCCACAGTGCCAAACAGATTACGTAAATTTATGGTTGCAGATATCGCGTCTGTTGAAATCCAACCTTCATCGGATGCGCCGGTAATATTTGCAGATATTTTTAATGTGTCGGGAACAAATTCTGCGACCTGGAATGAAGAAGAACCCAACATGTCTTGTGGTTTTGCACGTACGTTTAATGAATATATACGGATGCTGTATTCGCCAATCGGGGCGGTGGTCGCAATTGGTGTTGTTAAATCCAGTAAACCGTCTGATTGCAAAGATATGTTCTTTTCCAGTATTGTGCGACCACGTGCATCAGATATTTCAATGCGTACAGGAACCCCAGACAATGATTTGAACGAATTGTTTTTGATTATTGCGCCAATTGTAACCGATTCGCCTGGGCGATAAATGCCACGATCTGTGAATACATATGCGCTTAATGGGGTGTCTGAATATGTGTATGCGCCATCAACGTCAAATTTTGAATAATCAACACGTTGGGCATATGCTGCGTTGTATGGTATAAACGAAATATCATTATCAGAACGTGCAACAATTGCCACAGGTTCGCGTGCGTTTCTGTATTCGTTCCATGGCAAAGCAGGTATGTTGACTTGACCGTTTGTGTCTGTGCGGCCAGACCAAATTGCGTTGCCGTTGCGTCCCAATACATCTATTTCAATATCGCTTGCAGGTGTGCCAGTATCCAAATTCGATACAAATATCACAGATGTGCCATCTTGATTTAATTTCCGTATCAATCCCAGGTTAGTTACCAATATTAGGCGGCGGTCACTAAAATTAGCTTCGTTTTCAGACGCGCCAACCTGGATAATAAATATACCCGTTTTATCATTTGCAACGCGATCCATATAATCGCCCAAATCTAATGATGCATAGTTTGTTTCTATGGCGTTTTTGACGTTCAATGGGATACGTTTTTGAAATACAACCGACATATCGTATGTTCCAAATGACCATGATTTGAATTCTAGGTCGGATGCAAAAACATTGTATGTTTGAGAAATCAAGTGATTGATTTCAGATGATTTTATTTTTGATAAATTTACATGTGCGGTGTGTACGCCACCACGGGTGATAATCCCCAGTTTTTTATCGCCCCCCAGATTCAATATTGCGCCAGAACCCGCTATTTTAACGGTTTGTTCGGGGTATGCCACGGCCATAACGGTTTGAATGCCGTTTTTCATTATAAAACCACCGTTGGATTTAGCACGTGGTTTAATGTCCAGATATATGTATCGTGGGCCTGCGTCTGGGACATTGTATGCGAATGCATACTGATAAACGCCAGTTGGATTAGCAAATTTTGTTGCCTTTAATTTTATTTTTTTCGCGGATTTCAATACATCAGGCGTTATTTCATCATCAGACCATATATAATTAGATTCTGTGTTTTCATTGTCGCGGTATTGCGGTAACAAATATGCGGTGGCGTATTTGCTTAAATCGCTTTCTGATGGGGCGCTGGTGCGAACAAGAATTAATTGTTTTGTGTTGTTTTCTGTGTCATTTGCAACAATTGATTCCACCCCAGAGATACGAAACAGGTTGTCTTGGGCGTCTATGGTGGTGTTCGCAGTAATCTTTTTAGTAGATGTGTCACCATTTAACGCAGGAATACGATTGATTTTTAAGCGTATGTTTTGGGGCGCGTCGGTAACAGAAATCGGTTCAGATATAATAAAAGCAGTGCGATTAAATCTGTCAAATTTGATTGAAAAGTTCAGTTTTTTTCCGTCTTTTTTCAATAAAACTTTATTTGCAAAGTGATCAGTATTAATTGGATAGTTGTACGATACAATAGCCACAGCAATCATTGACTGCGGATTAGATTTGTTGTGATACGTATTAAAACTGTCGATGTGGGCGACTATTTCAGGGGTTGTTATTGCGGTTGAATATGTATCAGGCTGGACATCACTGTCAAACAGTTTTTTTGATATACGAACGTTGAAACGTGTATCCGCAGGCCATGGGGCGTCGGGGGTAAATTTAATTGTGTTTGGCCCAGATAATTCATAGTTTCCGCGAATCAATGGGCTGATTTTTATATATTTATGTAAATCGTTTTTGTTTATCCCCATCGCAAATGTTGGTGCATATGGCCCAGATTCCCATTGGTATGACAGTACAAGTGGTGATATTTTTGTGTGCGTACGGTTGTTGTTTGGTTCTGGAATTCCACTGTCAGATGTGAATATTGCATTGTTTGTATCTTGGAACGTTTGTTCAGATGGCACAGTGGTATTCAGTTTAACATGTGTGGTTTCTGAATTTTTAATGTTTGCAAAATATATCCACGCGCCAAACCCAATTACAATTCCCAGCGCAATTAAGCCACGCCAAAAATAGCGATGAAACCATGTGTTGGTTTGTTTGTTTTTTTGTTTGCGCGACATTTAAATCCCTTCCGATTACATATGTATATTTATATGTTAAAGGGATATTTTGAAAAGACAAGTTTTTTTATGTGATTTTTGTTGTTGACAAATGTAAAAACATTAAAATGTGATTTTGCCACGGGTCAAGATATAAAATTCATCAGAACCATATGGATTGTCTACAAATCCTGCCATTATGCTTTTATATCCGATGTTATATTCGATTGCTGGGCGTGATGCTAAATCAATCTGGTGATTTGCATATGTTAATGCACCGTTTGCACTGCGACCGGTTGGAATGCGTAATGTCATATGTCCATCAAGAATCATATCGTTTGTTGCAACAGATGCAGTCCAATCACCAAACGATGCGCCAATTTTGATTGATGTAGTATAAATATTAGAAATGTCTGTGACAATTGATTCACCGGTTGGGTTTGGGTTGCTGATACCAAATTCTGTACGTTGGAATATTTTGAAATCGCCAATGTTGTATTCGCCATTGTTCGCGATAAATGTGATTTGTGTTTTGTCGTCTGTGCTTAGAAATCCGTCTGCACCGATAAAGTCACTGGTGCGCATACCGAATTCGATGTTGCCAAATTCTGCAACGTTTTGAACGTCTTGGCGCAGGTTGATAAATCCACGACCTTGGTTTTTTGTGCGGATATTGTTGTTTAACTGTGTTGTAAATGCACGACCAAAACCGTCAATAAATGCCATTTCTATGTTTTGGTCTTTGATTTGTTTCGCAATTGTGCCAGATACACGAACTGTTTCCAATGGACGTGTTGTGTTTTCAGAAATTGGAACTAATTCGGCACCCACAGGGCGGGTTGCACGTTCTAAATCCAACATACCATGACCGTATACTTCATCAACACCGGCGACGCCTAAATCGCGTGCGGTTGTGAACAATAATTCTGTGATTTGTGTTGATTGCATATATGGGAACGCTTCACGAATAACGGCGATTGCTGCGCTGACGACAGGGGCGGCGAAACTGGTGCCGTTCAAGTTGCTGGAATATCCTGCGTTCAGACCTGTGCCTGGGGCGGTTATGCAATAGTCTTTTGTAATGCCACATGCGTTACTGAAATCGGCCAACATGCCTGTTTCGTTATCCCATGCAACAACGTTTACAAAATGTCCAACAATATCTTTGGATACTAATGGCATTGCAGACAGTGCGCTGGATTGTGTGTGACCATTGTTGCCCGCAGCCCATACAAATATAGCATCACGTTCACGTGCAGCGGTTTCGATTGATTTAATAAATGCAGAATCTGTCATTTTAATCAAATCTTGTCTGGATTTGATTTGGTTTGCATATTTGTTTCGTACAACCCAACTGGCGTTATAAATGTTCGCGTCATTTGCAGAATCAATGATGGTTGCGATTTGGTTGAATGGTAAAAAGTTAGATTCGCTGTCTATGATTTTATAACTGTTAACATTTGCATCAGGGGCGATTGGGCCAGATGCAATTTGTGTAACTTTTTGTCCGTGCCATTCATCGGTGCCTGTGTCCAGAACGGCAATTGTCGAATTTTTGCCGGTATAACCACGGGCCAGTGAATATGCTAAACGGATTTCGTTGTATTGGTTAAAGTTGTTTGTGTATTCTTTGGTGCTGATGATGTTTGATAATTGTGTATCAGATACGTCGCCACCAACGTGGGTGTACGCGGATAATGTCGCCATTTTTGGGGCCGGTTGTGATGGTGTGCTGTCGCTGTTTGATGATGTGCCCATAAATACTAATGTGGCACCAATTGCTGAAATTGCACCACCGGCAATCATACCGCCAGACATAAAGGAAAAAGTCTTGTCGTTATATGATTTACAGATGTCAGGATTGTTTTTGCGATAAACATCATTGTCGCATTTTGATTGTGTAATCGTTAATGCGTTCGCAGACCCTGATAACAAGGCACAAGACATCGTAACCGATAAAAATCTGTTCACTTTATGCATCTTTTTCAGCCCTCCGTGAGCACCATGCCCACACCAATATAAATATAGTACAAAATATAGCGTTGTCAATACATAAGGGGGTAAGATAAATTTTATGAATTTTTATAATTTTACTTGATTTTTTGTGGTGTTTGGTCTATTATCGGGGCACGCACATCCGTGCGAAGAACACAACCGTTGTGCTAAATTTGTGTCCAAGTCATATGATTTGGGTTTCTGCACACGGCGAGGATAATAACACAAAAAAGGATAAAAACATGGCATTGCCAACATTTACAATGAAACAGTTGATGGAAGCGGGTGTTCATTTTGGTCACCACACACGTCGCTGGAATCCGTTAATGACACCATATGTATATGGCGTTAAAGATAAAATCCACATCATCAATTTGAACAAGACTGCACCATTGTTGCACCGTTCTTTGGTCGCATTGGAAGCAATCGCAGCCGCCGGTGGTAAAGTTTTGTTTGTTGCAACCAAGCATCAGGCAAAAGATATTGTCAAAGATGCAGCGGAACGTTGTGGTCAGTACTATGTTAACAACCGCTGGTTGGGTGGTATGTTGACAAACTGGACAACGGTTTCTCAGTCTATTCGTCGTTTGAAAAAGATGGAAGCTGATATCGAAAACGCAGAAAAATTGGGTCTGACCAAGAAAGAAGTTGGTGTTATGACCAAAGAAGTTGAAAAACTGCGCGATATCTTTGGTGGTATTATGGATATGCACGGCGTTCCACAGGCGATGGTTGTCATCGATGTTCCACGTGAAATGAATGCTGTTCGTGAAGCGAAAAATCTGGATATCCCAACAATCGCAATCTGCGATACAAACGCGAATCCAGAAATGGTTGATTATCCAGTACCGGGTAATGACGATGCTGCACGTGCAACACAATTGTATTGCGACCTGTTCGTGGATGCGATTTTGTCTGGTATTGAAAAACGCCTGGGTGGCGCAGCCGGCAAAAAAATCGAATCTGATATGAAAGCAGATGCTGCTGATGAATTAGAAGATGAAATCAAGGAAAAAGAAGCCAAGATTAAATCTAAAACATCCGAGGCACGCGCCGAACGTCGCGGTAAATTGGCTGAAAAAGCTGATAAATAATATCTGAAACGATACACAATCGCCGTGGGGGAACACCCCACGGCAACAAGATTTTTATAATTTTAACATTGGGAGAAAACACAAATGGCAGAAATTACAGCAAAATTGATTCAAGAACTGCGTGAAAAAACATCTGCGGGTATGATGGATTGTAAAAAAGCCTTGATGGAAAACGATGGTGATATCCAGGCTGCTGCAGATTGGTTGCGCCAGAAAGGTATTGTAAAGGCCGCATCCAAAGCAGGGCGTGTCGCAGCATCTGGTTTGGTCACAGTTGTAAAAACAGATGGTATGGGTTGCGTTGTTGAATTAAATGCAGAAACAGATTTTGTTGCGAAAAACGAAAAGTTCCAGAAATTGGTTGCAGATGTTGCAAATAAAGCATTGGAATTGGGTGGTGATTTTGATGCGACATTGAACGCGGTCAAAGATGATATCGCTGCAACAATTGCAACGATTGGTGAAAATATGAACCTGCGTCGTATCGCAACAGTTAAAGGTGACAAAATCTTTACATATATCCACAATGCTTTGGTTCCAGGTATGGGTCAGATTGGTGTTGCGGTTGCAATTAATGGTGATGATGCAAAAATTGATGAAATCGGTTCAAAGATTGCAATGCACGTTGCAGCAAACAAACCAGAATTTATGACAATCGCAGACGTTGATCCGGTTGCGGTTGAACGTGAAAAGAAAGTATTTGTTGAATCTGGGGCAACAGCGGGCAAACCAGAAATGGTTGTAGAAAAGATGATTCAAGGTCGTATCAATAAATGGTATGCAGAATCTGTTATGGAAGAACAGCCATTCGTTATGGACCCATCCAAGACAGTAAAAGAAGTGATTGCAGATGCTAATGGTAAATTGGCGGGCTTTGCTTTCTTTGTGTTGGGTGAAGGTATCGAAAAACGCGAAGATAATCTGGCCGATGAAGTGGCTAAGATGTTAAAGTAAAAAAATCCCCCGTTTGGGGGATTTTTTGATATTTTGATTGATTTTTATAATATATTGTTGTACTTGATTTATTATTATAAAAATAAGGTTTTTTATCATGGAAAAATATCGTGTAAAAAATGTAAGGTCCCAGGGCGTTGATTTGCACCAGACGCTGGATTTGAAGGGGATAAACAAGACCGCAATGCCAAAATGGAATGCTGTTTATGTGTATCGTTTAGAACCACGCTTTCAAATTGGGGATATATTCAAGTTATACACAGATAACAGTATTGCGCATATTAGCAAGGCTTATTCTTATAAAATTAATGGGAAAACTTTTGTCGATATTCAATTGATTCCTCAGACACGATATTCGCTTGAACATTTTTATGATGATATGTCGGCAATAGATGCGTTGCGTATGAAATATGATGTTGCGTGTGCTTTGCGGACGCAGAAGATTCGTCCGACATTAAGCGCAGCAAATAATTTGCGTTTGTTGATATCAGAATTGCCATTTTTACAGAAAACGCTGTAGAAATCCCCCGTTTGGGGGATTTTTTGATATTTTGATTGATTTTTATAATATAGTGTTGTATTTGATTTATTATTATAAAAATAAGGTTTTTTATCATGGAAAAATATCGTGTTGAAAATGTTAAACGTAATAATACGTTTAGCCAGTCGTTGGATTTGGTTGCTATTAATAAAAAAGCGAGGTTGTCATACAGAAAGTTTAATGTGTACAGGGTTGTGCCATGTTTCAAGGTTGGTGATAAAATTAAAATATATACAACTAAAGACAATGGGTTCAGTTCGTGCTATAAGGCTTGTTCATATAAATTAAAGGGCCGGATGTTTGTAGATTTTTATGCTTTGCCACAAACCTCATCGCAGTTTGAAAATTTTTACAAGGATATGTCTTTGTTTGACGCGTTGCGTTTGGGGATTGATGTTATGCGTGTTTTGCGTGCACGAAAACAACGTCCAACATTAAATGCGGTAAATAATTTGCGTTTGTTACTGTTTGACCAGCATTATCCAATCAGATCTATGTAATAACCTGGGGGTATATGTTTTGTTGGATTTATAGGCATGACAAAGGTATGTTGGCTTGAATTTTTATAAAAACATTTTATATATATTGTAAAATTCGCGAATCGGGTTTTTGTGTGATATAATCGTAAATATGAACAAAAGGAATTGGTTATGGCATTGATACCAATGGTTATCGAAGAGTCACCACGTGGTGAACGTTCGTTTGATATTTATTCACGCCTGTTGCGTGATCGTATTATTGTGGTGGGCGGAGAGATTGAGCCCACAATGGCAAACAGTATTGTGGCGCAGTTGCTGTTCTTGGAATCTGAAAATCCAAATGCGGAAATTTCAATGTATATTAACAGTCCTGGTGGCGATGTTTCTGCGGGTTGGGCAATTATGGACACTATGCAATATATCAAGGCACCGGTTTCAACAATTGGTATGGGGCTGGTTGCATCTATGGGTTCTGTCCTGTTGGCGGCGGGCGAAAAGGGTAAACGTTTTGCGTTGCCTAACACAAGTATTATGATTCACCAGCCATTGGGGGGCTTCCAGGGGCAGGTGACCGACGTTGAAATTCGCGTTAAAAAAATGCAACGGACAAAACAGACTTTAATCAAACAGATGTCTGAATTTACAGGTAAAAAAGAAAAAGAACTGTTTGATGCGATGGAACGTGATAATTGGATGTGCCCGAGTGAGGCCAAAGATTTCGGCCTTATCGATGGGATTTTAGAGCGTAAATAATTGGGTTTAGTATAATGAGTGACGATAAAACAACATCAACGCCAACACAGGCAGAAAATAATAATCAGTTCTGCAGTTTCTGTGGCAAGGCTGTGTATGAGGTAAAAAAACTGGTCAGTGGACGCAATGTTTGCATCTGTGACGAGTGTATCAATTTGTGCAACGATATTATGGCCGATGATGTTAAAAATGAAATCAGTCGTGATACTGCCAAGTTGCCAACCCCACGTCAGATTTATAATTTTTTGAACGATTATATTATCGGTCAAGAAGAAGCAAAGCGCACATTGTCTGTGGCGGTGTATAATCACTATAAACGTCACAGTGTGGCAACTGCGTCTAATGTTGAAATTCAAAAGTCAAACGTTTTACTGGTTGGGTCAACGGGTACTGGTAAAACACTGTTCGCCCAGACGTTGGCTCGTATTTTGGATGTTCCGTTTGCAATTGCGGATGCAACCACATTGACAGAGGCTGGATATGTCGGCGATGACGTGGAAAGTGTTCTGACACGTTTGTTGCAAAATGCGAATTTTGATGTTGAACGTGCGTCACGTGGTATTATTTATATCGATGAAATTGACAAGATTTCGCGTAAATCTGAAAATCCATCTTTGACCCGCGATGTGTCCGGCGAAGGTGTACAACAGGCATTGCTGAAATTAATCGAAGGTACTGTTGCTAATGTGCCGGCTGGTGGTGCAGGGCGCAAGCACCCGGGCGAAGCCACGGTACAACTGGATACCAGCAAGATTTTGTTCATATGCGGTGGTGCGTTTGATGGATTGAATAAAATTATTGCAAATCGTTCGGCGGCGCGGCGCGGTATTGGATTTGGCGCAAACATAGAATCCAAAGAAGAACGTGAATCAAAAAGTTATATCGCGGATGTTCAACCCGAAGATTTGGTGAAGTTCGGTATTATCCCAGAATTGGTTGGGCGGTTGCCTGTAATTACGACGTTGCGTGAATTGGATGAAGATGCATTGGTCAAGATTTTAACTGAACCAAAGAATGCAATCGTGAAACAGTTCTGTGCGATGCTGGAAATGGACGATGTTAAATTAACGATAACAGATGATGGGTTGCGTGAAATCGCAAAAATGGCGGTTGAACGTAAAACAGGTGCGCGTGGATTGCGTGGAATACTGGAACGTGTTCTGATGCAGCCAATGTTTGATGCACCGGATAATGAAGACCTGGTCGAGATTGTGATTGACGCAGATGTGGTAAATGGTAAAAAAGCACCTGTGGAAATCCTGGCAGATGCCAAAAAAGCGGCATAAACCCAAGTGTCGCATTGGCTGTAAATCCCCCCTCCAATTCCTTCCTGGGGGGGATTTTTGTTGATATCTTGAATGTTTTTTTGTATGTTTTGACTGAAAAAAACAGATAAGGGATATCCAGAGTTGCAAAAGTATCGTATCAAAAAAATTATTTCTAATTCGACACAATCGTCTTGTGGGGTTGATTTGTATGGAATCAATGGCAAAGCAATGGCGGAATATAAAAATTTCAAATTATTCTGTTCGCCAAATGGTTTGCGGATTGGC
Source organism: Candidatus Enterousia sp. (assembly GCA_045645065.1). Lineage (GTDB taxonomy): Bacteria > Pseudomonadota > Alphaproteobacteria > Rs-D84 > Rs-D84 > Enterousia. The sequence goes on from JAZRIB010000009.1 coordinate 85,735, forward strand.
GATAAAATTCGAATGTATAATACACGCAGTTCAGGCTCATTAGAATTAAGAAAAGCAATATCGTATAAAGTTAATGGAAAAATGCGTGTCGATATTGTTGGGGGGCAAATGTCATCGTTGTCAGATATTAAATATTTTTATTCTGATATGGATTTTGTTGATTCGGTTCGTTTGAAATGTGATGTGGCGCGCGCGTTATTTGAACGTAAAATCGTTCCCCATTTCAGTGCGGTACGTAATCTTGAGTTGTTGTTGTTTTCTGGAACAGCACCTGTTAAAACGTTATAATATGTTTTAATTAGGAATAAATGTTTTTTTTTGATATAATGTTGGGTATTAAAACAAAAGGATTTAAGATGTCTATGGTTTATTGTCGTGAATGTGGTGCGAAACATTCTGATCGTGCTACGGTTTGTCCAAAATGTGGATACCAGGCGGGTTCTGCAGATAAATCAATGTTGGTGTATATTTTGCTGGCATTTTTCTTAGGAATGTGGGGTGCACATAAATTTTATGCTGGTCGCAATGGCGAAGGTGTCGCAATGTTGCTGATGGGGACGATTGGTTGGTTGTTAATAATACCTGGGATTGTTGTGACGATATGGGCGTTTGTTGACTTGATTATCGGTATTATCAATGTCAATAATCCAAAAAAGATATTAAAATAAAAAAATCCCGCGTTTGCGGGATTTTTTATTAAAGTACAGAGTTTTATTCTGCGTCTGCGGCTGGTGCTTCGTCGGCAACAACTGCGTCTGCTGATTCTTCTGTTTTTTCTGTTGCAACTTCGGCTGCTGGGGCTTCTTCGACTTCTTCTACCTTTTTGGTGCCGAATGTCAAAACTTTACCTGCAACCAATGCATCGATTTCGTCCTGAGTCTGAGCGACATAGATTTTAACAGGAACGATAACGTCTGCGTGCAGTGCGATTTTTGTATCGAACGCACCAACAGATTTAATTGGCGCACCCAACATAACCTGGGCTGATTCAACAGAAACACCTGCAACTTCTTTTAACATACGTGCGATGTCGCGTGTTGATACAGAACCATACAATTGACCTGTGTCACCAGCCTGACGAATCATATGCAGTTTTGCATTCTTAACTGCATCTACGTTTGCTTCGGCTGATTTTTTGGCCGCTTCTTGGCGGGCGGTCAATTCTGCTTTCTTTGCTTCAAACAATGCAACGTTTTCACGTGTGAAACGCATTGCTTTGCCGTTTGGCAACAGATAGTTGCGTGCGAAACCTGTTTTAACTTCGACTGTATCGCCGATGTTACCCAGTTTGTTAATTTTTTCTGTCAAGATAACTTTCATAATCTGTCCTTATTGTTTTATAAGTTAGAGCATTAGCCCAAATTGTTGCGAACGAACGGCATCAAGCCCAAATGACGTGCGCGTTTGATGGCTGTTGCCAATGCGCGTTGATCTTTCTGGGAAACACCGCTGATGCGTGATGGCACGATTTTACCACGTTCTGTGATATAATGTGACAATGTTTTGATATCTTTGTAATCGATAACCTTGCCCTTTAATGGGTTAGATTTTTTACGATAAATTGCTGCACGGACTGCCATTATTCTGCCTCCTCTGTGTTCTTTTTCATCATAATAGAAGGTGTTGATGACAATTCGTCAACACGTACATTCAAGAAACGGATAACGTCTTCGTCAATGCGTGAACGACGTTCCAGTTCTGCGATTTGTGCGCCATCTAATTCGATGTTCAACAAAACATAGTGTGCTTTGCGATTTTTACGAATAATATAGGCCAAGTTTTTCAAACCCCAGAATTCTGTGGATTTTACATTACCGCCCAATTCCTTGATGATATCGGTAAATTTTGCCGCTTTTTCTTTTACCTGCGACTCGGTCAAGTCTTGGCGGAAAACCAAGACGCTTTCGTAGTAAGCCATTTTTGTTTTTTCCTATGGTTTATATAGCCAACAGCACCATTGCTATTAGCAGGAACGTGTCCAATTATGAACAATTTTTCACAAAAATCAAGTGTTTTTTATATAAACTATTTTCCCCAGACAGGGGCAATAACGTGTTCTGCAACCAATGGCACGGACAGCTTCGTTACATTTTCCATTGCAGACTTGATTTTATTCGCGAATTCATCCGCGTGGGCGATGTCGCATTCAAACACGATTTCATCGTGAACCTGCATAATCATGCGGATTTTGTCTGAATTTGGTTGAATGATATTTTTATCAATTTCAACCATTGTGCGTCGCATCAGGTCAGCTTCGAATCCTTGGATTGGGGCATTGATTGCGGCACGCATTGCGTATGCACGCATACGGGGATTTTTTGCTTCGGGTAATTCTATTTTACGTCCCCACGGGGTATAGACGCACGCGTGTTCGGTTGCAAATTTCTTAATCCCGTCAATATATTCACGAATTTCGGGCAGTTCAGACAAATATGAATTGATTGTGTTTTGTGCTTCGTTACGTGATATACCAAGTTGTCCCGCCAGTCCAAACGATGATATGCCATATATGATTGAAAAGTTGATTGTTTTTGCCGCACGGCGCAGTTCGCGTGGAACAGGGGCGTCGTTTGGAATGTTAAATATTTTTCGGGCGGTTTGTTCGTGAATGTCGGCGCCACTGTTAAATGTGTTGCGGAAAGTTGTGATGTTTGCCACGTCCGCCAACAGGCGCAACTGAATCTGGGAATAGTCAACTGATATTAGTGTTCGACCCGTGGGTGCGACAAAGCATTTTCGTATCTCTTCGCCCAGGGTCGTTTTAATCGGAATATTTTGCAGGTTCGGATCGCGACTGGACAGGCGTCCTGTGTTCGTGCTGGTCTGTAAATATGTGGTATGAATACGTCCGTCGGATGCAATTTGGCGCGGCAATGCGTCCGCGTATGTACCAGCCAGTTTTGCAATTGAACGCCAATTTAGGATTTTTTCAATAATTGGATGTGTATCAACTAGTTCATTTAATGATTCTGCATCTGTGGAACGTTTTTTATTCGCCGGCAGTCCCAGTTCATCAAATAATATTGTGCCAAGTTGCTTGGGACTGGCGATATTAAATTCGTGTCCAGATATTTCCCATATTTCAGATTGCAGTTGTGTCAACTGTTCATGAAATACGGTGGACAGTTGCTGTAACTTTTGGCGGTCGGCCATAACACCATTGCGTTCCATTTTTAGCAATACGGGCATTAATGGTAAATCACAAGTTTCGTACAGGTGGCGCAATTTTTCGTTTGCGTCCAGTTCAGGGCGCATATGGTTGTACAGTGCCATTGTTATAACTGCATCTTCGGCGGCATATGGGGTGGCTTTATCAACTGGTAATGAATCAAAATGCATATCTGCGTCACGGGTTTTGGGTGCAAACAGTGATGCAAACTTAATGTTTTCGTGGTTCAGATATTTTAGTGCTAATTCATCCATACCGTGTCCGTGCAGTGTGCCGTGTAATATATATGACAGCAGCATTGTATCATCAAACGGTCGGATTTTGGTTGTGTCCCATCCTTCGTTTTCCATAATATGAAAATCATATTTCAGGTTATGTCCAACCTTTACAATATTTGGGTTTGTAAATATTGGCCATAATTTTTTATATATCGTTTCAATTGATAATTGATTCGGGACAGGGGTGTCCCCGCCAAATAAATCATTACTGGCGGTGCGATGGCGGATTGGAATATACGCACCGTGGGTGTCATTTGTAGCGATACAGATTCCAACAATTTTATCGGTCATTGGGTTTAAGCCCGTTGTTTCTGTGTCAATCGCGATTTTGTTGGTAACAGATGATAAAAAATTGTCTAATTCGCTTTCGTTTGTGATTGTTTCATATGTAATGTCGCGCTTTGCGGGTTTGGTTAGGGTGGTTGGTTCTGTTGGTATTTCGCATTGGGATGCGGCATATGAAAACACATTAGTTTCAGTATTTGCGTTATATTTTTCAATCGGAAACAGTTTTTCTATCTTTGCGGCCAAAGAATTACTTTCGATTTTATTTTTTACAAAATCTAATGCGCCGGGGATGTTAAATATAAAATCTGGGATATTAAGATTTTCTAAATCGACATCATTCTTTAATGTGACTAATTGTTTGGATATGTATGCCATTTCGCGGTTGTCGCGCAACAATCCCCGAATTCGTTCGTTCTTTACGTTATCCAGATTTGCGTACAGATTGTCCAGATTGCCAAATTGGTTAATTAATTCGGCGGCTTTTTTAGGGCCAATGCCCGGGACGCCGGGTACGTTATCCGATGAATCCCCCATTAATGATTGGACGTCAATAACCTGGTCTGGACGAACACCGAATTTTTCCAGAACCTGGGGGGTGTGAATTTCCAGATTTTTCATCCCGTCATATAAAAATACGCAATCCGATACCAACTGCATCAAGTCTTTGTCACTGGTAATAATACGTGTGGCACGTGGTGCGTCACAATTTTGTCGTGCGATTGTTGCGATGACGTCATCTGCTTCGACACCGGGAATACATAATACGGGCATGCCAAGGGCGGTTAATCCTTCGCGAATCAGGTACGATTGCGATATTAAATCAGCAGGTGTTTCAGAACGGTTTGCTTTGTATTCGGGGTAAATGTCTTGGCGGAACGTGATACGTGATGCGTCAAATATGCATACGAATTTGTCGTCTGGTTTTGCAACGGACAAAATCGGCAAAATCATATTAAGAAATCCATACACGGCACCCGTCGGTGTGCCATCCGTGCGGGTTAAACGACTGTGTACGCCGTAATATGCACGAAATAATAAAGAATTTCCATCAATCAACGTCAGCATTATTTACCCCGATTTTATCGTTTAGAATACGTAACGTAATTTTAAGCGCGCATCGTAATGCATAATATCAACGGTTTTATCAATGATTTTGTATGCATTGTTGGCGTACAGGATGCGACCTTCGGCATCCAGTTTGATTGGCGCAAATGGCAAATCCAGTGTTATACCGACCATGCCTTGGTATGTGATAGAATCATCTATGGTAACCTTTGGTTGGTGGGTTGGTTGGTATTTTGAATTGAAAGTTGTACCGATGCCTGCGCCAAAATATGGTTTTAACATTGGTGATGGAATCTTGAAATATGCATTCATCATCGCCAGGTTTATTGTTGTATCAGATCCGTCAAGATAGTTGTATTCGCCTTCGATTCTGAAAAGTGGTATATCAACGCCGATTACAGCACCGTAACTTTGTGCGCTGTGTTCGTGATAGTCGCTGTGAACGAATTTAGCCGTTGCACCAAATCCAGCCGTTGCACCAGTGTAAATATCAAATAATAAATTTGCATTTGCAGATGTGGCTGATAACATAATGGCGGTGGTGGTTAAAAAAGCGATGGAATTTAATTTCATTTTTTGCTCCTTTGTGTGATACTATAATAAAAAAAAGAGTAACCGGTATGCAAGAAAATAAACCTTTCTTGGTTGTTGGATTGGGAAATCCAGGGTCTGAATATACAAATACGCGCCATAATGTCGGGTTTATGGCGGTGGATTCAATTGTTGGTGCGGACGCTACATGGAAAAAAGAAAAAAATGCGTTATCGTGTGTGGTTAACATAGATGGGCGTCGTGTTATATTTGCAAAACCGCAGACATATATGAATAACAGTGGTGTTGCTGTTCTGGCGTTGATGACTTTTTATAAAATCCCATTGGAAAATGTTGTTGTTATTCATGATGATATGGATTTGAAAATTGGTGATATACGCGAAAAAATTGGCGGGGGCAGTGCTGGGCATAACGGTATAAAATCTGTTGATGCGAATATTGGACGTGATTACAAGCGTATTCGCATTGGAATAGGGCATCCGCGTGATTTTGATTTGCCAATGTCGCCGGCAGATTGGGTTTTGGGGCGATTTGGCGCGGCACAAATTGATGCTATAAACCAAGCAATAAACAATATCGTATTATTTTAAGTGATTTTTTGGTGCGGCCAGGGGGAATCGAACCCCCAAGGATTTTGTCCACAGCATCCTTAGTGCTGCGCGTCTACCAATTCCGCCATGACCGCGTGTGGTAATAAAACTTGTCTTATTCTTGCAATAAGAGTTTTCTTTTTCAACCTTTTTATGATATAATTTTTTCTGATATGGATATAAAAAGGAAAGGATTTTAGATGTCAAAACTGTCTGGTTTTTTGTGCAAATGTTCATTGTTTGTGTTGATTCCAGTGGCGGCAAACGCGGCGGGAACGTACTATACCGGTGGTTATCAGTCGCCCCAGACGCGTTATAATTCGTCTGCGTTTTCTAATAATACGGCTGCGCGCAGTACCGCGGGTGTATCATCTTATAATCAGTCTCGTTATAATTCGGCGGGGTATAATACGTCATATAATTCATCGTATTCGAATCGTTATGCCCAGAATTCACGTACGACAAATCAATCGCGTTCACAGCAATATTCCCAGATGCAGTCGGGTGCACAATCTGGGGGGGTGGATAAAGGTTTTTATATCGATGCTGGGTTGGTGTATAAAATGGGGACGTGGCAATTTGATATGAATTCGGCGGGTTCTAAATTGCACTATGATAATTTGTCATGGGGTGTGTTTGATATTCAGGCGGGATATAATTTTTCTGTTGGTAATACAAAAATGGTTTTAGATGCTGGGTTTGAATATGGTATGCAATTGGGTGAATCTACGATGATTGACGATGATATTACCAATGGTGGGTTTAAGTACGCAGAATGGCCAGATGATACCATAGCAGGGGTAAATTATGCAGAATATTTGCATTCTTTGTCGATTGGTACAACCAAAGATGGCGATATGTTGGGGTTGCGTGCTGGAATCGGGTTAAAGGATTTCTTTACATGGGGACGTGTTAAGGTTACACCGTCAATCGGATGGCGGCATTTGAATTACAAGTTGGAAACAACGAATAATTACGGTTCTACAATCGCAACAGTCGAAGGAAATGATGGATGCGTCAGTGTTGATGGTATGACCCAATGTTGGCCGGCAATTGCGTTCTTTCATGTTGTGAATCCAGGAACCCAAGACGCATACGCGCAATATTCGTTTGGAAAATTTCAATATATTGATATGGACGGTGATGAATATGCAGATGTTATTGGTATTCCATTAAATGTGTCTGGGGAACAGTATGTTGATGTGCCAGAATCGTTGTATTTCCATCAGTCTGATGTGTCGCACTCTTATGATGTGACGTGGACTGGGCCGTATCTGGCGATGGATATGCTGTATGATATTAACGTACACAATTCTGTGACGGCGCGTGTTGAGTTGGGATTGCCGATGTACAAGGCAACAGCAGACCAGCCATATCGTACGGAATGGCAACACCCGAAATCAATTGAAGATACTGGGGATTTTGGAAGTGCGATACATTTTGGATTGGGGGCAAATTGGCGTACGGCACTGACAGACAAAGTGTCTTTGTCGCTGGGGGTAACGTATGATTATTATAATGTCAGTAATGCCACCGCAGATACATATTTGAATCCAGAATATTATCAAGCTGTTTATAATAGCATTTTGTCTGCGTACATAGAAGAATTTGGTCAAGATAATGCTGAGAATTATATGTTAAATGGTTTTAAGGGTGATGATGGTAAGCTTTATGCGCCTGATTATGAAGCCGTATATATTAACGATGTTCGAAATAATGGATGGAAAGATACAATGAAAGATGAAATTAATTCATTCTTTCAATCGTTGGGTGTGCGTGTGGGCTTGAATATCCGCTTTTAAGGGTTTATGATTATGCGTATGAGATTTTATTTGGGTCTTGTTTGTACGTTGTTTATGTCGTATGCAAATGCTGCTGATTTGCGTGGTAATGTCGCATTAAATATTACCAGTGATACCGCCACCACAGCCAAAAATATGGCAATGGATGAGGCACGACGTCAAATTATATCAGATGTTTTGGGGCAATATTCGGATCGCGTGGCGTTGGAAAATGTTTTGGCAACAACTAAAAACAGCGCATTGAATACCTTGATTGAATCTACGGCAATAGATGGGGAACAAACATCTGATACAACATATTCGGCCAATATTACAATGGTTATTGACGCAAGTGCTGCACGTGCATGGTTGACGGAAAATGGAATTCAAAATTGGATGCCAGATGATGAAAACGCAAATAGTTTTGTTGTGTGGGCTGAAATGTCTGAACCGATTGTAAATTGGACAGAAATAAACAGAATTAGTCGTGATGAAAAAATCGATGTAAAATTAAAGTCTGTTCAAGGAAATCAAATCGTTTTTGATGTGCCGGTGTCTGTGCGCGGTGCGTTTACAATTGCTGTACGTGAAGCGGGCTGGCAATATTCTGATAAAGATGGTATTTTGCGTGTGTGGAAATAATCCTGTATAAAAAATAGGGGAAAGTGGTGAAAAAATTAGCATGTATTTTGTCGTTGTGCGTGTTGCCTTTTGGTGCATTTGCAGATGAAGTTGTTGAATCAACACCTGCTAGTATGGTGTTGTCTGTTCGTCGTATCGGGTTGGATTTGTCGCAAACCACAGTTCGACACGCCAGCCAATATAAAGATTCGCCAATTTCTGCGTTAAGTGCGGATAGCCAAGAATTTATCAAAGGTGTATTTGATACGGCGTTGGAATACAAGAAAAATCGTTTGCAGTGGGATAACAGTTTGTTTATGGAATATGGTGAAACAAAACTGAAACCATCTGGGGAACCGTCAACATCAAGTGAAAATTCAGATGATATTTTAGTGTCTAGTAATTTGGAATATGGTTGTTGGGAAACGTCTGGATTCAAATTTGGTCCAACGGTTCGTGCAGCATATGATACAGAATTTGTTGCGTCTGGGGATGCGCCACGTCAAAATGTTATTCGTGCCAATGCAGGTTTGTCATTGTTTGATAATGCGGTAATTAAAAGTTTGTATATAACCGGTGTGTATGAATACGATTTTACGTATGTGGATGAAAAGACGTCAAAATTGGCGGCTGAAATTGGTTGGCGATTGGAATACGATATTCGTGAAGGTGTGAAATTTTCGTCCAATGGATACTATCGTGAATATTTAAGTTATTCTATATATGTACCAACGGATTTAGAACGCGATTTAAGTGCCGTTGCACGTCTGGATACAAATTTGTGGGGTGATTTGACGATGGGGCCATATGTTCAATATCGTCGTGCGCGCGCACGTGGTGTTGATGTCTATGGCAGTAATTTTATCTTGGGCATATCGTTTAATTATATAACTAAGTTTGGATTGCTATAAAAAAATCCCGCCAATGCGCGGGATTTTTAATATACTGGATACGAACGTGGATAGTCTGGGTTTGGATGATGTAATGCCGATTTAACACCACATCCAGATAATACCAGTAAAAACATCATTAAAATGCATATAACTTTTTTCATGATACAGATTATATATCGTCATGATAAAAGTGTCAATTTTTATATGTGCTTATCGAATGTACCAAAATTTGGATCCCCAGATAAAATCTTTTAGGCGTATTTTATTGGCGTCAGGCATTTTGTCGCCAACGTTTTTTACACGTTTCCAATTTATCTTGGCAACTATTGGTGCAGGGCCGAAAACATATTCAACGTATCCACATGTTCGCGGTAATATGGTTCCGTCCAGTACCATATCGGGTACAACAGATATACAATCGTTGCTGTTATAAGATGTTCTGTTGTTGTAAATTTTACATTTCTGGGTTTTTGTATCAAGGTGTTTGCAACAATATCGTGTTGCGATTGTATAATGTGAATTGTGTGCTTTGTACAAACAGCACAAACCGCATCGTTTGCATATTTTTTCGTATGCTTCGGGTGACATTTGTTTAAATTGGTTAAATTTTTCTTGTTCTTCGTTAGATAATGCGTATTGATGCGTCATAGCTTTCCTTTTGTTTTGTGTAAAAAAATCCCGCACAAGCGGGATGAATTAAATTATTCGGATATAATATCAACAACTTTCACCTTAAACACGACGTCTTTGCCCGCCAGTTCTGGTACATACTCGGTTGGGAATGTGATATTAACATCACGTTCTTCGCCCTTGACTGCGCCGATTAATTGATCTTCGAATCCTGGTACAAATTGACCACTGCCCAGTTTTAATGGGAAACCTTCGGCTGTGCCACCTGGAAATTGAACCCCATCCAGGTATCCAGCAAAATTAATAACGACAGTATCGCCGCTCTGTGCGCCGGCATTGCTGTCACATGCGGTCAAGACCCCACATAAACCTAATGCAATCATCAGTTTTTTCATGTACTTTCCTTTTTTTGTTTTGTGTTAATTTTTGTTGGCCTAGTTGTTATAGATACAGCGGAATCCGTATTCGCGCATTGTTGAACCCTCTGCCTCTATTCTGTAGTCGAAATATGGTGTTGGGCGCATTACATCAAATGATGGTTTGTCGTATACCATAACAATACTGGATGCGTTGCGTCCGCAAACGCGTTTCATTTCGTAATCAGCCACCGCCGCTAATACAGAGCGTGCGTCGCCGTTTATATCCATGCCGTCGGCATTCTGTATCAGGCGCAGGCGCATTTCACGCAGGTCTGAATTGCCAAGTAATATTTGAACGCGAACCATTGTGCCGTGATATTCCTGCCAGCGTGTTTCCATACGTGATGTATTCCAGCGATTTGCAGTTTGTTCTTTTTCTGCGTTTGTTTTTGGTTTATATGAATCAATGTTTGCGAACTGGTTGTCGGCCTGCATAAATGTGCTGGTTCGTTCGTTGTAAAGTGGTGCGTCTTCGCCACCGGTGGCAAAATCGCGCGTGTTATATGGCGTGTCGCCATTTGTACATGCAGCCAATCCCAGTACAGAACAAAGTGCAAAAAGAATAGTTTTTTTCATGTTTGGTTCTCTCTTTTTTTGTATTCTAGCAAATAAACTTTTTTGATTCAAGTCAGGATTTATGATAAAATATATGTAAATATGTCAAATGTTGTATTGGAATCTTTGCTGAAACCATTGGAAGAATTCTATAAACCATCGTTTGTAGAAGAAATTGCCATAAATCATGCAGGGGAAGTTTGGATGCGTTTGCATGGGGCACGTGTGCCATGGGTGGCGTACCAGTCAGAGATATTATCTAAACAATACCTGGTTGATTTGATTCATACTGTTGCAAATATTTATGAACGACCGTTTGATCCAGTTCATGGGATGCCTGTTGTTTATGCTACGTTGCCCGGAAATCACAGGTTTACCGCAATTGCAGGGCCAAATGTGCAATATGATGAACGTGATGTTACCGGTGGTGTCGCAATGAATATTCGTGGTGGAAACGCCGCCGAAATACAATTGTCTGATTATGGACTGGCACGTGGACGGCCACTGTTGCAGGTCAAGCCACGTGAAAATGTACGCCCTGATGATCCGTATGATCGTTTGATGAGTGCGATTAATGATGGCAGTCCAATCTTAATCAGTGGCGCAACAGCAACAGGAAAAACAACTTTCCTGAATCATTTGCTGACGCTGATTGATAAAAACAGTCGTGTGATAACAGTCGAAGATGCACGTGAAATTCGTGTGCCTCAGGCGAATCGGGTTCATTTCGTTTTGTCGCGAACGGAACAAACAAATGATATGAATTATGCCAGATTGTTGGATTTGGTGGTACGTATGACCCCAGATGTTATTATCGGTGGGGAAATTTCAACAGATAATGCAGCGGTGTTGTGGGAAATGTTGGGAACAGGGCATGACCATTTTTATACTACCATTCATGCAGAAAGTGCAGAAGCGGCATATGCTGCATTTGCGGACAGAATTTTACATACCCAGCCTGCATATAATCGAACTGATTTAATTGCAGAAATGAAGAAAAAAATTCGTGTCGTCCAATTGTCGCGCGATGGCGCGTTACGTGCCGTGACAGAGGTTGTTTGATAAAAATAAGGAAATTTTTTATGTCGTATCAAGATGAAGTAATTTATTATGACCAAAATGCTAAAAATCAGTTGGTGGAAATTCAGCGGTATTCTGCATCCAAGTTGCATCGTTCAATGCTGAAAGAACAAGAATTATTGGAAAAGTCATGGGAACGTTCTGTGCGTCGTACAGAAAAGTGCAAGAAAATAATCACTGGAATCAAGGAATCCTTGGGTTGTTTCAAACGCAAAGGGCGTTAAAAAATTCCCAATATGGGGATTTTATTTTTTTGAAAAAAAGTACTTGCTTTTATTTCATCAACAATATATTATACATAACGCTTTAAGGGGTTGTAGCTCAGCTGGTTAGAGCGTCTGCCTGTCACGCAGAAGGTCGCGGGTTCGAGCCCCGTCAATCCCGCCAGTATTTACCGCAGATTTATCTGCGGTTTTTATTTTGTGTGTTGAAAAAAAAATGGGGCGTTTGCCCCAATTTTTATAATTTTTCAACATAGTTGACTTCGATTTCTGTTTTGAATATACCACGGTCAACTTCGCCGTACAGTTTGACTGTGTCGGTTGGTGTGATTGTTTGATTGCGCCATTCGTCATCGTCAATTTCAACGCGGATTGTGCCGGTAGAATCTTCGAATAAATACATTTCGTCACCCATGCGTTGTACAATGTGGCCTTTTACAATAACAGGAATATCGTCACGCATTTCCATGACTTGTTTTACAGTCGCGATTGTTTCTGCGCCGGATACAAATCCCCCCTTGCCAGATTCAGCGGTCTGGGTTGCTGGTTGAAAATCAGCGTTTGCCGCGCCAAATGCCAACAAACCAGACAATGCAATCATTGATATCGTTTTCATATGTTATCCCCTTTGGTTTATTTGTTTTGTACTACCAGTATATCATATGTAAATAATAATTTGTCTAGGAAAAAATTAACGGGGCATATGCCCCGTTTTTCTATCGATTTGTTAATTGTAATTCAATGCGGCGATTTTTTTGCAGACTGGCCGCGTCATTGCCAAGCGCAACAGGCGCTGTATCACCAAATCCACTGGGCAGTAAGCGGCGACGTGATACGCCGTTTTTGGCCAATTCGTCAACCACTGCGGTTGCGCGTAACAGTGATAATTGTGTGTTGTTACGATATCCGCGTGTACCAGAAATTACAGGTTTCGAATCAGTGTGTCCATCAACACGGATAAGCCAATTTACATCAGTTGGTATTTTGTGTTCCATGTCTTTGATTACGTTCGCAATCAGGCGCAGTTGATTTTTTCCTTCTGGGGTTAAATTATATGCGCCACTTGAAAACAGGATGTCGCTGGATACGATAAAGCGGTCGCCGTCCGGTTGCAGGCTGGTGCGGTCACCCAGTGCATTTTTTATCGCTTTGTAGAAAGCGGATTGATATTGTTCAACATTGCGCAGTTCTGCCACCTTGTCGGCCAATGCTTTGTTCAAACGTGTTGACATTTCGATGTATTGAATTTCTTGGTCGCGTGATTTAGCCTCAGCTGCGTCAAGTGCATTTTGCAGTTTTTCAAGTTGTTCATTTAATTCTGCGCGTTGGGCACTCATTTGATCTTGCAATTGTTTGCGTTCTTGTTCCAGTGCGGCCATATTTTGTTTGTCTAAGGTTGCTTGGCTTAATTGTTGGGTTAATTCAGCAACCATTGCTTGCATTTCAATCCCTTGGGCTTGTAATTCATTAACCTTGTTTTCGTATGCTGTAATTAAATCTTCGATACTTAAATCTATTTCATTTAATTCGTTGGTTAATTGCGCATTACTTGCTTCCAGATTTTCTAGTTCGTTGCGTGCCAGTATAAGCAGACGTTTAGCTTCTTCTTCGTCCATGGTCATTTGTTGAATTTGTTCAGCCTGGGCGTTGTTGGTTTGTTTTAATTTTTCCATAGCCGCCGCCCCAGTGGATTTGTTAAATACACTGGTCGTTGTCCACAAGAACACAAAAACAATCAACAGAAATATCAGAATAATTACCAGATTCGAAAACAAATCTACGAATCCAGGCCATGCATTTGTTTGGTGACGGTAACGCATATTTAACATTTTTTCTCTCTCTTACTTTTGTGTTATACTAAATCAGAAACAGATTTAGCAAGTTTTTTTACTGTGCGACTTAATTCATGTGTCGCTAAATTAATTTGTGGTAAAACTTCGACTACTTCGTCTGGTGATGGGGTTGCGACGCGCGTGTGCGATGACATGTATTCTTCCAGTTCATTAAATATGGCGTTTTGTGCCAATTGAACTTGCAGTCCCAAGAATCCAACAATCAAACTGCCGGCCAAGCCCATAAGCGAACTGGTGAATGCGGTTGCCATGCCCGCCAATGGTCGTGACAATCCCACCTGCATAGATTGTAATACGGATTCGTCAGAAAAATTTAGATTGCTAATTAATTCTGCAAAGCCACCAACGGTTAAAATTAATCCCCAGAATGTTCCCAATAACCCTAAAAATATTAGGGTGTTTGTAATATAGCGTATCGATTCGCGCGAATCGTCCAAACGCAATAAAATCATTTCCAGCATGCCGTTTAATGTGTTTGCAGAAATTTGTTTTGGGCGACCGTGCAACATTATTGCGACTGGACGCAACAATCGCGGGGGCAGTGCCATTCCACGCTTGCCCGATGTGTAATTTTTCAGCCATTTGTATTCTGGTAATAACTGAAACATTTCGATAAAACACAATCCGATGCCAAACAAAGATGTGCCGATTATGATTCCGTTTAGCCAAATGTTAGAAATCGCAATTTGCATAAACAATGGATAAAACATTATCAGCAACGCCGCAATAAATGCGGTAAAAAACGCCATACGATTAAGTGCACCATGAAAGTGTCGCGTCATTTGAAAAGACTCCATCCATTCTTATGTACAAATCATAGTAAATTTTTCGGATTCAAGTCAATAGGGATTATTTGTGTGACGCGACCAATTTAGGTGTGGCGATTATTTGCCATCTTTTTTATTTTGCGTTTCAATTTGCGCCATAAATTCGTCCCATTTGGATTTGATGGTTTTAATTGCGGCGTCAAAATTTTTGCGTGTTGCCTTCTTTTTTATTTTCTTAATACCGGCATCAATTGCGTTAACGGTGGCACGTGTGGCTGATTCTAGGATTTCGCCGGCTTGGTCGCGTGCCTTTTGTACACCCGGTTTTTGGACCATTTCACTGGCTTTCTTTTTCAATTTGTCGTATGTGTCCAGGGGCGCAGATGGTTCTGATTTACGTCTGTGATTGGATAGAATTTTATCAGAATTAAATTTTTCTTTGATTTCAAATGCATAATCTTTGTCGTCAAAGAGATCCGCAAATTCATGTGCATACAAGCAATAGATTGTATCTATTTTATGTTCACTGGGGTTTGGGTTCGATAATTCTTTTTCAATTTTCGATTCCAGTATATTAAATATAGATGCCAACAGCAGGGCTTTTTGCTTTTTAAAGCGTGGCAATTGCATTGTTTTATGCAGGTTACCCAAAATTGTACGAATTTCAGCATCGCTTGTCGTTTTGTTAGTTAGTTTGTCCAACTCTATTTGGATAATTGTACGCGCCAGAACATCCTGGGGTAATCGTTTGTTAATTGGTTGGGCATCAAACTTTTTGATGTATTCGGGATTGCTATATTTTGTTTCATAAAAAGACAATACATCATATTTTAACTTTTCATCATTTATATGATGTGTAAATTGCGGTAATTGTGTGTATTCATCTTTGACCAATGTTGCAATTATTCCATATTGAATATCCATAAATATGTCTTCGTTGTCGCGCCAACCGTTTGCATTGGATTCGTTTATCGCATCAAGAAGTTTGTGAATTGTTGGATTGTCGGTAATTTTTTTAGCAGCGTCCAGATTCTTTTGACCTGGCTGGTCGTATAATTTCTGGATGGCAGCGTGCAATCTTGGTACGTATGCATATGGGCCGTTTTTACCCATTAATGCACGGTATATTTCGGTGATAGACGGATAGTAGATATCTTGTGCCATATTAAGTCCTTTGTATCATTGTGCGTATTATATCATAAAAATGCCCCAACTGGGGCATTTTTTTATCCGATTATCTTTTTCCACAGACTTTGCTTTTTCTGGGGTTGTTTTTTACGCTTGCGACGTGGTGCGTTCATTGTTGTTTTTTTCGCATCCATGTGGCGGGCGTTTTTGCGCTGGGCATCGGTTGATGGCGCATATGCCCCCAGTAAGTCTTCGGTTTTATTTTGTTCCGGTGCAACGCGTTGAATCGAATACTGGTCGATGTTCATCAAACTGTCATCGCCAATGATGACGATTTCTGTTTCGAACTTGGCCTCCATTTCTGCCAATTCTGCGCGTTTGTGATTTAACAGGTAAACCGCAACGTCCGTTGGAACCGTCATAATAATTTTCTGGGCTGATTTAGCCAGTAATTTTTCCTGTAAATGACGGAACAAGATAATTGCAGCGGTCTGGATTGATGGAACGACGCCGGCACCCATACAGTGTGGACATTGAACATATGAAGATTCAATGAAACTGCTGCGCAGGCGCTGACGCGACAACATCAAAACGCCGAAATTGTTAATTTTTGCAACCTGGGTACGGGCGCGGTCGCGTTTCATAACTTCGCGCATTTTTAATTCCAGTTTGCGATTGTTCTTTTCGTCTTCCATATCGATAAAGTCAACGGCAACGATACCCGCCAAATCGCGCAGACGTAATTGCAGGGCAATTTCTTCGGCGGCTTCCAGATTAGTGTTTAAGGCCGTTTGTTCGATATCTTTTTCTTTTATTGCGCGGGACGAATTTACGTCGATTGTAACCATTGCTTCGGTCTGATTAATAACCAGCGAGCCGCCAGATGGCAATGTCACATATGGGCCGTGCAGGCCCTCTAATTGTTTTTCAACGCCGGCTTTGACCATTAATGGAACGGCTGCGTCTTTGTATTGAATCAACTGTTTACGTGGTGCGCGACCGTATAATTGCTGAAAATATGTTTTGGCGGCGTCAAATGCATCTTCACCTTGGATAATCAGGGTGTCTTCTTTGTCGCTGACAAAATCACGAACGACGCGGCGCAACAATGAATCTTCGGTATGGATTGTAACCGGCGCAACAGATTCCAGTGTTGTTTTGCGAATTTCATTCCACAAATTTACCAGATAATCATAGTCACCCGCAATATCCGCCGGTGCGGCACCAAATGCCGCTGTGCGCAAGACCACAGTCATACCTTTTGGAATCTTTAATCCATGCAATATTTCACGCAGGCGCGCACGTTCAGATTTATCTGAAATCTTTTTAGAAATACCATAACTGTTGCGTTTGCGTGAATTTGGCATCAATACGGCAAATCGACCTGCCAATGACAGATATGTTGTCATTGATGCGCCTTTTTGACCACGTTCTTCTTTGACGCCTTGGATTAACAGAATCTGTTTTGGTTTGATGACGTCTTGAATTTTGAATTCGTGTGCGCGTTTGATAAATTCTTTGTTATCTTCGCCCGCACTGTGGTCGTCATATTCGGCGACTTCGTCTTCTTCGTCATTTGGGTCGTCGTCATCGTCAACAATGTTGGCGTGTGCCAATTCCAATAACTTCTTTTTCTGTTCAGGTGTTACCTGGTAATAATCTGGGTGGATTTCAGAAAATGGTAAAAATCCATTCTTGCCCGTGCCGTAATCAACAAACGCTGCTTGCAGCGATGGTTCAACACGAATAACTTTGGCCAGATAGATATTTCCTTTAATCTGAGGTTTTGTCGTTGTTTCAACGTCAAAATCAGAAACACGATTGGTCGCAGAATCGACCACAACTACACGTGTTTCTTCCGGGTGGACTGCATCCACATAAATTTTCTTTGACATATAATAATCCTTTTGTGTTTGGGGCGTATGAAACATTATAGGTAATCTGTCCCCATGGGGCGTCCATGCCCATGCCAAGGGAAAGTGCCACGATAACCATCAGCACCATGCAAACTACAAAAAGCAATGATAAGATAAACACTTATATCGGCCCTTATGTTTTTCATACACAAAGATGATTTTAACATGGCATTATCTTGTTCGCAAGGTATTTATTTTTTATTTGTTTTGCGGACTTTTTTTGCAGTACTTTTAATCTTTTGCTGAATTTGGGTGAATTCTTGTTTTGCCTGGGCTGCCCATTGTTTCATTTTTGAGCGTAACCAACGTTCATAGATAAAAAATAATCCACCAACGCCAATCAATGGCAACACATAATAAATAACACGATATGCCAGCAGTGCCCCAAATACAGATGCTTTGTCGACTGTGTCGGGCAGGGCGGCCAAGAATATTGTTTCAAATACGCCGATTCCACCGGGGACCTGGCTGAAAATACCGGTTGCCTGGGCGATTACGAACAGACCAATGAATGTGCCAAATGGAATACTGACAAATGGTATTAAACAGAAATATAATACCAGTCCAGCCAGAATGCTGTCTGTGACCCCCAGTAAAATTTGTAATGTCGCAGTGCGTGGTGTTGGAACCTGGAATAAAATATTGCCGATTTTAATGTTTTTTTTCTGGAAAATAATTGTAACCAAGAAATATGTTAAAATTAATGCCAAACATATTCCAAACAACCACCCCAGCCCCATAGATAATCCTGCAGATTGGGCAATGTTATCGTGCGGTATCAGAAAATATCCAACAACTACAATTGCGGCAACGCCCAAAAAATATGTCAAACCTGATAGGGTTAGCATCTTGAATATGTCGCCACCACGAATACGCCAGCGTGTATACAGGCGATATCGAATCGCGCCACCACTGATTGCGGCGTTGCCTGCATTGTTGCTGATTGCAAATCCCAGCATCCCTGCCAGCATCCATTTCCACCATGTAACGCGTCCACCAACATAATTTAATGCCAGGTAATCGTATAACGATAATGTCAGATACCCAGCCAAGCATGCCAAACACGCCGCAGCCAAATGACGTAATGGAATGTCTGTGATGGCGTGAAATATGTCGCCTAAACTATAATCACGAAGTTGCCACCATAACATAATGGCGGCTAATATAAAAAAGAATATACCCGAATAATTAATTAATTTTTTAATCAGTCGTTTTGTTTGTGCTGACATAAAAATCCTTTTCAGGTGGTTTAGGATAGCAATCTTTGCAAAAAAAAGCAAACCTAAAAAATTCTTGGACGACACAGAACTATTATATATTATATGTACAACAAAATGAAATTGGAATCAGAAGGCATTTTCATATCGTTGCGGCCGTTTAATGAACGGGACGGTGTTGCGCGTATTTTTACGCGTGATTATGGGATTGTGGTTGGGATGATGCGCGGGGCGGTGGTCGCAAAAAAGAATAAGCCATTGGTTGGGCAATTGGGGAATATGTCATGGAATGCACGTCTGGATTCACAATTAGGGGTGTTTCATTGGGATGTGGAAAAAAATTTAGCAGCGACGATGATGCTTAAATCATCTTGGTTGATGGCGATGAATGCGGCGTTTTCTTTGATTGATACACTGTTGCCAGAACGTGAACCGTACCCTGTGTTATACGATGAAACGTTATCTTGGTTGGGGGGTGATGTAAATCAGGGATATTTGAATTGGGAAATCAGTTTGTTGCGTGAATTGGGATATGCGCTGGATTTGACACGCTGTTCTGGATGTGGGTGTGTGGATGATTTGGAATATTTGTCGCCACGTACGGGGCGGGCGGTGTGTAAGACATGTGCCACGCCATATATTAATAAATTGTATAAATTGCCATTAAACTTGGCGGTGACGGGACGGTTTTTAGAAAGTGTATGCATTCAGCAGGGTACAGAAATTCCAATTATGCGACGTATACTTAAAATAAATTAAAAAAGCGAATATTTATTTCTTGCACTTTTGTAAAAATTTGCTATTGTTTTTTCTGTTCAACAGAAGAAGGAGAAAAATCATGATTTGGACAATCTTGGTACTGGTTCTGGCGATTGCATTGTTTTTGTTCGGCGGCATGCTGGTCAAGGCGGATGCAAAAAAACCAACAACTGGTTCTGTTTTAACTAAGAAAATCGTAAAATTGGTATCTGTATTGTTAATTGCAGGTTCTGTATGTCGTCTGTATACGCCATATTACCTGACAAGTGTTAATCCAGCTATCTTGCAGGAAATGGTTGAAGCAATGCAGAAACAACAAGAAGAAGAAAAGAATAAATTGGTTCGTACATTTGTTCGTGACCATGGTGACGAAATGGCGGTTGATGCACCAATCTTGGGTAATCCAGAAGCCAAAAATACAATCTATGTTTGGACAGCTGCATCATGTGGTTATTGCCGTCGTGTACATGGCGAATTGGACCGTGTGTTAAAAGAACGTGATGATGTTCGCGTTGTTATCAAAAACTTCTCTATCCACGGTGTAATGTCTGATGGTCCAGCACGTGCGATGATTGCGGCGAAAATGCAAGACAATGCTAAGGCTGCGAAATTCGTAGATATGGTGTTCACACGTGAATATCGTCCAGCAGATGAACAAGACCAGGGCAAAGTAGCAGAAAAAATCCAAGAAAAATTGATGGAATTTGCTGCTGAAGCTGGCTTGGATACAGCAAAATTGGCCGAAGATATGAACAGCGAAGTTGTATCACGTGAATTATCAAACGTTAGCGAATTGGCAACACGCTTTAATATCACAGGTACACCATTCTTGATTATTAATGATCAGGCATTCCCAGGTGCAATCCCTGCATCTCAGATTTTGGGTGCGTTGAAATAATCGCTGGATGATTGTTTTGGGGCCCCAAATGGGGCCCTGATTTTTTTATTGTGGTTGATTTAAAGGTGTTTTTAGACTAGCATTAGGAAAGAATATAACAACAGACTAAAAAAGGGGAAACGGTATGAAAAAAATCACGGTTTTAACATCAGTTTTGGCTTTGGCGGCGTGTGGCGGGGGCTCTGGTGGCGGTGGTGGTACCGGCGGTATGGGATTCGGTGGTGATGTTGTTATTCCATCGGTTGATGTCAATGAAACGGTTCGCGCATCAAATTTAAAAGTAACATCCAGTGTTGATAATGGTATGAAACGAAACAAGGTTATAGAAAACAATTATTTGGCGGCGGGTCTGGATGTGCCCGAAATGGATGAATTGCACGCGTCTGGTGGGGCGGGGACAACCCCGTTGCAATCAAGGGCCGCAACGACTAGAAAATCACAGCGTGACTTTGGCTGGGATTTCGTTGACGGTATGTATTCTAATATGAATTATTGGTTGGGGAAATCAAACCGGAAACCAAAATCAGACGCAGAATACGAGCAGTTCAAACACGCGTTAATTATGGCGGGATATGTGCGCGATGAACATAACAATAATTTGTTCAAAGATAAAACAATGGCGCAAATCAAGGATATTATTGATGAAATTTTGTCGGGTGGCTTGATTGATGATATCAGAGACCGTGCAGAATCTGTGTATGAAGAATTGGGAACTTTTAAACAGTTCAAGATAGAAGAATCAGAAATGTTCTTTATCCCAGAAGATGGCGGGCAAAATCGAATTGTGTTTAACGTAAATAAAGACGATATGATTGATGGGGTTAAGATAAAACAACACGGTGAAGCCGGGGTTGAAATGAATGTTGATTTCGAGCGTACCGATTTCGATGAAAATTCATACAACAGTTATTTTGTAACCCACAGTTATATCCTGGATAATGTCGATGTGGTGGGTGACCGCGACTATGATGAAGGCGGTGGTAACCATGCCATAGAATTAGAAGGGACCGATATTTTGGACCTGCCGGATCTTAAAGAAAAGTTCAAGGTGGAAATAGAGCGAGAATATCAAAATGGAAAATTCCACGGGTATCATGGCTATACAGAACAGGAAAAGGCAGAGGCTAAGGATTGGCTGATTGCAAAAGGAAACCCAAATCCAACAGAACAAGAAATTAATAGTAAAGCACAGGATATCATTGCCGAACGTATGCGTGATGCCGCATTGGCGCGTGTAGATGCGTGGCAATCAGAATCTGATGTCTTGCAAGAAGATACGCATCACAAGATTGATATGGATATACAAACATATGGTGCAGAGGTTGGATTAGCATATTCTGATTTTGGCGCGTTGCGGATGGACGCAAAAGATTGGCAACCAGATGCGGGCCAAACCGAGGATGAGGCCGAATTAGAGGGCCAAGAAACCATAATCTATGGTGGATATAAAGATAACAGGGTTGAAAAGGTTGCGAAAAATACAACGTTCAATGGTCGGGCAAATGGTATTGTACGATATGAAATTGAAGGTAATAACAGTGATGATATTATTGCTTCTGCCGCGAAGGATATTTATGGTGATGCAACATTGGTTGTTGACGTGACCCAGGCTGGGGTTACAGAAACACTGAACGCGTCATTTAAAGACACTAATTGGTATGATGTTGAAATGGTAAGCAATGGTGACAGTCATACAATATCGTTCACAGATAATACCAAGGTGGACGGAATCAGTGCGATTGAGGCAAATTATCAACTGCTGGGTCAGCCAGACCCCGAGACGGGTGTATATGTCGTTGATGATTTTACCAGTGGCGATCACTTTGACCCAGATGGTGATACCATTACCGGACATCGCCAGGGTGGTTTTGAAATCCAATACTATGGAAATAAATCCGATAACCCGACAGAGGCGGTTGGTTATGTCGCATATCGCGAGGGGCAACCATTTAATTCCGGGGAGTCCCAGTCATCTAATCCTGATCGCGTAAAGACAGTTGGTGTCGAATTTGGTTTTGGTGTACAAAAGGACTTTACTAAATAACTGTGGGGGAACACTGTGCGATTGCGCTGGGTGTTTTTATGGATGATGTTTCTGCCAACCGTTGTGTCGGCAGAGATATCTATAGAGAAAAAGGGGGAAAATACTGAAATCACGATGACTGCGACCCAGGCAATGCAATTGGCAGGGACGTTGGTTGAAGCGGGGGACCTGGAACACGCTGAACAGATTTTAACAATGACCCCAAAAATGGGAAATGTTGCGCTGGAAATAGAACGCTGGTTTTTGTTGGGGCAAATTGCGCAAAGGCAGGGCGATTATGATGCTGCGATAAAAATTTATCAAAAAATACTGGATGACCAACCGGATTTAGCACGTGTTCGTTTCGAATTGGCAACCTGTTATATGCATGCCAGATATTGGGCGCGGGCGGATTATCATTTGCGTTTAGCGATGGCGGGCAAGGATTTGCCAGATGATGCTAAGTCTGTTATGAATTATTATCGATATATTGTACGTCAAAATAAAAATTGGAATATATGGTTTAATGTCGGGGTTGCGCCAGATAATAATGTGAACAATGCATCTGGGGGAACAGAAGTTTATAACCATATGTGGGGGACTTTTTATCGCAAATTGGACGATCCCGAACAGGCCATTGGAACAAACCTGACGTTGGGTGGAAATTATGAGTTTAAGTTGTCTAATCAGTGGCGGTTGAAATCTGAGGTCAGTATTTATTCCAATGTTTATGACAAGTCTGAATACGATGATTTGTATCTGGGGTTTGCGACAGGACCCCGTTTTGTATGGACGCGTGGTGATGTTTGGTTTGCACCAATGGTTACGCGTCGTTGGTATGGATGGGAACGATATAATTGGTCTGGGGGGGCGCGTTTGGATATGAACTATGATTTTACGCGCCGATTATCGGGCGGATTATATCTGCGTACAACGAAAAATGATTATGATGTGTATGGCGATTGGTTAAATGGTTATACGTATTCTGGTAATATGCGTTTGACATATTCTTTTGGTGCCAGTATGTATGCAAATTTTTATGCAGGTATAACACGAGAAGACACCACGATGCCATTATATTCATATTGGCAACCGTTGCTGTCGATTGGTTTTGGGGCGGAATTGCCGTGGGGATTTCATGTGTATTTGGAACCGTCGGTTTATTGGGGAATGTACGATAAAGCGCGCAGTGTTCTAAATCGGGATGGTTATCGTACTGATATTCAAGAACGCAGTGTCACACAACGGTATTCTGTGTCCATGTCTAATAATAAATTTGATGTTTGGGGGTTTGTGCCGACATTAACGTTTTCGTATACCAGACGTGATTCAAATATATGGCAACGCGAATTTGATAAATTCAGTGCTGAATTTACAATGCGACAAAGATTCTAGTCTTATTTTGTGCGGCAATATGTAAGCGTGTTTGTGCGCTTGTTGTGGTTCGTTGTGTGTTTTTATAAAATAAAATTATGCTTTGTGGAATATTAACCTAGTTATTTGTTAGGTGTGATGTTGTATATGTAAATAGAACATTAAACACAAGGAGAAATATGTCATGAAACGTAATTTTCATCATAACTTGATTGGTATTTCTGTGTTGCCGGCGTTGTTGATTATGCCAGCAATGGCAGATACACTGACAGAACGTGTAGTTGTTACAGAAAATATAACATATACAAATTTAACGGCTGAAAATATCGCATCAAGTGTTGCAAATAACGGCGGTGTTTTTTATTTGCAAGATGTGCCAGATGTGTTGCTGGATTTTGATGGTGTGACATTGTTTCAAAATAATTCACTGAACAATGGTGGTATGGGTGGCGTAATTGGGAATGGGTGGTTGTCATCTGTATCTGGGACAGGATTTACCCAAGGGGGTAAAATTGTTTTTAATGGTGCGTCAACGTTTAGTGGTAACAGTACTAATAATACCAACGGTGGAGGTGCAATATTTAACTATGGCTTAGGTAATGCGACCAATCCAGATATTATTTTTGTTGGTAAGACAACGTTTAATAATAATTCTGTGACAGAATCAACGAATAGTGTGTACGCCGGGGGCGGTGCAATTAATCATCGTAATGGTATGATTGTATTTAACAGTGATGCAGTGTTTAGTTCAAATGAATCTGCATCCAAAGGTGGGGCAATTATGGCGGCTGGGGATATGGTGTTTAATGGTAATGCCGCGTTTACTGGAAATACAGCAGGGCAAGCCGGTGGTGCGTTGGCTCTTTTAGGGGGAAATACATATTTTGAAGGTACGGCTACGTTTTCTAATAATGTTGCAACAGGGGCGTCTGCGATATTTTTGGGAGAATCAGCGGGTGGGTTGAGTTTTCGTGATTCTGTAACATTTTCAGGTAATAGCGGTATTGGTACTGTGTTAAACAATGTTGCCAGTGCAACAGTTGAATTTAACAACGGTGCAACATTTTCCAGTAACACAAACAATCTGAATGGTGCGTTGGTAAATGTTGGGATCGTTAATGTGTTGGGGGGCAATTTAGCTTTTACAAGTAACACAGGTTCTAATGGTGGTGGTCTAAAAAATACAGGAACCGTAAACGTAGATACATCGGGAAATATTGTGTTTTCTGGAAACACTACAACCAGCACTGCGGGTGCCTTAGACAACGGTGGTACCATAGTTTTTGATGCGTCAAAAGTATCTTTTACGAATAACACGTCAAATGCGGGGTATAGTGGTGCAATCTTTAATGCTGGTGATTTGACGATTGCAGCGATGACGAATGTTTTTCGTGGTAATAACGCCAAGGATACAGGTGCTGTAAAATCAGGTGGTGGTGCAATTCATAATCGTGGCCAGATAGGAACAGCAACTCTTGTTATTGGTACAGAAGGCGCTACAAATACTTTTAATGCAAATAAATCGTCTGCATATGGCGGCGCAATTGTCGCACGTGCGTTCGATGGTGATAATGCAAATTCAACAGTTACAATTAACGGTACAACAACGTTCAGTGCTAATACCGCCGCAATGGATGGTGGTGCAATATGGAACGCAGTTGCAGAATCAGATGGTACAACAGGGACATCTGAAATTGTGTTTAATGGTGACACAACATTTATTAATAATGTTGCCAGTGGTTCAGGTGGTGCGATTTTTAACAATGATTTGATTACATTTAATGGCGTTACAAAGTTTGATTCAAATACTGCAAATGGTGTGGCAAACGACATTTTTAATGATGGCACAATGAATTTCAATGATGATGTGACATTAAATGGTGGAATTGACGGTAGTGGTACGTTAAATATTGCGGCGGGAACAATATTTAATATTGGTACTGCGTCCGTTACCCAGGGGGCAATTGCACTGGATGGGACAATGTTGGCAACGTTGCGCAGTGGTGATGATGCACAAATTAACGTTGCAAACGAAGGTGGATTTACAGGTGACGGTACATTAAAGCTGTCATTGGAATCAGCGGGGACATATAAAGTCTTTGGTAATGCTGGGTTTGACAATGTTGATATCAGCAGTCCTATTTATGATGTTGCGTGGTCCGGCAGTAATGTAACAGCGACTTTGAAATCAATTGATGAAATTGTGGCCCAGAACAATATAACCCCAGATGCAGCACGTGTAATTTCAAGCGTGTCAGAATCATGGGTAAGTGGTTTGAACAATTTGTCTGTATTATTCCAAGAACATTTGGCGTCTGGTACGGCAGCGGATTTGTTGACTGTTGAAAAGGCGGCATCTGCAATTAATCCAGAAAAGCACGCGGTTGCACAATCTGTTGAGTTGTCTGCGCAAAATATGGTGTCTTCGTTGGTGTCAGATCGTATTTCGACCCCTGGATTTGGGCGCAGTGGCGGTGATGCAAATATTGATTTTGGCGGTGTATGGGCCCAGGGATTGTATAATAAATCTAAGTTGAATGATGTGTTTAACGGGTACACCCGTGGGGGTGCAGTTGGTTTCGATGGTACGGTTAATGATGTTCTGAAATTGGGGGCAGGGTTTATGTATTCTCATTCAGACGTCAGTGCCACCAGTCGTAACACAGAAGTTGATGCGTCAACAATGTTCTTGTACGGGCAATATCGTCCAAGTGATTGGTATGTAAATGCGGTTGTAAATTATACAATGTCTGATTATACAGAACATGGTAATGCGCTGGGGGTTGGCGTTGGGTCTGAATATGATGTCGATATCTTTGGGGCACGTTTTGCAACAGGGTATGATTTTATTGGTGGGATAACGCCAGAATTCGCAATGCAATATATGCATATAAATTCACACGATTACACAAATTCATTAGGGGTATATAATCAAGTTGAAAATTCTGATTATCTGACAGCATCCTTGGGGACGCGGTATGAATTTGACGTGTTGTTGGTTAATGGTATGGTTTTGCGACCACAAATGCATTATGCGATTAAATACGATATTATGTCAGATAAACAAAATGTAACTGTAACAATGCCAGGGGTAAATTCGTATATTGTAGATGGTGAACGTCTGTCACGTATTGCAAATACAGTTGGTGTTGGGGTTGCAATGAATTATGCTGGGGTTGAATTGTCGTTAAATTATGACATCGAAGCCCGTGAAGATTATACTTCGCAGACCGGTTATGCAAAATTTAGATATGAGTTTTGATGCAGGTTGTAACAAATGTGCCGCCCTGGTTTCTGGGGCGGTTTTTTCTTGCGTTATGATGTGTTTTTTCCTAGGATAAATATATATCGCAAAGGGGTTCCCAATGTATAAATATGGAAAAATACGCAGGTCAGTCGCAGCAATCGCGGGTTTGTTTGGTCGCACTCGTGCATCACGTCGTTTGAATCGTGATAGGGTTCGTTATCATGGATTAATTGCCAGCACGGGACAAACTGTGTTGCCACGTCAAAAATATCCAACCAAGATACCGGTGGCGTTTTGCTTTGATGACCGTGGTTGTAAAATGGGGGCTGTGACGATTAAGTCTTTGTTGATGGCGTCGGCGGGACGTTGTGATTATGATATTTATTGTGTCGTAACGCCTGATATTGACCAATCTGCCTGTGATGTTATTCGTAATGTTGTCCAAGGAACGGGGTCGGATGTTCATTTTGTCAAAGGAAATCATGATTTTGATAAGTCTTGGCGTGGTAATTGGTCGGTTGCAATGTGGTATCGGTTGATGTTGCCAAAACTGGTGCCGGATGTATCGCGTATTATTTATGCAGATATTGATATTATATTCTGTCGTGATTTGATTGATATTTATGAATTGGAATTGGGGGATAATGTGTTGGCTGCTGTTCCAACACGTATGAACAAGTATTTTAATTCAGGCTTTTTATTGATGGATTTGGATAAAATTCGCAGTGAAAACATATACGAAAAATGGATTGCGGATTCACGCGAAAACCAATATCGTAACCCCGATCAAGATGTCTTGAATTATACGTTAAAGGGACGCGTGTTGTTCTTGCCGTTGCGATATAATTTTCAATTGTCCCATGGGTCGCGCATATTCAAGATTTATTCAGAAACAGAATTGGATGATTTGAAACATAATTTGGCAGTGTTGCATTATTCAGATTATATGAAACCGTGGTTCCCACGTGGTCAACGTCCTGTGTTTTCTGATTTGTGGTGGCGTGTGGCCCGCGAAACAGGGCTTTATGACGGGCAAGAATAATTTGCAGGGGGGCAATTATGCGACATTTTTTATCTAATATCATTGCAGGTGTGATTTGGAAAAAATCTTTGCGTGATAAAGTGCGCACAATGATACGCTTTCCCCAGACGCATATATACACGCGATATGTACGCAGATTATCAGGTGGACAAAAGTGCAAAATAAAGACTGTTGTTGGATATGGATGTAAAAATTGGATTGTGATTTTGAATAATGAACGCGTGTTCAAATTCCCTTTGTTAAATAATGGACGTGCGATTGCCCTGCGCGAACAACGCATAGTTGAAGCGTTTGCAAAAATTTCTCCGATTAAAATTCCTGCGATGAAAATCTTGAAATATGAAGGGGTGTATGTTCGTGAATATGAATTCGCATCAGGTAAATTGTTGACGGATGTTTCACCAAAAATTATTATGCATAATTCTGTACATATCGCAAAACAGTTGGCTAATTTTTTATATACGATTGGCAAATCTGATCCGCGTGCATTGCGTGATTTGAAACCGGACGCGGCGGCAAAACCTGGGTATTTGTATGGTTGGTTCCAGGGCGATATATGGCAAAATTTTATGCTGGACGAAAAAACATTAAATATTACATATTTCTTGGATTGGGAAGGAACGAATTTTGAAGATTTTAGAACTGCTTTGCGTGTGGCGTCACATAACTGGGATAAGTTTGGATACAAGGGGATAATCGTTGATGTTATGGCAGAGTATTCAAAATTATATATGGCTGACAAATAAATAATATTCTTGTGTAATAAGAATTTTTTTGAAAAAATCTAGTGTTTTTATGTGTGGTTAGATGACAAAATGCCGGAAAGTCGGCATTTTTTTGTCGTTAAATTGGTTTTGTTAATAAGATGAGCATCTTATAAAAAATCCTTGATTGAAAGTTTGATATCAATCATAATAAGAATGTATTGCTTGTTACAACTGATAACGTAAAAAAGAGGGAGTGTTTATGACTATGCATTCGGCTGTATGGGGTGCGATAGATACTGTTGCCAAAAATAATCAGATGAGTCGCTCTGGTTTAGCGCGTTTTTCTGGTCTTGATGCTACTACGTTTAATATCAGCAAGCGTTTCGAACCGTCGGGCAAACCACATTGGCCGGCGATGTTTACGCTTGTCAAAGTTCTGACCGCGACAGGAACCAGTATGGCTGAATTCGGTCGTATTTGTGATGAAATTTTTGCGCGCGAAAAAGAAACGTTACAGAAGTAAATTATATATTGATTTGACGTTGCTTTTTTGTTTTTGTCTGATATTATACTACTTGTAGTCAAGGGGGAATATCATGGCAGAACGTGCATTGTTTAAGGGTGTAATTAACCTGATTATAAAGCAAGACGACCGGGTCTTACTGTTCTTTCGTAATGATGGTTTCTTTAACTATGATGGTGGTTGGTGGGTTTTGCCAGCGGGGCATATAGAGCAGGGGGAAACCGCACGTGATGCCGCCATACGCGAAGCCAAGGAAGAATTGGATATTGATATTGCACCTGAAAATATAAAGTTGGTGCATGTAATCAGTAATTTGGCCAGTCGCACAGAATCTTTTGATTTCTTTTTCGAGGTATCAAAATACACCGGCACAATTCGCAATTGTGAAGGCGACAAGTGCGCAGATATGCAATATTTCACATTGGATGAAGTTGCAAAATTAAAAAATGTCGTTTCAACAACCCGTTTTTCGTTGGCTGGTTTGGGACGTGGTGAAATCTATTCTGAATGTAAATCGTACCGCAGCGCCCAAGGGAGAATTTCATGAACAAAATAATAGAATCATGTCGGAATAATGTTTCTTGTGCAGATATGTTGCATCAGTTGTATGGTGTGTCTTCTGATGAGCATTTTGATTGTATTTTTGTTGCGCCGTCATGGCCAATCGAAAAAGTTTTTGATTTTGCCACATATGATATATCTGAGGTTTATTCAGACAGATTTTCTAAATCCCATCGTATAAAATATGGTGGCAAATCGTACCTGTATATTCAGTTGCAGGTTGGTGCGCCAAATATAATTGATTTTTGTTTGTCGTGTCATTCTGTGAACTGTGATGAATTTGTTTTTGTAGGTTCGGTTGGCTCTTTGGTTCCAGAACTAGAAATTGGGGATGTGGTTATACCTGGGTATTCTATATCTGGGAATGGCGCGGCGTTATATTTGGATGATAAATTAAATTCTGCGAATTTGTTTGAACGTACATATTCATCGCCTGAATTAAATGCAAGGTTGCTAGACATTTGTGCAAAAATTAAACAACCGACAAAAGACGCAGTACCAATATCAATTGATAGTATTACGTGTGAATATGCGCATTTGGATGAATTTCGTGGTATGGGGGCGCAATTGGTTGAAATGGAAACGGCAACTTTTTTCAAAGCAATGAAAATGATGGGCAAGTTGGCGTCTGCGGTATTGGTTGTGTCTGATAATTCGGCGGTTGGTCAGCATTTGGTAGGCCAAGGAACGGATTTGCGCACAAAATACCATGCGGTTCGTTCGCGTATCAAGGATATTTTATTGGAATTATAATAAATAAAAATGAAAATCTTTGTAACACAAGAATATTTTGACAGAACAAAAAAAAGAATCTGTGAACTAAATGAAAAGTTAGCCCATATACGCTGTGACAAATCTGCTGCGTATACAGAAGATACAAATACATGGCATGATAATTTCGCATATGAACATTTGACCCGTGAAGAAAAACAGACAGAAAAATATATTTCTGATTTGATGATGGACATGGATAGTATGTTAATTGTTCCAACTGATACCGTTAAGGATATAAATATAGTTGGCCTTAATTGTTGGGTGTGTGTTACCCAAGAAAGCGAGGATACAGGTATCAAGACAAAATGTCGTTTGGGGATTGTTCCATTGGGGGCAGAAAATATCAAAGAAAAATTGTATGCGTATAATACACCATTGGTGAAACCTTTAATTGGGTTGTCTGTGGGGGATGAAACGACTGTGTATGTGCCGTCTGGAAAATTGTATGTGACAATTGATGCGATTGAATTAATTAATCAAAAGGATTAAATATGATGAAAGATATCAGTTTTTCTGCATATGTTTTGCCTGTGCGTAATGGGCAGGTCGCATTGTTAAAATATGGTGAACACGGCTATGGACCAATTGGCGGGCGATTGGATGATGGCGAAGATTTTTTGACTGCGCTGCGGCGTGAACTGACCGAAGAATTGGGCGAATCTGCATCTGTGCTGGCGGATAGTGCTGTTGAAATTCCCGTGCCATATGCATTTCGTCACCCAACCACCGAACGCGCGCAAAAACGTGGCACCTGGGCCGAAGAACATCACTTTTATATCGTACATGTCCCAGATGATATGGAATTGAATTTCTGTGAAAATCGCCCCGAAGAAATATCGGTCGCATGGGTTGCCCCCGACGACTTATTAAACCCAAAAATCACAGCATTTGACGATATGCGTGAATTTTATGTGTCGCATATCCTGCCGAATTTGGATTGTAGATTTTCAATGAGTTTGCACCCCGAATACTATGAAATGGTGCGTTCGGGTGAAAAAGATATTGAACTGCGTCTGTATGATGAAAAGCGTCGCAGAATGCGCAACGGCGATATGTTGCTGATATATAATGCGCAAAATCGTAATGATTATATTCGGGCTAAAATTGTGCGCCTGCATATTGCCAAAAGTTTTGCAGATCTGGATACAAAAATCAGTATGCCCCGAACCGGTTTCGCATCGCTAAATGCACTGATGTCCGCAATATCAAAATTCTATGATGCCGAAATGGAATCCAAATATGGTATTGTGGGGATAGAGTTAGAGGTTATATAACCACAAACTCGTTTAATTCCAGCCAATCAGTTTCATGGAAATCGGGAAAGTATTTGTTAAAAAATTCAATATGAACACGTCGCCAGTGTGCCAGGGACAGGTCGCCTTCGCCCTCTATTTTTGCCCATGCGTCATCAATGTCACAAAACCGACACTTTTGAACGGCTGTAATTTGAATTCGTATTGTTTCGCCACAACTATTATAGATTTCTTGAACATCACCAATTTTTGCCATTGGTTCTTTGTCAGAATACCGACTGCACGTTCCCTGTTTGCGCCCATTGCGTACCAGCACAAACAATTCATCATTATCAAAAGTCCAACGGTTCATTATTTTACACCACTGCATTTTCTGTGATTTCAAATGTATGGTTATCACAATCCAGGCGTGCCATGCATCCCATTGGCATGGCCATAATTGGGTCGGTATGCCCGATATCAAAGTGTGTTACAACCGGCATGTCGGTTAATCCAAATTCCGCCAAGCCTTGCAAAATACGTTTTTCGTATTTTGGGTTGTTTTCATTCTTTGGTCGGCCAAATATAATCGCACGCATTTGTTGCAGGATTCCACACGCCCCATAATTACGCAGCCAATATAACACTTGGTCTGGGGTTGGATTTTCCTCGGAAATTTCAAAGAACACAATCTTGTCCTTGAAATTATCGGGATTCCAGATTTGTGTCCCCTTAATCATTTCAATCACTTCCATGCATCCGCCAAACAGTTCGCCACTAACAACACCCGAACCCTGAATCCAGTGCCAACCATCTGTTGGTTGCATTTTGCGGACCTGTGTTTGACCCGCAGGCGTAAACCAATCGACACGTTCGTATGTAAAGCCGTCTTTGTTTTCTGGCACAATTCCGATTGTTGTGTTATCAAACAGGACTTTACGCATACTTTGTTCAACATATGGCAATATTCCACCCGCTTCGGCCATTTGTACCAGCATTGATGGCCCATAAAAACTGTTCAGTCCCGCATAATGACACATGTGACAATTTACGGTTGAATCAGAATATCCCATAAAAATCTTTGGATTATTACGGATAATGTCCCAGTCGATATATGGCAGCATACGAATTGTATCATCACCGCCGATATTGGAAATTATTGCCTTAACATCTGGGTTCTGAAATGCCCACATCATGTCAGATGCACGAACCTCGGGGTGATTGTACAGATATTCTGCATCATCCAGCGCATGTGGCGCCTCAATCACTTTTACGCCAAACGTTTGTTC
This sequence comes from Candidatus Enterousia sp., assembly GCA_045645065.1. Taxonomy (GTDB): domain Bacteria; phylum Pseudomonadota; class Alphaproteobacteria; order Rs-D84; family Rs-D84; genus Enterousia. The sequence goes on from JAZRIB010000009.1 coordinate 119,187, forward strand.
CAGTTGTCGTTTCGCTTGGGCGTATCTGTCGGGCAACAACCCCGCACCGCCCCATGATAATGAAACGGTCGCAACGGTATCGCCAACATTTAACTTCGCAGGTTTAATTCCCATGTTTATGCCCCCTTTTATTTTGTTTGTTTATTACAGAAATAAATTCATCGTGGTTGTATTCTGTGTTTGGTCGAAAACATTGTTTTTCCCCGCGATTAAATATATACCATGGTTTTGTGCCAATAATTTTTACAATATTGCCATTTGTGTACAGGCTGTCTTCTTCGGGTAACGCGATAATGGGTTCATGGTGCGAATATTGATTCAAATATTCTGTAGCGATTTGCGTTTGTTTTGCGTCTTGATTGGTATAGTGTGCCGTCAGAGAGCATCCAAACAACATATTAAAACCACGTGTGTCGTCTAAACCAGAATCATTTGAATCCATGTACAAGCAAGAGTCAATATCGTTGCCGAAAATAATGGCACCGGCACTGCCACCATAAATAATGCCATCATTATCCAGATATTCTTGGATTTGTTCAAATGCACCACTGGCTTTTAAAAGTTGTAACAGACGGTATGTGTTTCCACCACCGATAAAAATTGCAGCATAATCAGACAAATTATGTTCGCGGATTTCAGATGCAGAACGCACGATAATAAATTCGCCATGTTTTATGTTACTAAATTCGCTATTTATCCATTCCAAACAGCTGTCGTATCTGTGTGGTTCCATTGCCAATGGAATATACAAAATTGGTTTTGTTGGGTCTATTAAGTGTTCAAACATTTTGTTTGAAATAATTGTTTGCTTGTCACTGCCACCACCGCCCAGTAGTATATGCATTATTATACCTTTTTGGTTAAGGTTTCTATAACCCAATTTTTTATAGCAACGGGAAATAGTTTTGTGTCGTTTAGGTCGGAAATTTTCACTTTTTCAAAGTCTATTAAATCTTCTTGGCTGTTGATTTCTGTGGTGTTGATATCTACACGTTTAACGACTTCGATGCCATACAAGAAATTACCTTTGGAATCATATCCCTGATTTTCAATAGCCAATAATATGCCATCATGAATAGTGATGTCTGATTCTATAACACCCATTTCTTCGTTCAGTTCACGTGTGATACATTGATTTAATGTTTCGCCTAATTCAAGCCCACCACCCGGCAAGAAATAATAACCACCCGCCAGGTGTTTGCATAGAACAATACAGTCGCCTTGTATAATTAAGCATCTGCTGGTTGTTTGTGTGCGCATGGGTGTGTCCTTTTGGTTTTACCGTATAATCGTATGCTTGAACCATTGTTCTTGGAAAGCGGTTTTTTGTTCAATATATTCGTTTGTTGGATTTTGTCTGTCGGGCAAAGATTTTGAAAAATACCTGTATCAGGCGTATGAATTTTATCAAGAACGGTTTGTAAGCCTTTTATTATCTGCTCGTCTGTCATGTTTCATCCTTATCATCATAAATTATATCACAATGCATCACAGTGTCAAATTCTAGTTGACAACTTAAATGTTCGTACTATATTAATAACGATTGCAAAAAGGATAGAATAATGCAAAAGAAATTGAAAAAAGAAATTTTACTTCATATTCCTGCGGCCGTAGCGGGATATGTGTTGGCGTTGTTGGCGATTAATATTCACAGTGAAAACAAATTCAAACAGCGTCAAGATGCAGCTGTGTATGTCACAGATGATCACAGCCGTGATGCTGAATTAAATCGTGCTATTTTTAGCCCAGATACATTCGAAAATATTGAGTGGCAGTACCAAACAAATCAGCGTGTTGGTGAAATCTTTGGTAAAACAGCGGCCAAAGAATACGCTATGGATATATATTCTTTGAAATCCGGGGCGGCTGCAGCTGAACAAATGTTCGGTGATGAAAAAGATTACTGTGCCGAAGCGGTTGTTCAAGCGTATCGTGATGCTGAATCTAGATTGCGTTTTCGTAGTTCGAATTTGAAAGCTGTTCCATTTCCTGTGGAACGTTGTGATACATCAAAAGCCTTTCGCAAATCAATGCGTAATGCAAAACATTTGGTAAAATACTTTGAAGCGGACAGTGTGCCAAACTCTATTGTAAAAAAGCCGTCCACAGAAGAAATGGCAACAATCAGCGCAGGGGCAATTATTCGCAAAGGTCGCCATTGTTATATGTATATGGGGTTGGGGTATATTGACAAAGATGGACATACTTTTGTTGCGGATTCTCGTGGTCGTCCAGTGGTTGCGTCCAGCAATAAAAAACAGTTGTTTGAATATTTTGATTGGTTCAAATGCACTGTTGTTGATGTGCCAAAAATCGTCGAATATAAATTGCAACACGATGTTCAAAGACATGTACGCTAATAAAAAAGGATATGAAAATGGATATTAAAAAGGTTTTGAATTCAAGAAAGTTTGCATTACCAGCCACGGCAGTTGCAACTTTTTTGTTGACTTTGGCAATTTGTGGTCGTGATCCAAAGGAACAGTTTGCAGATCAGCAGGAATCTACAGTTTATACGATTGATGCTGATTCTGGGGAACGTATCTTGGATCGCAGATATTTTGACCCAGCGACGTTCAAGGCCGTGGATTGGGCTAATATGTCTAATGCGGAAATTGGTAAATTGCTGGGTGAAACAGCCGCCAAAGAATTAGCGATGGATATTGATTCTATTAATCGTCGCTTGGCAACCCCAGGTAAATTATTTGGCTTGGATTATAATTATTGCAATAAAAGTGTTACAAATGCAATTGTCGATGCGACGGCGCGTATGAAGTTCCGCAATAATTGTTTTGATGGTCGTCCATTTGCTAAAAAAGCAGGTCGCAATGAGGCGTTATATAACGGGGATCATCTGATTAAGTATTTTGCTTCGGACAGTATTCCGGGTGCCGTGATTCAGAATCCATCCGCGGAAGCCTTCAAAACTATTAATCCTGGTGCGGTTGTGCGTTTTCCAGGTCATACCAAGATGTTTATTGGTGTCGGTTTTGTTGATGGTATGGGTACAGTATTTGTGCCGCATGCAGCGGGTAAGCCAGTTATTGCCTCAGGTTATAATGAACGCTTTTCATATTTTAGTGGTGGCGAATGTACTGTCATTGATATTGCTCGTGTTGTTGAACATAATTTGGGAAAATCTGGTCGTAATCGTTAAAAAAAACGCACCGTTTGGTGCGTTTTTAAACGGGTAGCCCTTGTCGGGATGCCAAGGTGAGTCCAAAGTCCCAGATTTCCAATAGTTTCAGACAGTCGATTTGGTCCGCCTGCATCACACATCGCCTCACAGTTTTTTACGTGATATTATTGAATCAATTTTTATATGAACTTAGTCATTAAGAAGTGATTTTGTTGTTATGTCTAAAAAGGCATAACTTGTTGTAAATACGTTTTTTTTTTTTTTTTTTTGCGTATTTTTTTGTTTGACGAGATTGTCGATAGTTTTCTATAATGAGCTTAAGCTAAAATAGTTTTAATAAAGTATGTTGCCGGAGAGGGGTGTGTGTAGCAAACGGTTATTTGTATTTTTTTGTTGCTTATTTATGGCATCTGTATGCAACGCTGACCTGGCGTCTACTTCTTATGTTCAAAAAGGGTTAGATACAAAACTAGATATTAGTAGTGGGGCACAACAACAAATGGCCGGTGATTATGTTGTAACAGGGAGTCTAAAGGTTCCGACACAACCGTTGCCAGAAGCTCAGTAACATGAAAAAAATACTTGTTTCCTTTTTTTTATGTGTTTGTACGATGGTTGCAGGTTCCGTCAGTGCGGAAACTGTCGAATATGCGCCTGTAGCAAACTTGGAATATATACATAGTGCAATTGCCAGTAAATACGATATTACGGTTCCATACAATTCTGCAGCAGACATATATTCAATTGCAAATATGAAGTATCTGTTAACGACCATAGATGTTGCCAATCAAATGCAGGGTAATCAAACAGACTATGGGACCAGTGAATTTGCAACAGAATATGCGGCTAATACAATTACCGTGGATACTGCCATTGATACATTAATAAAAATTATGGATACACCACCCGCAGATTCAGATGAGCCAGAACCGGGGGACGAAATACTGGTGCCACCATATGTGTTTGCGATAAAAACAAGTGCAACAGATTCTTTTGAAATTAATATCGCCGCCAAGGGAACATTTACCATTGACTGGGGCGACGGCACGGTTGAAACATACAATCAAACATCATCTTATACAAAACCCTATTCTCATAAATATGTCAACAACGAACCACAAACAATTCGTTTCGCCGGCCAGGCAACAGAATACTATAGCTCTTATGACCCGGCAACAATCAGCTTTTCAACCAAAGGCATAATCAGTGAAATCATCGGCAGCCTGGGAAAAATATTCCCAACACTGGCCGACGGCAGCCAGCCAAGTTTCTATCAAACCTTTTCCTATGCCAGCAATGTCACACGTCTGCCTAAAAAATTATTTTCGGGCATCACCGGAAAACCAATCAGTTATATGTTTTATAGGACGTTCTATAACATGTACAATTTGACAAAGATACCCGAAAACCTGTTTGGCGGATTGGACGGCGCCCCCGGAAGTAGTATGTTCTATGAAACATTTTATAATTGCAGTTCTGTAAAATCACTGCCAAATAAGCTGTTTGGTAATCTTTATGGCACACCTGCAATGTATATGTTTTATGGGACATTTGAAAATTGTACTGGGCTAACCGGCGAAATACCATTGGGGTTCTTTGGTGATTATGAAAATAACATAAAAACCTATATGTTCGGACGTACGTTCTATAACTGCAGTGGTCTGACTGGTGCATCCGCCAGAATGCCAGACGGAACATATATCTACAACTACTTTACAAAAGGTACAGGTTATTACCCAACGTCCAAGATGTATTATAACTGCACAGGTTTGTCGGATTATTCCAGTATACCATCAAGCGCCAAGTAAACGGGTAGCCCTTGTCGGGATGCCAAGTCCAGTAAAAAGTTCAAGATTTCCAATGGGTTCAGACAGTTGATTTGGTCCGCCTGCATCACACTTAGCCTCACATAGCTTTTTGATAAAAAATATGATAGAATATACGAGATAAAAAAGATTTACAGATGAAATTATTGAATAAATCTGAAATTTTAAGTGCCTTATCAAAACATCCCATTGGTCGGGGAACCGAGGCGACTACATACGATGCTGGTCGCTATGTTGTGCGTGTGCCGCATACTGTAAAAATTGATAAAGCATTCAGGGAAAATTTATCCAACGGTACATACAACTATCAAAAGGTTGATAATATACACGGTCGCCGCAATTTTGGTCAGCCATTGTATAATTTAACAGACCCGAAGTCGGGGGCTGTGCTGTTGTCTGTCTGTAAAAAGGTTGATGGCATCCCAACAAATGATTTGGTCGAAGAACCATTGACGACAAAACAAAAATCCGATGCGATGGCTGTGGCAATTGAAAAGATGCGCATAATGGCATCTGCACCACAAAAATCTTATCGCAGGCTGGTTGATGATTTGAATCATCTGGCCGGCACAAACTTTACCATCGACCCGTGCGAGGGGAATATGTTGATAAACCCAACCACTGGGCGGTTTTACATTATTGATTTGCGACCTGTTAAAAATATACGCAATGTGGGTGATTTGATTTTGTTATTGCTGACAGATATTCCAGACATGCCTGATAATGCCGAGTATTTTGAACTGGAGCAAAAGATTGTAAATAAACTGATGCGTGCGGCGCAGTCATGTGGTTTGTCTGTTCCGGAACAGTTAAAACTGAAACCGCGTGCATTAGAGGTTATAAAATCAGAGGCAGCACGCCAGTTGTATAAAAACAATTATCAGAATATCGCATTACATACGCATTCAAAATAAACACCGCCCATTTGGGCGTTTTTTTATCGTTGCATCACACTTTGCATCACAGTTTTTTATTTTTCGGCCTGGGCTATTTTGGCACGTAGTTCCGGTTCGTTTTTACGTATCCATTCATATGCGCGTTTCATAAATTCAGGAAACGATTTGCGGTTTATATACATTTCACGTAGCGTGTCAAAAATCGGTTTTCCATCTATATCCATACTGTAAAAATATTTATATGCGATATATTCCGGTGGCGGTGTTAGTTTTGCAATTTCAGAATTTCGTATAATTGTTTCAACCACCAATTCGGATAACAGCCATTTTATGTGCGGAAAATCGTATTCTTTTTCATCGTCATGAAAATGCGATTGCCATACATAAAACCACACAAAGTGCGTTATTTCATGTAATGCCGTTGCCACTGCATAATTTGGGTCAAAGTAATAATAGACGGAAAAACTGTTGTCTGACAAATCACGTGGACAAATTGGGTTCAATCCAACCAGCCCCACCATATCGTTTAATATTTCTGAACAGTCCATATCAAACGCAGACAAATACGCATCGTTTAATTTACTGGCGATTGGTTGCCATGCGTTTTCAAACATATGAATTGAATTTTCGATATCTGCCTGTTTGTCGTTTCTGATTTTGCGCAGGTTGTCGTTCAGGTATTCAAATCGTTTTTCCTGGGACAACGATTGCGCATAATCAAAATCCAATGACGGATGCGCCCGATATAGTTCTGATTTCCACCACATTGGTGTGTCGTCTGTCTGATGAAACAGAATAAAATCAATATCCGATTCAAAATCTTTCTGTTGCCAGTTCAGTTTCATATCAAAATCCCTATTATTGCTTACGGCGACTTTTTTCTATTATATCATCCATTGTTTTGATTTGTTCTAATTGTTCTGCGGTAATAATATCAATAACTTCATATGGTTTATCTTTGATAGAGTTTAATATATGAAAAACATTTTCTCCAACGGCAACAGGTTGTGATAACATCCGTTGAAAGTTTTGCCCCATGGTATTTTTGGCACGTGGTTCAAAAATATGATATTGATCATCTGACATTTTTACCGCTGGTACCACGTGTCCATTGTTGCTGTGTCCGTTGTTCAGGCAGTCCACCTCTGTTGTAATCGCGACACGCAAATCAAGTCCAGAATTTTGTGCGATATATAAAAATACTTTTGTCATCCCTGTGCAAGAAATCAGGTCGCCAAGTCTTTGTTCAAAAATTTCCCGACCCGATAAATCAAATCTTACATCTCGAATATCAATATTGCGTTTATCGGCCAATTCTTGTTCTAATATACGTTTTTGTCCCAAATTCAATTCCTGAAAAATACCATTTTCAGGATTGTGAATTTTATCAAGAATGGTTTGTAAGGCTTTTATTATCTGTTCGTCTGTCATATTTATACCTAATCTTTTTGCCAATTAAATAGTTTGTGGAATATACTTTTTGATTTTTGCTGCCTAATTAAATTTGCAATATCTACGCGATGATATGCGCCATCTGCGATTGCTTGGTGCATTTCAGATTGAACGCGTGAATTGTCACTGGATTGTTTGCTTGTTTTATTTTTTAACGGTTCGTTCAGCACGTATATTTCATACCCCAACTTTTCTATTTCTTCAACCGTATTACAAGTTTGCCTTTTAGATATCTTGATTGGTGTGGGCGAATAATATTCTGTGCCTTTGTCGTGAATAAATTTTTCGCCTGGTTTTTCGACAACTGTATACAAATTGAATTCTGGCTTTATACTGTCGGATATTCTCTCAAAAAATATTTTTTTACCATGTAATTTACATTGACCGCGCCCCGATATGCATTTTACCAAGGCAAAAAATTTTGCATAATCTGCATCTGATGTAACAAATGCGCCGACGACACGTTTGTTTTGAACGCTGTTAAATTGTTCTTTGGGTTCTAAAAAGTCGCCATCTATTTTTGTTGCAGAACCATGATAAAACGTGCGTGATTCTATCTGTTGTGTGGCTTGTTCAAAAGTATCTTTCTTCATAAGGTATTCCTTAGGTTTATCTATCTTGGCCTTGATTTAACAGCATTGCCGTTATATCCATATCCGCTGGGGTATAGGGACGCCAGTTGTTAATATCTTGTTTCAATTTATCGAACAATTCCTCACGTTCTTGTTCTGATAATTTTGAGAAATCTATATTGGCCTTCGGAACATATATTTTTATGTTTCCTTTTCGGATTTCCTCTCTAACATCCAGAGTTATTGTTCTTAGAATCTTTTTTTCTGTCAGGCAATAATATTCTTCTTCATGATCCAGAATAAAACCATCTGAATCCAGCTCATAAAGATAGATTTTACCAGAAATACTTGGATTAACTGTTGTTGTAAACAGTGTGTCTTTTGTGTTACGCAAGGAGCAGTTTCCGTGTTCGCCCATTATAAGATGGCGTGCAGCGTATACAGTTGCCTTGGATTTTGTTGTTGCAAATACCGCTACAATATCTTCACGTTTTCCAGGAATTGCACCACAAATGTTGCCAAGAAATGGCTGTACGACTCCCTCTTTTTTTTCTTTCATAGACCCATGATAAAGTTTTGCTGGTACACGCATGATATCTTCTATGTCTATACGGTGAATTTTTCCATTTTGAATTGCTTTATTCATTATTTCGGCTTTTTTGGTCCCCACTTCATTTATTGGTTCGTCTAATACGAAAACTTCAAAGCCTAGCGCGGAAATTTCTTTTGCCGTGTTGTATTTTGTTCTTTCGGCAATCTTGACCTGTTCTGTTAAATGATATTCATCTTCACCATCTTGAATAAACGGTTTGTCTGTTGGTTCATATACCGTATAAATATAAAAACTGGGAATAATATTACCTTGTAACCGTTCCAGATAAATTTTGTTGTCAGAAAATTTGGCTCGTCCGCCACGGATGCAATCTATGATTGCACGGATTTTAGCATATTCTAAATCAGTTGTCACAAACTGCCCGTTCACATATTTTGTTTGTTGTTGGGGCGCCTGCAAATAATCGTCTGTTATCGCGGTTGCAGAGCCATGATAATATGGTATTTGTTTCATGATTTTATTCCTTTATTTCCCATAAATTATACCACAACGCATCACACAGCATTTTAACAAGTTATTTACAATTTATACAAATTTTTTATCTTGAATGTTCAACCATTTCATACCATTTTGAGTCTAGTTCTTTGTTCCCTGTTATTCTTTGCTCTATAATTATCCAGGAACACCAATTATCAAACAATTTTTTTGCTGTTGCGGTATGTTCTGGGGCTATATGTAATTCGCCAACCTGTGAATTTATGTTTTTATAATATGTATAAAAACGCATTCCTAATAATTCTAACAGCTCGCACAACGAGGCATGTTGCTGTACAGACGAGAATTTAAAGCCAGCAACTTTTTTATTTTCTGGGCTAATTAAATCAGAAGAGAAATAAGCCTCGTCAACACCAGATTGTTTTGCGATATTGTTCAGGTGCGACATAACCTGACCATAGGTAATAACCTGTTTGGTGGCACGATCAAATGTTTCTTTTTTGTTCATTGTATTAACTCTTTATTATCCTTTGTTTTCCAAAAATTATACCACAGGCAATCACACTTTACATCACGTATCATTTTATCTGTTTGGCGTATTTTGTTGCTGTTTTATTGTCTTATAGTCCGTCATCATTTTTTTGACCGCAGATTCCAGGTCGCCTTGGATTGCCCCTGGCGTGATATAGGTGTTGGCAAATGAATCCTTGCACCATTCCTGTACGGGGCGACCAATCGTTTCCAGACATATCAGGTCAACAATGCGTTCTTTCAGGTCTTGTGGGACATTGTATTTTATGATAATTGGCTCTTCAATCAGCAGATGTACAAATTCATGTATAAACATTGCGTATGGCGACCAGTCTGCTGGGTAATCAGACACGCGAAACAGAATCACAGGTTTTTCCCCGGGATAATATGAACCGCCACGACCGTATGCGCATACTATGTCCAATTGTTCTGGTAATTTAATTCCCCATTTGTTGGTCAGTGGTTTAATTTTGCCATCTATCGCCATCTGCATTTTGGGGATAACGGAATCTACTATTGTATTATCCAGTTTTTTCAAATCACTTTCGTTATAGATTTCGTTTAAAAAGATATCACGATAATGTTTGACCTGTTGTGCCGTAGGGTTTTCAATTTCCATAAATTCATGCATGCGTTTATCGTTTGGCACAAACTGATTATATGTGTATTTATGATGTTTCAGGTTTTGATGATAGTCGCTGTGCATATCAATAATTGTTTTCCAGCAATCGATTGCTGACATATGGCGCAGGTTTATTTGCATACCAAACTCCTTATTTTCCCATAGATTATACCACATTGCATCACACTTTGCATCACAGTTTTTGGTGTTTTGGGGTCGTGGGCCGGTAATGAACAGCCTGCCTGCATTACCTGCCACATGTGCAGCCAACACAATCAATATTGATTGGAATCCGGACAATGGTGGTGATCATATCAAAAATATGTGTACATACGAAGGTGAAATCACATTACCAACCCCAGACC